>CAXUIS010000161.1:0-12092 GCA_964250915.1 uncultured Ktedonobacteraceae bacterium | reverse complement strand
GCGTGGCGCGAAATCCACTTTGGTGCGTGGGAAGGTCTGACTTATGATGAGATTGCGACCTCATTTCATGAACAGCTTGGCTTCTTCACGAATCCTGAACACGTCGCCCCTCCACAAGGTGAGACGCTTCCAGAGGTTTTGCAACGTGTCATGCCCGCACTACATGAGATTGTGCAACGAGAGCAGAATGGCGAGATTGTACTTGTGAGTCATGGCGGTACATTACGTGGTCTACTCTGTTCGCTTTTGGGCATGCCACTCCGTAACCAATGGCAATTGCGCATTGATATAGGGTCATTGAGCGCGATTGATGTATCGTTGAATGAAGATGAAACATTATTCGCATCGTTGGTGGGATTGAATATGACATAGTTGTAAAGAATTGAAGATGCGAACAGGCTATGAACGGGAATTGCATTCACTAACTGCCAAGAACAGATGAATGATGCCTTCCTCGCTTGTGTATGCAAACGAGGAAGGCATCATTCATATCTCATTGCTTTTAGCATAGCAAGTGGAAAAGGTCCATCTGCTACACTAAAGCTAGCATCCGACTAATTGCCGTTTCCACCAGTCGTGGTAGGAGTGGCAGTAGCAGAAGTATTTGTCACTGTCATCGTGTTGGTCGCGCCATTCATCGTCAGAGTCGTAGGTTGGTTGTTCACCATAACTGTTGTCTGACCATCGGCTGGAACGTTAACGGTATTATTGACACCACCATTGTTGGCATTCGTAATAGTTACCATTGTGCCATCGGCACTTACCATCAATGTGACTGTCTGATTGTTAATTGTGGCTGTTCCTGATTGCCCAGGAGCAACAGATACTGTTTTGCCATTGATATTGAATGTGATAGCACCAGTTGTATTGGTGCCACCATTGTTTCCGCCACCATTGTTTCCGCCACCATTGTTCCCACCACCGTTGTTCCCACCATCCGTAAGCGTAATCGCAGCCCCATTGAGTGTTGCAATAGCTGGTAGCTTATTGATAGTAACCTGTGCTTGTCCGTTAGTAAACTGTACAGATGTGCCATTGATGGTCAGAGTTGCAGTAGTAGACACTGGTTGCTGACCGTTATTGGCGTTTTGCCCATTGTTGTTTTGAGCACTGTTCGCACCATCGGTAATACTAACAGCAGTTCCATTAAGAGTTGCAGTAGCTGGCAGTTTATTGACGGTCACTTGCGCTTGTCCGTTGACGAATTGTGTTGCTGTGCCATTGACAGTCAATGTAGGAACAGTAGTTGTTCCACCATTGTTTCCACCTCCATTGTTAGCACCATCGGTAATAGTAATCGCGGTTCCGTTAAGAGTTGCAGTGGCTGGCAGCTTGTTGATGGTGACTTGTGCTTGCCCATTAGCAAATTGTACGGCCGTACCATTCACAGTCAACGTGGCAGTAGCAGCCGCCTGCTGCTGACCGTTCTGGGCATTGTTGTTCTGAGCGTTGTTGGCTTGCCCATTGTTGTTCTGAGCGTTGTTCGTGCCATCGGTGATGCTAACGGCGGTTCCATTTACGGTTGCAGTAGCAGGAAGCTTGTTGACGGTCACTTGTGCTTGCCCGTTAGTAAACTGCGCTGCTGTTCCGTTGATTGTAAGCGTTGTAGTTCCACCATTTGCTACTGTTCCATTAGTATTAAGCGTTGCAGCCGTGACCACACCATTGCCATTAGTAGTGAGTGTGATAGGGTCCTGAATCTTGAGGAGTGCGAGGCATCCTAAACCACCGGCACCTAGCGTTGCGTTCATACGGTTCGCCAGGAAGGTAAAGAGCGAGTTCGCTGTTACACCGCCATCAGGAGATGGATGATTCAGGAAATTCTGCATATCCAACTGTAGCTTTGGTAAGCCTATATTCACAATATTCCGACAATAGGCGGTTTGATTTGCAGCGGCAACGGAGAAAGTAGGCATTTGATCGACGCCAAAACGATATGCGTCAACCTTCACAATGTTTTGCTTATTGTTGACAAGCACCATTTCGTCGGCGGGAGGAACCAGCGCAATCGGAGCCTTCTGGTTGGCTGCTGCCTGTAGTTCGTCGGTTGCCAGCGTCGCGGTCATCGTACCGTTGTTCGTCAAATCAGGAACCTGCCATGACTGACACCCAAGTGCTGGATCAAGCACACGAGAGACTAGTGCGTTATCGCTTGGATTGCCTAGCGTCTTGGCATTCTGGACTTGTGCCATATTCGCGGCGTTAAGTTGGGCTGTTTGACCATTGCCATTGGCAAGATATTGTGTCTGCACGTTATCGCTCTGGTCCATATCGACAACCGCAAAACTGCGTGTCGTAGGACAGGGCTGACCGTCACTCGCGGTGCCAATCGGCGGAACGGTGATCTTCCCTGCTCGAATCGCCGCGTTGACAGAAAAGAAGAAGCGTGGTGCGTTACAATAGGCAAACTGTCCAAAGTCTGAACCAGGTAGACCATTGACACACCGTCCAGCCGCTGTCCCGCCAGTCAAATGCAGGATTGTGCCGTTAAACCCAAACCAGAGGGCGACGATAGAGCCTTTTGGAAGTTGTGGAACTACTGGTGCGACGGCTGGTTGCGTTCCCTGGTCGATCACTAATGGCTCGTATGCGGAAAGTGTGTTTGCGGCCGGATCATAAATCGCAGCTTGCACAAACGTTGATTGCCCAGTGTTGGCTTCGTTACATGGCCCTTGCGCTGGATTAGTGGCAACGAATTGATAAGGAGTAGCCAGTCCCTGTGCCGACAATGGATTGGCTGGCACAACGAGAGTGCAGTTCACATTGACAGCATTATTAGCAGCATGTGTGCTGAAGCGCGGCAAGATAACGACAAGTGCTGCTCCAATCAACGCTAATAGAAGCGGTACACTAATACCAATCAATGCTAAAGGTGACAGACGTCGGCGTCGTGAAGACCCATACGTCGAAACAAATTGATGTTTCAGCATTTTCAATCCTTCTTTAGTCATATGCTCGTTATAAGTACATGACAACTATATGTCCGTAGGCAAGTACATCAAAGTAAAGATATAGCTACGGAAACGATGCTCCACACGACATCGTGGAACGTGCTGACATATTTTGTGTCAACATGGTCTTGTGAGATAGTACTATACTTCTGAAGGTGTCTATGCATAGACATATTTAAACTAATAGAAAAGTACCGGAGGGCGGTTGAGAGACCTTAACCTGAAAGTGTTTAAAATGACGAAAAGGTACCACTCTAGTGAACTTGTGACCGGAAAGCTGTGAGGCCAAAAAAGAGAGGTAGTGTTGATGTCAAAGAGGGACCGCAAGAGCAACATACTCTTGCGGTCCCTCTTTGACATCAACACTACCTATAGAGCATTCTTTATCTTCTCTAGTTGTTTTGTATGCTGCTGGTCATGGATATAGAGCACGTTTACGAATTGATAGAGTTTGAGATTGCCCCATTCGGCATGATGCAATGGGCGATTCCAGCCATCTTCAGGCAAGGTGGAAAGATACTCAAATAACTCTTCACGACGTGCTGCCATACCCGCAAGAATTGCTTCGAGCGAGGCTGGAGTTTCTGCTAATTCGAGATGTTGCTGCGATGAGTCCGAGCTAATATCGGGAATAAAGGGATTGTCTTCGTTTTGCACACGATAAATTTGCTCTAACGCCAGACCCTCCGTGATATAGGTATGGTGCGCTATCTGTAGAGGCGACCATTCGCCTTCTACAGGATTTTGATTCAATTCGTCTTGACTAAATTTCGCAAGTTGCCCCATCAGTTCAATGCGTGCAGTGACAAGCTTACGACGAGCTTTGTCAAATGAACGCTCTGTTGTTTCTGGTGTGGTCATGATTACTCCTCTCACTACCTCCTACGCTTCGCGCTGTTTTACCAACTTGCTATATAAACGCTCAAGCTCGTCTTGATCGTTGAAGTGTAGGACTAGAGTCCCTTTGCCCTTCGCATTCTTCTTGAGATCGACCTTCACCATGAGGGCATCTCGAAAATGCGTTTCCAGTTCTTGTACCTCGGCGGGTCTGGGTTGCGGCGTCGTCATGCGCTCGATAGCAGCGTTCACGTCTTCTTTGCCCTTGATACTGGCGGCTAACTCTTCTGCTTGCCGTACGTTGAGTTTGAGGGCGATAATCTTACCCATTGCTGTGATCTGATCCTCTTCACGGGCAATACCAATTAAAGCGCGCGCATGACCCTCGCTGAAGTTTTCGGGCTGATTGATGAGCGCATCACGCACTTTCGGTGCTAGTTGCAGGAGGCGTACGGAGTTAGTAATGGTTGAACGATCTTTGCCAACCTGTCGTGCTACCTGCTCTTGCGTCATGCCAAAGTCTTGTATTAATGCTTGATAGGCCAAAGCCTCTTCAATCGGATTCAAATCGGCACGTTGAATATTTTCGATTAACGCCATCTCAAGCATCTGTTGCGGCGTTACCTCTTTGATAACCACGGGCACTTTGCTCAGACCAGCGAGACGCGAGGCACGCCAACGTCGTTCGCCCGCGATAATCTGATAAAGAACACCTTGTAGTGATTTAGTCGAATCCTGTGTGGAGGCCGTCTGCTCATCTTCATGAAACCAGGAACCCGTATCTTTCTTTGGTTCCTCTCCACTTGCTGCCGCGAGTGTATCAAGGCGCGTCACAATGATAGGTTGTATCAGGCCATGTTCTTTGATGGATGCACTCAATTCAAGCAGCTTTGGATCATCCTCACGAAAGATGCGACGTGGTTGACGTGGATTGGGAATGATGCTATCGATGGGCGTGTGCAGTGTATTAACTATCTCACCATTTTGTGTTGATTGCTGAGATGCCATAACCTCAGACGCACCTGTAATCAATGCATCCAGACCACGACCCAGACCGAATTTTTGCTTAGCCACGGGCCATTACCTCCTCAGCGAGTGATCGATAGGCCAGAGCACCGGGCGAGGTCGGGTCATAGTCCAGAATGGCTTGTCCGAAACTAGGTGCCTCGCTCAAACGGACGTTACGATTAATAATCGTCTGGAATGCCTCATTTGGAAAGTGGTTGCGTACCTCTCGCACGATATCGCTGGCAAGGCGTGTACGTGGATCGAACATGGTCATGACGACACCAGCGATATAGAGGTCTGGATTGAGCTTGCTCTTCACAATGTTGACGGTATTGAGCAACTGGCTTAGCCCTTCCAGGGCTAAATATTCACATTGGATAGGAATGATAAGTGCATCTGCCGCGACAAGTGCATTGATTGTGAGAAGACCAAGCGAGGGTGGACAGTCGATAATAATGTAGTCACAGCGATTACGAATTGGCTCAAGAGCCTGTCGTAAGCGATACTCACGTGCCAACGCCCCGACCAGTTCCATCTCCGCACCCGCAAGATCAACCGTACAGGGTGCGACGACGAGTTCACGTCGTGGCGAAGGCACAATCACATCAAAAATAGAGACCTCTTCTTGCTCTCCTACCATTAAGTCATACATAGTATATTCTTTTTTATTCTTGGCGGCACCAATACCGCTAGAGGTATTGGCTTGTGGGTCCATATCAACGAGCAATACTCTGCGTCCCGCCGCCGCGAGATATGTAGCAAGATTAATAGAGGTAGTGGTTTTTCCGACGCCACCCTTTTGATTAGCGACTGCATAAACTTTTGACACAGGCTGCTACCGTACCTTTCAACTCACCAGCTCAGGGTGCGATACATCAGACCCTTACAGACGTTGTATCGTCATTGTAACAAAAGTCTAGGCTATAAGCAACTAGGTTGATAAAACTGTACATAAAAATGTGTTAAGATGCAGTATGAGTGTGGTAGTAGTCTGTCAAAGTACATTTGGGACCGAAACTAGGGCGCCCGCAAGGGGACGCCCCTCCCATATGACATGGCTCCTCATGCGCGTTCGCATATGGGAGGGGCGTCCCCTTGCGGGCGCCCTTGCCCTAGCCACATCAAGATTGACAGACTAGTAGGGATCGATTCATCGCGTCCTTGTCGCGGTTGATCGCTCAAAGGATGCGATGATGGGAATGAATGAAATAATCATCAGGTCCCTATCACACCTTACCAAATAAAGAATAAACACATAGGGATAGAATATATCACTACTATATTCATATGCGTTTAATCTTGGCTAAGTAAATTTTAATCTAGTTGTCTTGTTTATATTCTATCCCTAATATTACAATACATTTGCATAACAAATACGTTATGTAACTACTTTTTGTATAGTAAAGGGAAGAACAAACATGCGTAAGGGGTTTTTTGCGTACTCTCGTGTTCTCCTGGCAAGTATCGCAAGCATTTCTGTCTTGCTCGTACTTGTAGGCGCAGGAACACCAGCGACAAGTGTATTTGCAACGAACAGCATAGCCGCGCGTGCTGTCCTGCAACACACACCAACAGGTACAGCCGCACTTCATGTAGAAGGGCGCGAGTTGACCGTATCAATCTCATTGGTTGGTTTAGCACCAAATAGTACCCATCCCGCGCACATCCATGCTGGCAATAGTTGTGCCAGCAACGGAGCTATTCTCTACCCGCTGAAAAATGTTGTTGCGAATGAGAAGGGCCAAGCGTCCGTTACCACCGTTATTCATCTTGCCAGTTCTGGTATTCCTGTAACGGGTTGGTATATCAATGTTCACAATGGTCCTACCCTGAACACACCACAGCAAGCGTATGCGATTTCTTGTGGTGTTGTCTATAATTCCGCCCATGCATCTGACGTGTTGACCACCCTCGGTTCTACTCCAGACCCCAATCAGCACGCCTTTGGCTTCACACGTTTGAGCCTGAAAGATGGCAAGCTGACGGTACATATCGTTGTAACTGGTCTCGCTCCTTATAGTGCGCACGCCGCCCACGTTCATGCTGGCGATTGTTTCTACACAAAGCAGGTGCTGTATGACTTGACACCACTTGTCGCGAATGGACGCGGTGTAGCAGACAAGATAGTTACCTTCAAAGACGTTGACACCATTCCAGCGTATGGATGGGATGTGAACGTGCATTTTTCTACCAACCTCTCGACACAAACAGGGTATGACCCAATTCTTTGTGGGAACGTTGCACGTGACTACTAATACACCGCCCAATTGTTAGTGGTCCGTCTTTACATAAAAAATGCTGGTAAATCGTTCTTGATTTACCAGCATTTTTCATGTATGAATTCCTACACATCGTTATTTCTTCGCGGTAACAAATGCTACACCAGCGACATAAGGACCGCTATAGGTGCCGATGACGGCACCGAAGTTGTAGCGCGGCAGGTCTTCCTTATATACAGGTTTGAGAGCATCGGCAAGTTGTTGTCCGACTTCCGCATCGGATTCTACGATGGTGGCACTTTCAAGAGGTCCAACATCCATCACAAGTTGCGCGATACGTGCGAAGGCTTTTGTGCGCGTCCTTGGTCGCTCTATTGGCACAATAAGACCATCCTTAAACGAGAGAATTGGTTTGATACTGAGGATGTTACCAACTAAAGCTGATGCTCCTCCAATACGTCCACCCTTGCTGAGATATTCAAGTGTGTCCAATGCGAACAGAATCCGCGTTCTTGCCAGGCGATCAAGGGCATGAGCTTTGATGGTTTCGATTGGAGTGCCTTGCTTCGCCTCCTCTGCCGCTTGCATAACTGTATAAGCGATACCCACGCTGACACTCTCTGAGTCGAGAATTTCAATTGGGACATGCTTATACTCTTCCGATAGCGAGTCGCGTGCGGTACACGCGGATTGGTACGTGCCACTTAACTTTGATGAAAGGAGAATGGCAACGATACCATCGGCACCCTCTTGAATCAAATGAATGAATGCATCTTGAAACGATCCAGGCGAGGGTTGTGAGGTCCGAGGCAACACTTTGCTGGTTGCGAGTCTGCGAAAGAATGTTGCCGTATCCATGTCTATGCCATCAAGGTATGCCTCTTCGCCAAAGAACACCGTGAGCGGAACCACCGTGATTCCAAGCGACTCCGCTAACGCTAGCGGGATATCTGCTGTGCTGTCTGTAAGAATGCGAACAGCCATGACCTTCAAATCTCCTCTAATAATATATATCCCTACCCCTGTACGGGTCTGCTTCAGCACACCCTTTTGTCACACAAAAATGGCGGTGCCGAAAGGGTGTGCTAAAGCAGACCCGTACAGGATACAGAAGGTATAGACGACATTTATATCATTCCACAGAAACGATGTAGGCATAATACGGTTGTCCACCGTTGACTACTTCGATTTCAAGATGTGAATAGTGTTGCTTGATACGTTGCGCGGTTTGCTGTGCCACGTCTGAGCTTATGTCTTCGCCATAGTAGAGCGTAAGTATCTCGTATTGGTCGATGCCCATACGCTCTAGGGTATCCTGCACAACGCGCTCTATTTGCTGACCCGCGACGGTCAGATTGCCATTGATCAATCCAATATAATCGCCTTCGCGTACGCGTACGCCCCCAATGTGCACAGTACGCACGGCGGTTGTGATTTCCGCCGTTTGGATGTGCTGCGCTGCCTCACTCATAGCCTGACAATTTTCCTGGAAGTCGGCGTCATAATTGAAGCTCAAGAGCGCCGTGATGCCCTGCGGCAACGTGTCACTTCGCACAACAAAGACCTCTTTTTTCGTCAAGCTCACAACCTGCTGGGCACTAAGGATGACATTCCCATTGTTCGGTAGAATAATAACTTTGTCGGCAGGGGCCGCCTCGACAGCCGCAAGGAGTTCTTCAATGCTTGGATTCATCGTCTGCCCACCGGACACAATAGCGTTGACGCCCAATTCCCGATAAACATGTTCAAAGCCTGCGCCAGAGACAACGGCGACGGTTGCAATATGCAGTATCTCCTCAGATGTATCATTGGCATGTTCAGCCTCGCTTGCTGCTGCATAAGTGAGACTTTGCGCTTGCAGGTTCTCGATATTAATGTCCATCAGACTTCCGAGGCTGACGCCGTAATCCAGAATTTGTCCTGGCGTTGCTGTGTGCGTATGAACCTTGAGCAGCTTTTCGTCGCCCGCAACAACGGTTGAGACGCCGCCCATGTCGATAATGCTCTGGCGAATGTTCTCTACATCAAGTTTTTCACCATAGAGCAGGAAGACGACCTCATAGCCAAATTCCTCCTCAACAGTGACACGTCCCTTCTTCTGATACGTCTCGGCCTGCTGCACCTGTACAGGAGCTTCAGGTAGAGTAAGAGTTGCGCCGGATTCGCCACGAATATAGCGCCATATACCCTCTAAGATAGTGCAAAAGCCTTGCCCGCCGGAGTCAACAACACCTGCTTGTTTTAAAGTTGGTAGAAGATCAGGTGTGCGCGCGACGGATTGACGAGCGGCGATAACCACCTCTTGCATCAAGCCAACGAGGTCGTCTCCACGGTCCGCGCTCTGTTTAGCCGCCTCTGCGGTTTCGCGCACAACGGTAAGGATGGTGCCCTCGACAGGTTTTATCACCGCTCGGTAAGCGAGACGTGAGGCTTCCTGGAAGGCATTGGCTAAATCGCTTGCACCGAATGTACCCTTCTTGTCGAGTCCCTGGGCGAGTCCACGCAGAATTTGTGACAGAATGACGCCAGAGTTACCACGCGCCCCAAGTAACGCACCATGCGCGATCTTGGCGGCAACAACGCCCGCAAGCGACTCGGTACTGGTCTTGATATCGCGCACGGCTGCCTGCATTGTCGCGGACATATTTGAGCCGGTATCACCGTCCGGCACGGGAAACACATTGAGGGCGTTAATAACCTCGCGGTGTTCTTCTAACCACGCAGCACCAGCTACGATGGCCTTTTTGAGGTCCTGACCGTCGAAGACGCTGATGCGCCGAGGTCGTTGTCGTAGTATAGCGCGTGCTGATTGTTCCTGCATGATGACTCCCTGTATTATTTCTTTTCTTGCCGTAAGCCCTGCACATTGACATTGACCTGGGCAACTGGGACGCCTAACATCTTTTCCGTCGAATATTTGACGCTACTCATGACGTTATGCGCGATCTCTGATATGCGTAGCCCGTACTCCAGTACGACATATATCTCAAGAATGATCTGATCGTTCACCAGACGCACCTGTACGCCTTGATTACTTTGCTCGTCTGTCAAAAGGACCGCTTGTCCATTGCGTAACCGTGGCGATGCTATGCCCACAACACCATAGCACTCGCATATCGCCTGTGCTGCGATGCTGTGAATGGCGTTTGGAAGGACCTCTATCTTTCCTAAAGGACGTACTTGTGGTTGAAGGGCAGACGACTTTGGCATAGACATATCTTCTCAACTTCTATAGACTCTTGCCAAATTGCCCAATATGCGTTATACTCGCACAACGAGATAGAATGTGTATTGGGTCATAGGTATTGGCATAATGTTGGGTTCTTTTATCTGAGATTGAAAATACCACAGGCCCTGCTGATAGTCAAGTAAAACGTGCGGAGCGATGCAGAAACGTCTGCGTGATATGGAAACTAGGGCACCCGCAAGGGGATGCCCCTCCCATACGACAAGACACTGAAAGAAAACGTTCCGTCTATGGGAGGGGCATCCCCAACCGCATTCGGGGAATGATAAAGGTAGCGGGTGCCCTAATGCTATATTCAGATGCAAAATATAGTAAGTTTTAGAGAGGATTAGTAAAATGGCAGCAGGTCGTTGTGACATTTGTGAGCGGAAGCCAATGTATGGCAACAATGTACCACACTCGCAGCACCGCACACGTCGTCGCTTCATCTTGAATGTGCAGCGTCGTCGTATCGAGATAAACGGGTCGCACAAGACCGTGAATATCTGCACGCGTTGTATGCGCACCATGAACAAACTACCCAAAGAAAGATAGTTTATTCAGAAATAAAAAAGCTTGTGTCATGTGCAAAGCACATGACACAAGCTTTTTTATTTCTGAACAGTTTGCATAGTAGGAAGTTGACGGCGAGCCTCGAAACGGGTACGCAGTTGCCCACAGGCGGCGGCGATGTCGTCACCACGTTCGGCGCGTACACTGTTACTGATGCCACGCTCGTAGAGGGCGTTGCGAAAGGCGCGAATGGAGTCAGGCCCAGGCGTGCGGAAGCTGGCGGAAGTGGCGTTGACAGGAATACAGTTGACGTGCGCGAACTGCTTGAGCGGTACAAGCAGGTCGGCAAGTTGTTGCGCGTGCGTAAACGTATCGTTCACGCCCGCTAACAGGACATACTCGAAGGTCACTTGCCGCTTCGTAGCAGCAATATACTCCTTACATGCATCGAGTAATTCGTGTAGGGGATATTTACGATTAACTGGCATGGTCTGGCTACGCAATTCATCGGTCGGAGCGTGGAGCGAAATGGCGAGGTTGACCTGCAATTGCTCCTGGCTCAACTTACGAATGGCGGGTACGAGTCCAACAGTGGAGACGGTCATATGCCGCGCCCCCAAATTGAAGCCAGTTGCACTATTGAGAATACGTAGAGCTTGTAACACATTGTCATAGTTGTGCAGTGGCTCGCCCATTCCCATCAAGACAATGTTGGTGATATGGTCGATTGGCGTACTTCCGGGCAGACCTACCGCTTGCCACGGAGACTCCCGTAGTTGGCGCGCGAAGTATAAAACCTGTGCTACGATCTCGCCCGAACTGAGATGACGATCAAAACCCATCTGTCCTGTTGCGCAAAATGTACACCCATACGCACATCCTGCCTGACTAGAGACACACACAGTAGCACGTAGACTGCTCTCGCCAACAGGTGGATAGAGCATCAAAACCGACTCGACAAGCTTACCATCGCTGAGTTCGAGTAGAATTTTTCGAGTGCGATCATCTTTTGAATGTTGCTCACTTCGCACAATCATAGGCCCAATACTTGCCTCCTCCGCCAAACGTGTGCGAAGTGTCAGTGGAATGTTGGTCATCTGCGAAAAGTCAGTCACGAGATGCTGAAAGAGCCAGCTATATATCTGTTTCGCGCGAAATGATGCCTCGCCACACTCAACCAACCATTCCTGTAGTTGCGGTAGTGTTAATGAAAGCAGGTCCGTTTTCGTATTTTTAATTTTTGTTTCTGTTTGAATCATTCCTGGTACCTTAATGTCAGGTATGAATGATGCAATGGTGCTGGCTGCATGCAGCCAACACCATTGCATCATTCATACC
>CAXUIS010000160.1:0-12124 GCA_964250915.1 uncultured Ktedonobacteraceae bacterium | reverse complement strand
GCTACTGTGCTCTGGCTCATTTTGCTCACCTCATTGTGCCCTAGCTATCGGTCGCGAAGCAGGCTGCACTCTCGCTTTTCGTCACTGGCTGCCTTTGCCTACGTCTTGCTAACCGAACTGCTGCTTTACATAACTTTCAACGGTTGATATTGATGATCAAAGGTGTCCTTTCTGTGGACACTTGTCCGATATTTCCATCGTTACATAGTAGTCTGTCAAAGTACATTTGGTACCGAAACCAGGTGCCCGCAAGGGGACGCCCCTCCCATATGACATGGCTCCTCATGCGCGTTCGCATATGGGAGGGGCGTCCCCGAAGCCGCATTCGGGGAATGAGAAAGGCAGCGGGCGCCCTTGCCCCAGCCACATCAAGATTGACAGACTAATAGGTGACAGATGCGGGTCATAGTGTGATTCTTCATCGCCATCTGGACAAAGCATGCTATAATGGTGTAAAGTATGCACTATGCATACGACATTTGTCAAGAGGGAGAGAACGGAGCGTATGACCGGCATAGCACCACAGGGAAATGGCAACACAACTCCCATCCTCACAAAACTCACGATAGCGGAGCAAATCGCGGCGACTCTGCGACACGAAATCATCACAGGACAACTACCGGCAGGGACGAAGTTGCCTCAGATTGAGACCGCGCAACGCTTTGGAGTGAGTACGACTCCCGTGCGCGAGGCATTTGGACTGCTGCAAAGTGACGGCTTGGTACAGATCGACACCCGACGAGGTGTCACAGTGTTCTTACCGACCATCCAGGACTTGATCGAACACTACAAAATTCGGATGGCACTGGAGATGCTGGCGGTCGAGGGAGCTGCTGAATGCTTCCAACCTCAGGATGCTCCTCCACTTCTTGCTCTCCTCGATGAGATGCACACCACCAGTGATGCGCCTCTGTATGTTGAGCGAAATCAACAATTTCATATGAGGTTATATAGTCTTGCGGGACCTTCACGATTGCTCACAATGATTGAGGAATTGCGCAATGCCTCAATTGCCTACAACCATCTCTATGCAGCCGCCGACGTTCCCAGAGACGCTCTGCGTCTCGACAGGGAACATCGGGAGATTCTTACCGCCTGCCAAGCGAACGATCCGGTCCGTGCCGCTAATGCTGTACGCTCTCATATTCAACAGACCATTGTTCACGTCAAGAACGTGCTTGAACAAGATGGGGAAGCTTGAGATGACAGACAGTAGTGTTCTTTGAACGGTCTATTTACTTTTGAAGGGGCGGCTCTTATGTCAAAGGATACTTATCCAACTGCGACGAACGAAACCTCCGAAGCTATGCGACACAAGCAGGAAGCTACACTGTCAGAGACAGGCGGTCTCGATGTACTCTTGTTACCATCTGAAGAGTATCAGACTCTCGACGCCATTCAGCACCGTGTGCTCTGGCTCTGCACGTACATGATTCACCATGCAAATCATGTACGGTCGAACACCGATGATCTCAAGGTTGGAGGACATCAGGCATCGTCCGCCTCCATGGTTTCTATCCTCACGGCCCTGTATTTTCACTATCTGGATGCAGGTGATAGAGTGAGTGTGAAACCGCATGCCTCACCCGCGTACCACGCGATACAGTATCTCCTAGGAAATTTAGATCAGTCATACCTGCGTACATTGCGAGAATTCAACGGCCTCCAAGCCTATCCAAGCCGAACAAAAGACCCTGATCCCGTTGATTTTAGCACTGGTTCAGTTGGCTTGGGAGCGGTGGCTCCCGCCTTTGCTGCGGTGGCTCACCGCTACGCGCACAACCACTTTGGTCGGGTGACTTCACATCGTTTTGTCGCTGTGATCGGCGATGCGGAACTCGACGAAGGGAGTGTGTGGGAGGCAGCCTTCGACGAAGCGTTGCAAGGATTAGGAAATGTTCTGCTGATTGTCGATTTGAACCGACAAAGTCTGGATCGTGTCGTCCCTGGTATCCGTGCAACGCAATTGAAACGGCTGTTTCAGGCAGCAAACTGGCAAGTCGTGGAGGCGAAATATGGGCAACAATTGCAGCAGGTCTTCGCACGTCCCGGTGGGCAAGCACTCCGCCGTCGTCTTGACGAGATGAGCAATGAGGAATACCAAAGTCTACTGCGCCGACGAGGGGCGGACATACGTACTCGTCTCACACACCCGCTTGGCCTCGATAATGCAGAGAATCAGGACATCGCGCTTGCGCTACATGAGACACCGGATGAGCAACTTTCAACGCTTCTGAGTAACTTGGGTGGTCATGACCTCAATAGTTTACTGCATGCCTTCTCACTCGCCGACCGTTACCAGGAGGGGCCTACGGTTGTCTTTGCCTATACGATTAAAGGTTGGGGATTGCCTTTCGCGGGGGAGGCACTCAACCACTCAATGCTTTTGAGCGGTGAGCAGATAGCGCGCCTTCAGCAAGAACTGGATATTCCCAGTGGGCGCGAGTGGGAGACCTTTCCCTCTGATTCGCGGGAAGGTCGCTGGTGCCAAAAAGCAGCAGAGCGGTTGCAGCGTGGAAACGAACAACGTCATCCGCTTCTCGAACCAGAATTGGTTCCCCCCAGCATTGACCTCTCCTACCCAAGCAAGCTTTCGACACAAGAGGCATTTGGTCGTGTGTTGCCTAAACTCGCGGACCTTCCTTCTCTCGGCGAACGCATCGTGACCGCGGCACCTGATGTCGCCGTCTCGACCCACTTAAGCACCTGGGTCAGCAAAGTTGGCGTCTTCTCATCGACCACGCATCCCGATTATCAAGAGGAAACGCAACGCCTTCTCCGATGGCAGCCGAGTCCTACTGGTCAGCATATCGAATTAGGTATATCTGAGATGAACTTGTTCATGTTGCTTGGGCAACTGGGTATGAGCTACGAACTCTGTGGACAGCAGCTCTTTCCCATTGGAACGGTCTATGACCCGTTTGTCTGTCGGGGATTAGATGCTCTGATCTATGGACTCTACAGCGGGGCAAAATTCATCTTTGCCGGTACTCCCTCTGGCGTGAGCCTTAGTCCTGAAGGGGGAGCACATCAATCGACCGTCACTGCTTCCCTTGGCATTGAACTTCCTGACCTCAACTACTACGAGCCAGCATTCGCTTATGAGGTGGAATGGATTCTGCTCGATGCGTTACGTGAATGTTGCGACCGGACACGTGGACACTCGACCTACCTTCGTCTCTCGACGAAAAAGATTGACCAGCAGGTGCTAGAGCCAGCTTTACAGCGTCTTGGGAAAGAGGAATTGCGTCGGCAGGTTCTCGCCGGTGGATACCGCTTAATCGAGGGGCGTCAGCAAGTGCCAGAGGCAACGGCAGATGAAGTGGTGCATATTGCAACGACGGGCGCGATGGTGCCAGAAGCAGTTGAGGCGGCACAACGCCTGTCTTCGGAAGGAATCGCGGCAAACGTCTTGCATATAACCAGTCCGCAAAAACTCTTCTCTCTTTTCACAGAGGGACGCCATCGTCGCCTCAACAACCCAATGGTGTCGGGACAGCGGAGTCATTTAGAGACCCTGTTCTCACCAGAAGAACGCCATGCCCCAATCGTGACGGTACAGGATGCCTCAGCACACAGCTTAGCGTTTCTTGGCAGTCTGTATGGAGTTCCGACCATCCCGCTTGGTGTTGACCGTTTTGGGCAATCAGGCTCACAAGCAAACCTCTATCAGTATGCAGGGATCAGCGTAGACGATATCGTCAGCGCAGGCTACTTGGCACTGGAATTAGGTGAAGATGTCTGAGCCTCGTGTTGAGAGAGTTCCTCGGCAATAGAATTCTACCTTATTGCCACGTACAGTTTCTAACAGGATATTACAAATGAACTCCATCAAGCTTTCTTTAAGAAGACGAAGCTTGATGGAGTTCGCGGAAGTAGACGATTTGATCAGGCGTCAAACCGTTACGGGTAGCTCACCACTGTGACTGGGGTATCAGGGTTAGCGATGGTTGACGATCCACCTGTATTGTTGACCACATGCAGGATGCCACCAGAACCGGTTGTGGAAAGGAAGATTGTGAACAGATCGTGGAGGCTTGACGCCGGAAGGGTGGTAGGGACTTCAAACGCGTGTGCGGCGTAGATGTTTACACCTTGGTTAAAGAAGCTATAGCTGCCCATACCATAGCCGCTAAAACTGGTCACATTATTGGTAATCTTGAAGGCGGCCCAGCCATTGACACCAGGAGCCTCCATCCACGCTGCTTGGCTAGGTGGGTCGTAGGGCATCTCGTTCTGAAAGAAGATGTCCGTGCCACCATTCCCGTTCCAGATCACTTCGTACTTTTGATAGTGTTCGACGAACAGACCGTAAGCAGTCACGTTGTTCCCGTTAACAATGACGCCAGTGTCGGCGGTATTGATCGTCCAACCCACACTATTGTTATTCCCGTGGTCGGCTCGCCATGCCCAGATGTCGTCGAGGATGACATTGTTGCTGTTGACAATGAGACTATTCGTTGCACGTCCCGGTTGCGCACCACCAATACGGAAGAACACATCCTGAAGAGCTGTCGGATCGGCGGTGTCATTGTCACTGATGTGACCGATTCCAACCAGCAGCAATGCTGGAGAATTCTTTGTCCCTGCATCGAAGATCATCCCCGAGATCGAGACACCCTTCACACCCGCAACAACCATTGGCACGATTCCGTTTTGAGGAATCAGCGTCGGAAAACCGAGACCGAGTACCACCGTGTCAGGCCGTGCGACCAGAATACTCAGGTTTAAGTTATAAATGCCAGGGGTCAAGATGAGGTTCTTGCCGGACAATAATGCACGATTGATTGTCAGCGCGGAGTCCGTTGGCTGGGCAATGAAGAATTTCTCGATTGGAATGGACGAGCCCGCTGTCGCACCGCTGGACCATGACGTACCCGTAGAGTTGCGCTGCACTGAAGGCACAAAGACCGCGTCGTGCCCATTGGTGTCCGTGTACAGATACGGTGCCTCGCGTGTCACTGGACTTGTCGGAATCGTCGTATACGGACCACCACATGACTTTTGAGCGGGGAAACATTGAGCGGGCGCACCCACGACACCTGAGAATACCTGATTCCAGACGCCATTACTCCAGCTAGTAAGCTTACTGTTTCTGACCATGAACTGCTGTTGTGAGCCGTTGGTCACGCCCCCATCAAACGCTGAATCAGCGATGAAGCCGCCACTGGCGTAGGAGGGCTGTGTGCAATAGTCCATAAGAGTTGTGGTCCCGTTCACGTGGACTCGACGCATCGGCGCGGCCTGTGACACTGCCCAGAATTCAGCACTGTAGCAGCCAGCGTTTGGAGTGGTCACGTTGATGGTCAGGTTCGACAAGGACCGCCAGAAGTTATCGAGCGCAATACAATTGTTAGTGCCGAAGCACTGATTGTAGACATCAATAGACCCATTGATGACGACATCGCTTGGTGAAAGACCGAGACCCGCTACAGTCGTGTAGTAGCCGACTTGAAATCTAAGAGGGGCGGTACTCGACCCATAGGTGCCTGGCTCAAACAGCAGTGCGTAGCGCTGCGTTCCGAACTGATTAGACAGCTGCTGGTTTGCTATAGAGTTGACCTTTGCCTGAATCTGGCTTTGTGACATTTGAGGATTAAAAATATAGACGTTCGGGCCGAAGTTGGGTTGACCGGAAGACGCTAATGGAGCCGTCGGTGCGTTGACGGTACCACTTGTGCCTTTGCTGATAATCTGCTTGCTTTGTGCATCGGCATGAGCAAAAGAGGGTTTAAAGAGCAGGAAAGTCGCGAAGAGCCCAACCATACAACAGAGGAGCATGGTCAATCCAATCAGTCGTTGAACAGGTTTCCGGTGCCTCCTAGCACCATGAGAATGTGCATCCATAACATCTCCTTTTTCTCTCTTGCATCCAGTACGTTGAAGCATAAGAGTTTGACCAGATGCTGAAAGGGAACACTAGTCGTGCTTCCAAGAATTTCGATATACTAGAGTTATTGCGTACAATAGCTCGTATGAAGAAATTCCTGCTCATCTCGATATTTTTCGGAATTGATATCGACTATCTTTTAAAGTAACTCATTTCCCTTGTTATTGTCAAGGAAGATACCCGAAAGGGTTATATTGTAACCACTGAAAAGCACAACAAACGGCGTTTTTTGCCTACACATGTGTTATAATAAGCCGAAGCTTTTCGGACTAATCTTGAGAGGATGAGGAGATGGCAAAGAGGCACAAAATGGACGGACGCCCAACCATTGCGCAGATCGCGCGGATTGCGGGGGTCTCGGTTCCGACTGTCTCAAAGGTTTTGAATGGGCGTGCGGACGTAGCTCAACCTACGCGTGAAAGGATTGAGCAGGTAATTGAGGAACATCATTTTGTGCGTAATCGTGCAGCCCGCGCTTTACGAAAAGGGAAAACTGGGCTGATAGACCTGATCTTGCCGCGTCTGGATGACGAATACTTTCTGCCCATTTTAGAGGGAGTATCTCGGATGTTGAGCGAGGCCGGAGTGCGTATGGTGCTAACCTCAACACACTACCAAGCCGAAGAGGAGGTTCAATGGATCGATACAGTCACTGATCGCTCCACAGATGGTATCCTGATTGTTCTTCCTTCCGAAGAGGCCATAGAGCATCTCGAACGCTCAGGAGTACCCTTTGTGCTCATTCACCATCAGGGTGGTCCGCGTCCCACGATACCCTCGGTGATGGTCACTAGTTGGGAAGGAGGGTTTGAGGCGACCACGTATCTCATCAGCCTTGGACACAAACGAATTGCTTATATTGGCAAGACAGTGTTAGCGCGAGATGCTATTAAGCGTTTCGCAGCCTACCGTGCAGCTCTAGAAATGGCGAACCTGCCAATTGATCCACAATTACAATGTCCTGGAAATTTCACCGAGGACGATGGCTATACGGCGACCAAAGCATTGCTGGCACTACCAGAGCCACCCACCGCAATCTTTGCGGGCAATGATCGTCAAGCGATTGGCGTCTACCGGGCACTTCATGAACTGGGCATGAGTGTGCCCGACGACATGAGCGTGATCGGCTTTGACAATCTTCCCTGCACTCAAATCATGAATCCCCCCCTGACCACCGTACATGCGCCGCGTTTAGAACTTGGACGTACTGCGGCAACGATGCTCTTGCGCTTGATCAATGAAGAAGAACTGGAAATGACACGTGTATTATTGCCCACGCAATTGATTGAGCGCAAGTCTTGTCAGCCCCCCTCACGCTAAAAACAACACTTCAAAGAATATGTGCAAAGAAGGCTGCATGGTGCCTAAAGAACTCATAGATGTCATATAACATCCTGTGACATCTTGACGCCGTCTATAACTGCTATCGTTCAGTACCATGTACTCGATAATTTACGAAAGTGTAGATATAAATGTTTCTGTTCTAGCAAGAAGTACTAATACTCCTTCCTCATATACAGAAATGAATACGAGAAATGGGAATGTTTTCGTCTTGAGGTTGTTCTGGTTTCGCTTTTATAGGTCTACGAGCTATCTACAGATCACTATCTACTTGCTACTTGTATGACTGTGTGGAAAGAGGAGTAGAGCAGAAAGCAATGATACTCCAATGAAGTAGCTTTGGTAAACGGATTAAGAATAAAAGTGGAAATATTTACAGTTAAAGTAAATATTTCCACTTTTATTCTGAGCGGAATCGACGGGCAACGGGCCTTCAGTCGCCACTGGCCTTTGTTCCTGAAAGCATCCTCATTCCCTCTGAAATAGACGGTGTTCCCGTCTACATTCATGAGCATATCACAGAAGTGCAACGTCGTCCCGGCCCCTCTCAACCACAATGGAAATACCTCAGTCAGAATGGCCTAATGTTTTACAGCGCGTTAAACAAGGTGAGACGCTGCGTCAAATAGCAAGCCATTATGGTGTGTCGTATGAGGCTGTGAGGCGTGTTGTTATTGCTGCTCATAAAGAGATTAACGATAGATAGCCTATAATAATGGATATACCATTTGAGCTTTTCACTTTTTAACAAGTAGAAGGTTTCTCTCAGAGCTTTTGCTGATAATCAAGAATTATTGGTTCTATAAAACGCATTTCAAAGTGACAAAGTTTCCATAATGGTAGTAAAGCTTGTCGAGCCTGATTAATTTGACTTTGAGGAACATTAAATGCTTCTCCTTCGACAATAGTGCCAAATACACGCGACAGTAAATCTGCGTTTTCAGGCTCTTCATAATCAACTTCGCATATCTCAGCAGCTTGCTGGTCAAGGAACTTTAATATAGAATCATAAGTTGTTAGTTTTTCATAGGAAATGCCTTGTTTTTTTCTTTCGCGCAAGATAACTCCCAATTTTTGTCGAATGTATCCTAGATTAATTGTTGTGGGATCAATGTATCGGGCTATATTAGCGAATTCCTTATAGTATGGTTGCAAGATATAAGACGGAATTTTCTCGGCGAAGTAGCCGCCGTAGAACAACGCCTGTATTTCGTTAATATATACCTCAAATTGCTTTGGGTTATTCACGTCAACAAGTAGTTCTTCCTGTTCGTATGAATGATCCTCGACTGCTTCCTGAATAACGGTATTTATTTGTTTTGTTGTCATCTCCTTCCTATTTCGTTTTTTATAGTAAGTTAATATATCCTGTGGAAGCTCTTCTAACAATTCTTTGTTCGTGCTATTAGTAGTAGATTGAGGACCTAGATAGTGAGAAAGAACCTTTGGAATAAAAATTTGGAGTAGCCATTCTCTTGTATATCTAGCAGTCCAGACACCTTGTGGACCTACGTCTTCGTAGAGAGATTTTCGTGAAGCATCTCTATATAGACGTAAGTACGTTATACTGTCAATATATAAAAGGTCTACATCATCGTTTGGTAAATAACCTGGCATGTAAGTTGTTTTTGTTTTAGGTAAAATTATTGCGTAGTCGTTAGGAAGGTTTTTAGAGCTTACTCGTATCATAAATGGTTTACTATCAAAGATATGCCAAGCAGAGTCACCATTATCATAATCAAAGTCGTCTGCAAATTCTTTCATCAGATTCCATAACCATCGCTTTACGGATAGTAGAAGAAAACCTTGCGTGTCATCAATAATTACAGGCGTAAAGTTCCAAGTTTCTAGGATAGTCGTAGCTTCTATCATAAGGTCTTTATACTTTTGGCAAATTTGGTCCACCGCTTCGCATAGATCATATGCCTCTCTCTCTGAGAGAATAACTGTTGTTCTTCCTAGCTGTGTATTGAACGTGTCTTTCTCCCTTTTTAGGAATCGACGTGTTTCCCAATGAGGTGATGTTCCTAGACCAACGAATAGATTGCTCACTATTTCGCTATGAGAAAGATGACAAGTTAAGCCTCTAAGCATGATGCTGCTAAATTTTATTGTACAACTTCCCTCCTTGAATGCTATTGGTAGGTTGCACTCGATGGCTACTGTTGGTTTAATAACCGTCAGCCGCGTTTTCTCTTGAATGATAGACGGTTCAAAGTCGCCTTTTGCTAGTTGATTCTGTAGATCAGGATATCGGTTAGATATGTTCATTAGTTCTATATAAAGAGCATGTGAGAGTGTGTCAATTCCTTGCTCCTTTAGCTGTTTAGCGGTTTCAAAGTGAAGCTGACTAAATAATTGCTCTGCTACTGTATTGCTGCGAAGTCCGCGAACAGAAATGTCAAAGACTATTTCCTCACTTCGGTAGATATGCCTCTTTAAAACTATTAAGTGATGTCCATTAGTTATGACAAGGAAGAGAGGGGTCAAATGGTTTCCATAATACTTAGCTTGTTTAATGGCTTCACTTAAATTGTGTTCGTGGGGTTCCTTTGCTTCAATGAGAAGTAGAGAAGAATCATGATTTTGTTTGGTATCTTCGCTCTCTGAAAAATATACTTGGTCAACTTCTGGTCTACGTCCTCGCTTTTCCTTTCCTGGTCGGTAGTCGTCTATTGGATGTTTACCTTTGCGGTACATATCGTCGTAACCGAGATATCGAAAAAATGGCAGGACAAACTTCGTTTCAACATCATCCTCGTTTTTTAAGACAGTTGGGTCAAAGGTGTTTATCCACATCATAAAAAGATCAAGTTGGTTATGTTTCATCATCTTTACTACTCTGCTTCTTCCAGTTTTTTAATGAGCAAGGCTCTAATGAATATTCTGATTATATATGGTATTGTTGGAAGTGTCATTGCTGTCTTACCTCAAACTAGGATAAACAAGTAATTATAGAAGAGTGCTTCTTTCTCAATTTCTTTCATGTACTCGACAGAAAGAGATGACTAAAGTGACAGGTGAAGACACCAGGATTTTGACACAGTTTATAATAGTGCAATACTATGATACAGTATGTCGGTGAGCACTCTTAAATCGTCTTGTAGGTATTTGTTAGTACATAGTAGTCGAAAAAAGCATTTATGATACAGATGACCATAGACAATTTGTCTATGTATCATAGAATGGTACTTTACCTTGATATGAAAATTCATGCTAAGCCAATGAATATGATATACTTACTGTATGCATGGGGCAAGCGGGATTTGAACCCGCAACCTTCCGACTAGCACTCGGTTGCGCTTTCCATTACGCCATTGCCCCTTAGCCAACCGTAGTGCATCCCCTATAATGGGTTTTGCACTACCGTAAGGTGCATACGTATTCCAGGGCAGAAAGTTTTAGAGGCTACTACCCTGGAATAGCTTTAGTAACTTGTATCATCCTCTGCATCTACAATGTCAATCAGTAAATCTACATTTGCTTGGATTGCTTGAAGCCATTTCTCTCTACGTGCCTGTGTCCACCTTTTTGTCTTCACAGGTAGTTGATTGATGACGCCTTGTAGTAAAGTAAGCTCTTGATCGGTGATAGCTTGGTTCATAGCTGGAGGGTGTATTTGATGTATCTCCTGTTGAAGCGGAGTTTCGTTTTTTGGTTGTGGTTGAGGCTTTTTAGTTCCACTAGATGCTGTTAATTTAGAAGAGTTCGTGCGAGGGCGAGGAGAAGCGTCCGGGGCACCACCTGCTATTATACCAGCTTCTCGGCACAATCCTTTGAAGAGCATTATCATTCTTTGACGTTGGGTGCGAGGTTGATAGTAGCGGAAAGCGTCCTCAAATTGTTTATCGCTGGCGTTAGCGGGATCAAGAGCCATGAAGACGTGTTTATAAGCATCTCGTAAAGTTTGTTCTAATAATACGGGATATTCATGGCTTGGGGCATTTCCAAGTGCTTTGAAATTAGGGGTTAAGTACCCTTCTTCATCAAGCAAATCAAGGAAACGTAATGCCTGAATGGTACGAGAAGTATTGCCTTCTGCGACACCGATAGTGGCAATCCACTGTGATGTCACAGGTTCTTTCAAATCACGCTCTCGCATATGTCTAATAACAGTGAGAACGCTGGTGTACGGTGCGTAGGGACAGAGTTTTTCGAGTTCTGTATCCATTTTTGTTACCTCCTTCATGTTACGCTAGTAACATGTATCAGCACTCGTAACATTGATGTTACGCCTATATGTTACGATTATAATGTGTCACTTATTTTCTGTCAATGGTTTTATTGCCACTTTTGAAAATATGCCAATATATTTGAAAAACTCTTATGAAGTTGGTTAAACTTGATAGTAGTGATAGATAAAATAGTATTAACAGAAAGGCTTTATGATGGAACAACAGGAAATGCGAGAACCTATTCTTGCTCCTACCTTTAATGGATGGTCGGCTCACGGAGATGGCTGGGCTGTATACGGACATACGCGTGAGGAAGCGATAGAAAACTATTGGAATGCGGAGCACCGCCGTCGGGAAATTTTGGCAGTGTCATCTCGAAACAAGCTAGTAGAAGAGCAATCAAATGTTAGCATAGCCACTCCTGGTGAGGACAAATCCAATCAGTCAGAAGAAGCTAGCTCTACTTATAGAGACTTTGATGTTCTTACCAGAAACGAAGTTACTATGCACTGAAGAGAGATTAGTATATAAAAACGTGAAAATTAAGTACTTAAGTAAATAGATAATTTTTCTAAAAAACCACCTGAATGTTACAGGTGGTTTAGCTTTTGAGATTGAGCTATCAAATACGTAGTTAAGGACTATCTATTCTATCAATACTAACTAACGCGATGTGCAAGTATTCCTAAGCAACCAACCGATCAAATTGCAGATAAGG
>CAXUIS010000159.1:2164-12162 GCA_964250915.1 uncultured Ktedonobacteraceae bacterium | reverse complement strand
GCTTGCTGTAGCAAAGCTAACCGTTGTTTGCTCTTCATCCATCCAACCTGTTTTACATTGAATACGCCAGACCTTCCCCTCTGCGTCTTCTATCATCAGATCGTAGCGATGGTTCTTCCCATAAGGCGTAAGCACAACATATCCTGTTTGTAAGAGACGCATAATAATCGCTGCTTCACTAATATCCCCTGTTTTATCGGTATGTCTTTTAGGACTTAAAACTTGCATCATATACTCATCCTTATTAAAGATTTGTGCTTAGAATATAGTGAAAATTGTTCATTGTCAATAGCTCTACAAGAGCAGTTTCAAATAGGTTTCTTATCGTGTTTGGTTGCGACCATCGCAATGTTTAGCCCTTTTCTCCTACGTTTCATCGTGTTTCATGCTTATTCATATTAAGATGCGCTAATATGCAGAGCAAGACCGATTTATTGAAATACAGGTTGCATACTGTATCGTTTGTTTAGCAGAGGAGAGCATAACGTGTATAATTTACAGAATATACGCTATAAGAACCAACGCATTCTAGGATATTTTCGACAGCATCAGGTGGCAAGTATTGTGGCAGGGCACGTAATTGTAGCGTCGCTTCTTGGAATGATTCTGCTCGGTAGTGCATTTGGCACAACATTATTTGGAGTATTCGCAAAAGCTCCCTGTTCTAGTGGCGATTCGACCTACATGGTTGTAAGTGGTGACACGCTTGGTGCTATTGCTAACCGCTATCATGTATCATGGCAGAGTTTGGCGACCTATAACAGGATTAGCAATGCGAACGTAATTTACATCAACGAGCATGTGTGTATTCCTGGTAAGCATGTTGCCAAGAGTGGTGGTGGAAACACTACTAATGGCACTACGTTTTCTAGCAACTCTCACGCACCTAGTGGCACATACAATCCTTTTCCTTATGGACAATGCACATGGTATGCGGCGCAGCGTTTCTATCAGCTACATGGCGTTTACGTACCTTGGAAAACGAATGCTAATGCATGGGAATGGTCGCAACGTGCCTATGACTATGGCTGGCGTGTATCCGGTCAACCTTCTGTTGGCGCGATTGTCGATCTGCAACCTTATGTGCAGGGCGCGTACAATCTTGGACATGTAGGCGTGGTCGAGCAGGTGCTTTCTGATGGCTCTGTTGTTGCCACCAATATGAATTGGGGCATTTATCCCTGGGAGGTCTCACGCATCCATGTATCTCCTGGCTATGGCGTGACCTTTATCTCTTATTAGATCATGACAACAAACAACAGGACCTGTGCGGGACAGCACAGGTCCTGTTGTTTGTTATTCTATAAATCTATCTCTGAAAACGATATCTCGGCTATCTCATCCTCCACGGTTGGCGTCTCCTCATCACCAAATAGAGAATGTGTCATTAGCCAATCCTGACAATCAAACTCTTCTTCATTATTCTGTACATGAAGTCGCGTATAGGTACCGTTGTTCTGTAACACATGTGTGTTGACGATATCTTGCAGATAGATTTGCAATATTTTTTCGTAAATGACCGTACGTAGGTCAACCGACTCAATCGGAAAGAGCGTTTCGACGCGCTTGTCGAGATTGCGCTGCATCAAGTCTGCACTTCCTAGATAGACCTCTGAATTGCCATTGTTCCCAAAGTAGTAGATGCGACTATGCTCAAGGAAGCGTCCGACAATGCTACGCACACGAATGTTCTCGCTTATCCCCTTCACGTCGGGCCGTAAGCTGCACATGCCACGAATAATCAAGTCGATATCCACACCAGCCTGTGATGCACGATACAGAATTTTGATCATGTCGGGATCGGTCAACGCGTTGAACTTAAAGATCAGCCGTCCATTGCCATATTGCTCATGCATTCGTATCTCGCGCTCTACAAGTTCCGCAAACTTAGGTCGTAGTTCGGTTGGTGCTACTAACAGCGTATCGTAGGTTGTGCCGCGTGAATAGCCTGTGAGTGAATTGAAGAGGTTAGTAGCATCTGCACCAAGATGAGGTTCACAGGTGAACAAGCCGAGGTCTTCATAAATTTTTGCCGTCGAAGCATTGTAATTGCCTGTACCCAGATGAAGATACCGTTGTAGTCCATTATCCTCTTTTCGCACCACAAGGGCGACCTTTGCATGAGTTTTGAGCGTAAATGAGCCAAAGACAACATGCACGCCAGCACGTTCTAACTCACGCGCCCACCCAATATTGTTCTCTTCGTCGAAACGCGCCTTCAATTCGACCAGCACTGCCACCTGCTTGCCGTTCTCAACCGCTTTTAGCAATGCCTGGACAATCACAGGCGAATTAGAACCAACACGGTACAATGTCTGCTTGATTGCCAGCACTTTCTCATCATCAGCCGCCGCACTAATAAAGTTGACGACCGAGTTGAAACTATCATAGGGATGATGCAACAACAGGTCTTGTTTCTGGATAGCTCCAAACAGGTCCGCTCCCCTCTGTAAGAAGAGAGGTGTGCGTGGCTCGAACGGCTCGTCTTTTAAATCAGGACGCTCGATACTATGTAGTTCCATAACCGAATCCATACCAAGTGGTCCGTCAATGACGGTTAGATCGTGCGATGAAATTTCCAGGTTATCGAGGAGCAAGCTACGGATGCGCTGCGGCATGGAAGGATTGACTGCGAGATCGACGACCAACCCAAAACGTCGGTCTCGTACCTCTTGCTCAATATATTCGAGCAGGTCTAATGACTCATCTAATTGCAACTCAATATCGGCATCTCGTATGACACGGAATGGATAGGACTCCCACACATCGTAGCCTGGAAAGAGTGTATGCAGGTTAGCCGCAATCACCTGCTCTATCCAGACAAACACAAGTTCCGACTTATCCTCCAGATGTACAGGCACAAGGCGTGGCAATGTTGGTGGTACCTTGATACGCGCGAACAACTCACTCTGTTTCTCGTCGGCAATGACAACCGCGAGATTCAGGCTCAGATTTGAAATATGTGGAAAGGGATGCCCCTGATCGACTGCAAGCGGTGTGAGCACAGGGAAAACCTCATTTTCAAAATAGTTCCGCATTTTCTTACGCTGCTGCTCATTCAACTGCTTATAGTCAACTACATGAACATGTTGTGCTGCGAGCAGAGGTTGCAGCGTAGTACGCCAATACTCGCGTACCTCCTGGATGAGTGGTGCGAGGCGTTTCCGAATAGCCGTAAGCTGCTCTTCTGCTGTTCGTCCATCGGGACTACGCAATGTTTTTCTGGAAGCGACCTGATCCTTGATACCCGCCACTCGAATCATGATATATTCGTCGAGATTGGTTTCAAAGATAGAAACAAACTTTATGCGTTCTAGTAAGGGATGGCGTTCGTCCTGCGCCTCCTCAAAGACACGGCGGTTGAACTCAATCCAGCTTAATTCTCTGTTTATATACAGGTCTGGTTGGTCCAATTCATTGAGATAGGTTTGCTGATTCATCGTTTCTCATCTATCCTTGCGTTGGCTATGTTCTTTGAGCTTCATTTTAACATTCAATGGTGTAACGATGCAAAAGGACGTTTCGTTCTAACACTTTAATGTGGCACCTTCTTTCCAACTCTGGTACAATCTCAAGTTGAGAGAAATGAAAGGAGACACTATCATCATGCCCGACAACAGTAAACCGATGCAACATGTCGCGCAGCCGACACGTGATGAAGCACGCAGCTTGCCGCGCGTCCATATCTCGACGCATCCTGTCATGGCGCACAAGGTTACATCTCTGCGTGACAAGCAGACGCAACCGCCGGATTTTTATCGTTTGGTCAAGGAGATCGGGGCACTTCTTGCCTATGAAGCTACCTCTTCTCTAGCACTTGAGGCGTGCGACATCGAAACTCCGCTCATGGCAACGGAGGGCCAGTGTCTCGCGGGCGGTATTGGCATCACGCCTATTCTACGTGCTGGTCTCGGTCTGGCAGAGGGCTTTCGTGAGGTTATTCCCGATGCGCAAATCTGGCATCTTGGATTACGGCGCGATGAACGCACGCTGCAAGCGATGGAATACTACAATCGTCTCCCATACAAGGTTGATCTACAAGTATGTTATGCTGTTGACCCTATGCTTGCTACTGGTGGATCCGCCATTGATGCCATCAACATTCTCAAGCAGCGTAAGATACCGCGTATCTCCTATATCGGTATTCTCGCTGCACCATATGGTGTGCAAAAACTTTCGCAGGAGCATCCCGACATTGATATTTACATCGCCGCTCTCGACGAACGCTTAAATGATGTAGGGTATATTGTACCTGGGCTGGGCGATGCTGGCGACCGCCAATTCGGAACATTCTAATAAGAGAGAATACAAATCATGTTTCCAACGCAACCGGACGAATTCTTGCCTTCCTCGGAAGAGATACAACCAACTTCACACGAGGAAGAGATACCTATAACGACAACACCTGCCGTGAACGAAGGTGAGACAGTCGTGGAGGAGCAGCCAACTATTCCTACGGCGGATGCAACACTACCACCAGAGGCACGGGGTGAAACCAATGGTGGGCCTTTAGGGTGCTGTCTCGGCACTGTTGTAGGACTTTTTCTGACTGCCTTACTTGTGCTCGGTATCTCTGTTCTGCTTTCTAACGGTGGTGTCCTCAATGTCGCAACTATTCCCATCTTTCTGCTTGGCACTATCGCAGGTGGCTACTTCGGCTGGCGAATTGGCAAACGTGTCTATAAAGAGTATCAACCACCTGTGGTGAAACGTCCATATCGTGGAACTCCTGCTAAAAAGAAGAAAAGAAAAGTTGTAAAAGTTCAATGATAGAAGATAGCATAGGCAAGCAGACATCGCATATAATGCGATGTCTGCTTGCCTATGCTATCTTCTATCACAATGTTCTCTTAACAATTCTGGCATATACTTTATACAAAAATATCATAATTGGGAAAGAGGAAACGATGACACAATCTGCCAACGAACTGTTGTATTTCTGGGCTATTGGCGATCTCCACTTTCGCGCTCTACCAGCATGGAATGCCGCACATATGGAGCGTCTCTCGCCTATGTTCGAGGACTTGCACGCGTTGTGGCAAGAGGAGGGTAAACCTGCGTTTTGTGTTTCTCCTGGAGACTTGGTAGAGACATGTGCTCTTGAAAACTATACTACTGCGACAAAGGCTCTTACCGAAAAATTGCCGAATATGCCTTTTTATCCAGGTGTTGGTAATCATGAGTATTTTGCTCTTAATGGCGAAGACCTCAAGGGTATGACCGAGACGTTCAGCAGGGTCTGGCAAAAACCAGTGCGCTATACTTGGACCGTTAATGGTGTGACCTGCATTATGCTGGACTATCCTAATCCATATACACTAGAAAATCCTGATTATGTCTATATATCGTCAGAGACACTTGCCTTTTTAGAGGAGTCACTAGCGCAACATGCTGGAAATCCGACGATAATTTTTCTGCATTGTCCTTTGCGAAATACTGTTTTGGAGCGGAATGTCGTGGCACATAGCGACTTTAGTTCGCAAGAAAAATTCTTTTCGCCTGAAAACTCGCAAGAGGTGCGAGCGATATTAGCACGTCACAAAAACGCGTTTCTCTATTTCAGTGGGCATACCCATTCTGGTTGGGAAGCTCCACAACTTGTTGTAACGGAGCAACTTAGAGAACATCCCATGACGTTCGTGAACCTGATGTCTCCCTGGTATACAGGCACAAAAACAGGGCTGCGCCTCAGTGAAAATAACACTCAGGCGATTTATGTTCCTGATAACCCAAATGTTATTCCCACCTTCTCTGTACGCATCTATTCAGATAAGGCTGTAATTCGTGTGCGTGAGCATCTCACCAGACGCTGGTTGAAGGAATGGGAAATTGCTCTGCGCTAACACATAGTGAGTTCATTTCTACCCTTGCCACATTACCACCGTAAGCCAGAACTCACCCTTCTCTAGTGTCCTGTTATGTTGCAGGTTCTTTGCCACTACTTCTACATAACTTCATCCTCCGCAAGAACCTGTACATTTCACGATATGCTTTCCTACGTTCCTCTCAACTTCCACATACCCTTACTCGCATATCTTTTTCCTCTCTCCTCGATACATTCCACACTGCCCTTGCCACCTGTCTGTCCACTCATGCATCGTCCGTTGTATGCCCCACATCTTCTACATAACCACCACCATCAAATAAAAAGTATTACTTGTCGTACTCCCACATCATCACTTCCACATACCCCAGAAAATAGTGCTCTTTCCACCCAAACGCGTCCCCACATGCCACAATCTCTCGCGTGTCACTTCTCCACACTTCCACATAACCGACTTTTGTGACACCGCTTACGCTCGCCTCTTTCACCCATCTCCTACGTTACTACCACTGCGAGATTGATTTATTTGTCTTTTTCTTTACTGGGGATACTATATCATGGAGTCATGAAGGTCGCATGAATCTGTTTCTGCGCTTTCTGAACAAATTTTCATGCTTGTGTACGAGAAGACAATGAATTTTATTACAGATTTTTCATCTTTTGCCAATCCTGCCCAAATTTCTCTATTGCTTGCTTAGTTTGTGGGTCTTGCACCATATCCAGCAGTACCTGTGGAGTTATAGTGAGGTCATGTGCTCCTGCCATCAGCGCACTTGCTGCTTCGCTCGATGTTTTAATGCTTGCCGCTAAAAGTCGTGAGTGCAAGTGCTGATTATGCAGTAAATCCACCATTTGTGACACGCGTTCACTAGCATCTATGCCTGCGCGTTCGAGTCGGTTATAATAAAGATAAATCCCTCTACTATACGTTGTAACTCGCGTATCAAGCTCAGCATATCTAGCTTTTGACCGCGCTCTTGTGCAGCTAAGACGATGCTAGGATTTGTCGTGATACAATCGTCTGTGCAACGGCTATAATGTCACTCAGAAACGCACTATCAATATAAAGGGCCATATATCATGCTTCAATCTTGTTTACTTTGTGAAACAGTACAACTTACTGCTAACATGACGCTACTTGTCCTGAACTCAGCGGCTGATCCATTTGTCGCAGTTGCACAAACACAACTACGTAAAGGCACGGTACTGCTTGCCGAAGACAATATCACAACGCTTAACGCCTACAAACAGGCAACTAATGTGCATGCCATCGCCTTTCATGACTACATTCTACACGCTTCGACGGCGCCTGTGGATGTTGCTGTGATGAATTTGCTCTATCAACCCAGCAAGGCATGGATACTTTATGGACTACAGGTCGCCTCCCACGCGCTCAAAACTGGCGGAAAATTGTATGTTACAGGTGCCAAAGATCGTGGTATTCTCTCCATCGGCAAACATATGGAGGAACTCTTTGGCAATGTCGAAACGCTCACGATTAGTAAAGGCCATCGAGTTTTGTGTTCGACTTTATCTCATGCAATATCAATGGAGGGTGTGCTGAAGCAGACCCGTACAGGGTTTGCGGATAGCAAGCTGGATGAGGGAACGCGTCTTTTGCTAGAGACGATAGAGGTGCGTGTCACGGATGAGGCATTGGATATTGGCTGTGGTGCTGGCTTTGTTGGATTGCACATCGCGCGACTTGCAACTAGAGGACAAGTTACAATGGTTGATTCGAGTCTTGCGGCAGTTGCATCTTCGCAGCAAGCGGTTATAGAAAGTGGTTTGAGCAATGTGCAGGTTTTGCCAAGCGATGGTGTGCAAGCGGTACAAACACAAAGTTTCGACCTTGTTGCAACAAATCCTCCCTTTCATCAAGGTGGCTTACAAACCACAGACATCGCGGAGAGCTTTATACGTGGCGCATCGCAAGTGCTACGACTCCAGGGACGCTTCTATCTCGTGGCGAACCGCTTCTTGAAGTATGAACCAACACTGAGAATGTATTTCAAGCAAGTCGAGGAGATCGGAGGCAATACAAGGTTCAAGGTGTTATGTGCATTGGAGCCAAGAAAACCTGATAAATAGCTCGACAATATACTTCTTTTATGATATATTTTTTGAGAAAAAGTCGTAAGAGGTATAATTGACATGGTAGATGGCGTGACACCTTGGGATGCAAGTCTAAAAGTATTGCTTAGTGAGAAACCGCAAGATTTTGCATCTTGGATACTCAAGGGGGCTGTAGTCAAAGAAAAACTCCTAACAGAGTTTACTGGTCGCAAGGTAAGTGCTGATGCATTGCTAAATGTGATCTACGAGGGCGAAGAAGTCCTTTTACACATTGAATTTCAGTCAGAAAATGATGCTACTATGGCAGAACGTTTGCTGGAGTATAATTCCAGAGCGAGACGTGAACATAAACGAGATGTATACTCGTGTGTGATATATTTAAGGCAAGATGGCAATGTTCCCGCGTCGCCTTTAGTATGGACATTTGCCAAAAGCAGGGAAATAATGCGTTTCCATTTTCAAAGTATAGAGATAGCAAAACTTTCGTCCGATGATTTGAGACAAACAAACCTACTTGGCTTACTACCACTAATGATTTTGACAAAAGATGGTGCGACGCACGAAAAAGCAGAAGAAATACTCACAAAACTTGAAGCTGCTGAACAAACAGATATTTTGCAAGTTGCGTATACATTATTTAAGCTCGTTCTCAACAAAGACGATCAGCAATGGCTTATAAGGAGGTTGCAGTCTATGCTTGAACCATTCAAAGAAACAATATTCTACCAAGAAATGACAAAATTCGTCCGTGAGGAAGCACTAAAGGAAGGACGTGAGGAAGGACGCGAGGAAGGACGCGAGGAAGCTCTGAAAGCGATTGAGGAAGCTCTGAAAGCGATTGAGGAAGAGCGTCAAAAAAGGTTGCAGGATAATCGACAGACACTGATAAATCTTGTGCAAAGGCTCTTTCCAAGCCTTGCTATTCTTGCCAGGAAGCAGGCAGAGAGTATTACAGAACCATTTGTCTTGCAAGACATGATCACAAAAATGCTCTCTGCAAATACGCTTGAAGAAGCTATTCAATATCTTATTGAAGTGCCTGATGCAACGGAAAAACACGACCAGTAACATTTTTACCGAAATAGTTCCGTCACGGATCGTCCATCGTGTATTCTGCTAATCGCGCCAGCAAAGAGTTCCGCGACGGAGAGGACAGTCATATTGGGCAACTGCTTGTCTTGGGAAAGTGGGATTGAGTCGGTAACGACGATTTCTTTGATATCCGCATTGCTTAGTCGCTCGATGGCTGGTCCTGAGAAGACGCCGTGCGTAGCACAGATATAGATATCCCTTGCACCTTGTTCACGCACAACACGCGCCGCTTGCGTAATCGAGCCAGCCGTATCTATCTCATCGTCAACAATAATTGCATGTCGCCCACTAACATTGCCGATAATGCCCATCACTTCTGTTTGTCCCTTGTTGCCCAGGCGCCTTTTCTCCACAATTGCAAGGGGTGCTTGTAGCCTATCTGCGAGTTGGCGAGCTTTTTTGGCGTAACCCTCGTCGGCCGAGACAACGGTGAAATCGTCTAGTTCTTTCTCGACAAAGTAGCGCGAGAGCAGGAGTTGTGCCGTTAGTTCATCAACTGGAATATTGAAGAAGCCTTGAATCTGGCCTGCATGCATATCCATTGTCAGTACGCGATGTGCACCCGCGACAGTGATACAGTCAGCGATGAGACGCGCGGTGATAGGTACACGTGGCTGATCCTTTTTGTCGGTACGACCATAGGCATAGTAGGGAATGACTGCGGTAATGCGCGAGGCGGAGGCGCGCTTGAGGGCGTCAATTATGATAAGCAATTCCATGATCGAGCGGTTGACGGGAGTGCTAAAAGATTGGATGACAAAAACATCACGTTCACGCACATTATCATTGATTTTTACGAATATATTTTCGTTGCTAAATTGAAAAACGTCTGCATTTCCCAAAGGAATATGCAGATGTTTACAGATGGCTGCCGCTAATTGTCGATTCGCATTCCCGCTAAAAACACTCAAGTCTTCCAAGTCGCACCTCCTTGTTAACAAAAGTATATCATATAAAAAGAACAGAGAGAGTTCTATTAGTTTGGAAATTTGGAAAATAATAGGCC
>CAXUIS010000159.1:0-2154 GCA_964250915.1 uncultured Ktedonobacteraceae bacterium | reverse complement strand
ACCACGTCGCACCTCCTTGTTAAAAAAATTATATCAAAAAAAACAACATACAAAGTGCTGTTTTTGCGCACATGTACCAAAAAACAGCACTTTCTATGTTCTTTTTTATAGTTGTGGTTGTTAGTTCAAAATCCTGAATGAACTTATATATCAAGCACTTCGATACCGTCGGGGTTGTTGATAGCTTGCAACACGGCTGCGTACAATTCTTCTGGCACTTTTCCCTTGAGACATTCTGCGGCCTCAAGGACCTCAAAGTGGAATATCTCGTCTGGTCGATTCTGCTGCGTCTTATACTCCCACCATTCAGTGCCAGATACGTTAGCGGCATCCACGATATGGAGCGCGAACCTGCCGCGCATTGTTAAGAATACTTTGTAGGTGACAGTAGTTGCTCCATTGTGTTCACGCGTTTGTCCTTTTGCCAGAATACGACCAAGAAACCGTTTGCGCGTAGGGGCAATGCTTCCCACTTTGATCACAAGCTCTCGAAAGCCGCTTTCCTTTGCCTCTTCCATCTCAACAAAGCGGCGCAAGGCTTGTACGATAGTGGCAGACAGATTGCCGCCTGCGAGTTCTTGGGCACGTTCAAACGTTGGCAAATCAGCATCAGAGACATAAATGGTCTTGTTTGGCATTACCGCATCTTCCTCTCGATAAAGCATGAATTTCTCCTTTTTGTAAGGGCGAAAACAATACTAGGGATTCGTTATCTAAGTATAGTATACGTATACGTATATTACAAGATAGAGAAAGTGTTAATGGACGCTCACGAGGGTAGCCCCTCGTGAGCGTCTGTGTAAAGAGACGATTTGACCTCCTGTACACTATCCACTACAATAGAAAAGGTTAACCAATCTTATTTCAATTGTTAACCCTTATAATTACTAAAAAGGCATGTCATAAATATAATCCAGGAGGATATATGCAAATTCGTAAAGCTGTGTTGCCTATTGCTGGCTTGGGGACACGAGTGCTACCTGCCAGTAAGGTTACTCCTAAAGAGATGTTGCCATTGGTGGATAAGCCTGTCGTGCAATATTTGGTTGAAGAAGCGGTTGCTGCCGGTATTGAAGAAATTATTCTAGTGGTCAGTCGGAGCAAGGGTAGTATTGAAGATCATTTTGATAGCTTCCCAGAATTAGAGCATATTCTTGAACGCAAAGGCAAGCATAAGGAACTCGAAGAGTTGCGTCGTACACAGACAATGGCTTCATATGTATCTGTACGCCAAATGGCACCACTTGGTCTAGGTCATGCCATTCTGTGTGCCAAAGACCTTGTTGGTGATGAGCCGTTTCTTGTCATGCTCGGTGATGAACTAGTCGCACCAGAAACGCCCTGTTTTCAACAGATGATAGAGGTCTACGAGCAATATCATGGCTCTGTCCTCTCGCTTTTCACATCTCCGCCTGACCAGATATCCGCATATGGTATCGTCGCATTACAAGACCTTACACCAGAGGTGGTGAGAGTGACGCATCTTGTTGAAAAGCCATCGCCAGAGAAAGCACCATCCGATCAAGCCGTTGCTGGACGCTATCTGCTCACGCCCGATATCTTTGAGAAGCTAGAGCGCACACCACCAAGCAAGCGTGGCGAGATCGAGATCACCGACGCCTTAGCAATGCAGGCGGAAGAGGGACGCTGTTTCGGTATCCGTTTCGCGGGTGAACGCTATGATACAGGCACACCATTTGGTCTGCTTACTACAAACATTGCTTACGCGCTTAAACGTCCAGACATGGCACCCGCATTGCGCGAGTACATGCGTCAAGCATTAGAAACAAAATAAATGTAGTAGTCTGTCAATCTTGATGTGGCTGGGGCAAGGGCGCCCGCTGCCTTTCTCATTCCCCGAATGCGGCTTCGGGGACGCCCCTCCCATATGCGAACGCGCATGAGGAGCCATGTCATATGGGAGGGGCGTCCCCTTGCGGGCGCCTTGGTTTCGGTACCAAATGTACTTTGACAGACTAGTAGGGGTCTAATTCATTACACCCTGCTGTCAATTGATCCCGTTGGAAGGAACATCGAAACCTCAGTCCATGTTCTCGAACATTGTGTATCGTATCGTCGGCAGGGTGTAATGAATTAGACCCCATACGCATCAAGTTAAGGGTTATGTCAACAAGAATGGGTCAGTCCCTCCCC
>CAXUIS010000158.1:0-12350 GCA_964250915.1 uncultured Ktedonobacteraceae bacterium | reverse complement strand
TGGCGATAATCTGATCAGCTGGAACGTGCGTAAGAAGGTGTTTGATAACCAGGCGACCAAGATGGCCGTTGGCACCAGTAAGTGCATACATAGGAAAGATCCTTTCGTCATATTCTCTCTCGCGTAGTGACACTCTTTTGTTTTCTGCTTCCATTCTCTGTATACTCTGTAATAGTGGAGTCTGTGGTACAATGGAACAGTAAAATGGGTTACGCTTTCGTTTGGCTTCTTAAGCCGACTGATGAAAAGTAGAACCATCTATTTCATTGTTGTATCTGCTCTGTTCAAGTGCTTTCCCGCTCTTGCACCAAAAGGTACTCAAGGCGGCATGAGGCAGCACGAGAAGTGCGGGAGAACCAGTTCTTCAGACAGACGTGCCTTGATCCGAGCAGCTTGCGTGATACGGATGCGGTGGCTGATGAGTGCCCAGGCAGCCGCCTTATACGAAGAGAACAAGCAAACTGGTCGCAATCCCGGGTAGCATGCCTGAAGCCGCCCATAACGAGATCACGCTTGCCCACGAGAGGCCAATCGCGGTCATCGATATCCAGGGAAAGGATGCGGACCACCTGAGAGCGGATCACCGTTGGGTCTGCCTCGCCAACTCCTTCTTCGACGATGGTGCTGTCTTGAGCACGCCAGCAGACGCCGACAATTTGCTCACTGCCAGGAGCGACGAAGGCGAGATGGCAGACCATCTCCATCTCGCCGCTCGTAGACGCTGCAGGAGCGAAGCCCTCCAAGAAAGTGGCACTGGCCCTCAGCGAGTAAGGACCAAGCGGATGCAAAACAAACTGACTTATGGGGCACCATGAACCGTGATGGTGTACCCATCGGGATCAACAAACGAGAAGGTGCGACCAAAAGGGCCATCAAACAGTCGTTGGGCGATGGACACGCCATGGGCTTCCAGCGAGGCACATAACTCCTCGGCATGATCACACTGCAGCCACAAGGCTACACCCCATCCCAGGTGCGTGACCTCGTCAAGATTGACGGCTGGTTCACGGATAGCAAATGGGATTGGTGCGGTCGCGAATACCACCGCATGCGGCGGACTCACTGGTGCGGGTTCGAGACCCAGTTGCTCGGTGTAGAACGTTCGAGATGCTTCCAGGTTACGGACCTGCAAGGAAAAGAAATCAGGTCCAAGAATCTTGGCCATAGGTGCCTCCTGCTATGCTATAATAAACAGAGTACTGATACTAAATCAGCATACTGCTATTATATCAGCATACTGATACAATGTCAAGAGAGGGAGAAAAGAGATGGACATGGTTGAACAGACGGTGGGCTATCAGTTGAAGCGTGCACAGCACGCCTTGCGCATCCAGATGGACAATACCTTACGGGAGGTGGGGCTGACGACCCCTCAATATGCAGCTTTGAGTGCGATTGAATCAACGCCAGGTCTCTCAGGCAACAAGCTTGCGCGGCAATGCTATGTCACTCCGCAGACCATGAATCTCATTCTGGCGAACTTAGAAAGTGCAGGACTTATCGTCCGTCACCCGCATCCCGAGTATGGACGTATCTTGCAAGCCTACCTCACTCCAAGTGGGGAGAGTCTGCTTGGGGAGAGTCACCACAAAATTGTTGCCATCGAAGAACGCATGGTTGCCGATTTCACAGAGGATCAGCGTCTCCAATTGATACAGGCACTCAAGACGTGTGCCAATGCTCTGGGGACGAATGCAGAGGCACGTCCTAGTCTTCGGGAAGGGTGAAGTCTCACCCCTGTACGTAGGGAGGTCAACAGGGATTCGACACCATGCCGATAGTTGTGTAAAGATAAGGCGGAGACAAGTGAGTAGAAGAGTGGGCGAACAGCATTCTGTCCAAACGACAAAATGGAGTACAGATTTTCATGATGCATCGACAAGAATACTTCTTGAAAGACTCATTTTGCCTAAAAAACAGGACAAAAACCACTCTCCCCTGACCCAAACTTACTCGTTGGTTGCTTCTTTATTCACCAGAAGGCGCAATCAGCACTTAGCTGACCGGAATCCTGGGTAAGCGAATATCCTGCATCACGGCCCAGACGATGGTCACACAACTCGTTTCAGTTGTAAACGCATCAATCCGATCGGTTCGTTGCCGCACATTGCTAAAAAAACTTTCAATAGCATTGGTTGTGCGAATGTAGTGGTGCATCACCTATGGAAAGTCATAATAGGTCAGAAGATGCTCCTCGTCTTCGCAAAGACTGCGTATGGCTTCGGGATAGTGCTTCTGATACTTCGCTTCGGTTTGGTCTCCATGACGTGTCGTGAAGTACACTCCATCTAGGTACAGGATCCGCCAGTGTTCTTGCAGAGGGCGTTCACGCCATATTTCAAATTGTTGCGTCAACGTTTGATTGAGACGACTCACTATACTCGCGCTGGGGGCAACTCCCATCAGCGTTTCCGCGACTTTCCCCACCTTATGAGTGCTGGTGCCACTGACAAACATTTCCGTGAGTGCTTCTGCTACCTCAGGCTCATAGAGGCTGTACCGCTCAAACACCTGGCTATGAAAACTCCTTCTCGATCTCTGGGTACGGAAAGATCCTCAATGCGTCCTGTTTTGGTCACCAAGTCTCGTGCGTAAGAGCTATTGCGATATCCTTTTCGTTCTGGAGTGCATTCTCCCCACGCAGCACCCACGCACTGCTCCAGTTCCTCACGCATGACTTCTTCAATCAAGACTCGCATCGCACTGATAGCTAGGTTTCGCATGCGGTGGCGAAACTCTTGCTCATCTGGCAACTGGTGATCCGGTGACTCCACTTGGGTCGTTTCTGAGGTCGATGTGATACGCTCTTTAGGGACAGGCATAGATTCCTCCTTGTTTGAATACAAGAATGTTCTACCAACATTCTATGCCTGTAGTATTTTCTCATGTTTCACTCTTTTGAAAGCTCTACCAGTACACAACTATCGGCTGGTGTCTGTGGGGATCGGGTCGGATTGGAAATCAATAATGATGTTCGCTATGCCGTGGTGTAGTACCAGGGCGATGAACCAGTACTGGTATGTAGAACAACAATACTTCCATCTTGCAAGGCAAGTAAGAAGATACCATCGACAACTTCAGTGTGCCAACTTATAGAGGACGAGGGAGTAGTATAGTGCCAACGTGTAGTTCCATCACTGGCGCGTAAAGCAGTTATACTATCTATATTTCCAGTGAGCGAGACAAGATAGACCATGCCATTCGCAACCGTTGTTGTCGCAAGAGACACCCCTTGATCTGTGTGCGCCCAAAGGAGGACTCCATTGCTCGTATTTAGTGCGTAGACATTACCACTTTGTGTGCCCACACACACGACTTCACCCACCACGATGATCGAGGGAGCAACGGCGGGGATTTGCGAGGAAGCATGCCAGAGGGTGCGTCCATCGCTGGTCCGCAGTGCGTACATACTTCCATCAAGTGTGCTTATATACATGACGCCACCTGCAACAAACGCGGTTGACCCTGCAAGCAAGCTCTGTGCTGGATCATGCCAGAGCAAAGACCCGTTGCTAGTGCATATCGCAACGATGCTTCCATCCTCTAAGAGTACATAGACTATGCCATCCACTACGACTGGAAGCGATGAACCAAATGAGAGCTTTGCTTTATACTGCCAGATGACAGAGCCATCGCTGGCTCGTAGTGCATTCACACTCCCGTCCTGGGTAATAGAATATAGTGTCCCACTCTGTCAAGATACAAGAAGAGACATTCCGCCTTGCAGTACATGAGTCCCGTCATGTGAATAATTGATGTGTTAACTCCTCCGTTCTACTCCTCCACTGAACCAAGTTAAGATCAGTCTTCCCTTGACCCGTATAAGCAGATATCACACACGTACTAGGATTGCACTTTTGGCTTGATGATACGCTTTGCCACGAGTACGAATATCGTGCCTACAACAAAAAAGACAGGTATAAGAAAACGGTAAAGAGCATCATAGGTTGGGTCTCCTGGTAAGGAATAGAGAATACCAAACATGATGCTAGCAGCATACGAGAGGATGCTAAGAACGAGAACTATTATGAGATAAAGGATTTTCATAGAGAAAGTTTCCTTACTGCATGCTATAGGTGCTGAGCGTTAAGTTATTCTAGCTACTTTGATTATATCAAATTTATTAGTCATTACAAGGGTACTTCGGGAGAAGATGGGAGTGGGTATATAAAAAATGTAACAACGATGCAACGCGCTCTTCCTATGACTATTCCGTCTTTGAAAGAACAGGCTGCTCATATTCTTTATAGACACGTTTCCCAATGCGCCATCCGAAGTACCCCCGCAATGGTGCCAGTGCTAATAAAAAGCACTTTTCCCAGCCGCTTGAACTTTATTTTTCAGAAGAGTATCGAAAGTATGCAAGACCCGGACCTACAATCAGTCTCGACTGAGCGATCATGATTGAGTTGGTGGTCCTTCTAATGAAGCAAAGTACTCAAGGACGAAGCGGTGAACAAACATATAGCCACCACCTACTTTCTGCAGCAAGATATGCTCGGCCGCAGAGTCCAAAAAGCGTGAATAGCGCCAAGGCATAACTCCTTCCCGCCGTAGCAACCAGCGCAGTACACCGTGTTGAATACAGGCTATCCCCCCGACACGCAGCATTATTGTTAGCACAAGCAATGGGGCAATGTTGAGTACGACGAACAAGAGCAAGGTGATTTTGAAGGCAACCAGTACTGGAACCCCTACAACGAAAAAGAGACTCACAAGTCCACTAAGCAGACTGTAACGAGCAGAACGACGCATGCCCTCATTTGGCACAGCAAGCTCACGAGAATCAAGCATAGTTGTGGAAAATCCGCTGCTTATCCCTTTGAGTACAGCAAATAGAAGTGTGAAGAATGGAAAAACGAGTGCCGTCAGTGTTAACACAAAAATGGGAAGTACATCGGTAGTTGAATCAGACGCTGTGTGACTCCATTGATGGAGCAGGGAAAAGAGGTCATGCCCCACATTGCCCATGAGGAAGTCAAAGACAGCACCAAGAAACAGGTATTTGAAGAGACTACTCCACATGTTGCGCCATGACCATGAGACCTGCTCTACTGGCTGAATGTCCGTTATGTGTATATTAAGGAGGCCGTCAAGCAGAAACAACAGCAACGCCCCTATAACTGCAATCATCACGCTTAGCGGAACAAGCAACGGACGATTGACGAATGGTGGTATATACCCTGTAATATAGTTGAAGGGGACTCCAGCGAATAGTCCGATGAGTACTCCGTTCACTATTCCTCTTCCTATTCTCTGCCCTCTCCGCCTCCATTTCTGTCGCGCTGGTGGACCAAAGACGTTTTCAGCGTGTCGTTTGTACAGTACTGCATTGACCAGCCCTAAGACCAACCCATTGACGAGTGCAAAGAGCAGAGCTTGACTTATGACGCCTATCAGCATGGATGTGGACATATTGTTTTGGCGCAAGGAGTGTACGATAACACCATCCGCCCAAATCGGTCCTAACCCAAAAAGCACAAGCAGACCAAAGAGAAGTCCGACCACCACCAATGGATATTGTTGACGCGTTAGCTTCTTTTCAGCATAATCGGGTTGTATGCGCTCAAGATAAAATATGTTCTGGTTATGTTCTTGCAACTGTCTCGCCAACCAAGCCAGCCGGTGCTTTGTAGTTTGTGGTGTATAATGCATTTTATCACTTCCACGTGCCAGCATGCGCTCAACATAGCGTTCTATGACCTGTGGTATCTGCTCACCGGACGATGATGCGTGCAGGATATCGCGCACAGATGCATTGGAGTACGTCAAGGTAAGCATTCTCAGGAGTAAGGGCGTGTGTAGTAACTCGCGTAACAAGGTCTCCTTCTGAAGAGCCACCCGTAACGCTTGTAGTGCGTCACCCCCTTGGGCGAGATACGTATTCGCTTGCTGCATGGTCAACGGCTGAATCATCACCGCGGTGTTCAGGGCCAATCGGACTTCCTGAGCCAGATAGTCTACACTACGGCTGCACACCACTAGTGGGGACGCGCTCTGTTTGCTCCGGTACCTATTAATGGCCTCAACACATGCCGTCCGCTCTTTGGGAGCGACCTCGTCCAATCCATCGAGCAAAGGAAGAATGAGATGAGTTTGCACGAATTGGTGCCCCAATTTTTTCTGTATCTGGTATTTGCTGTCTAGCTCCTCAACCAACCATGTTGCTAGAGGCTGCTTGCTTGACCACGTAGAGAGATGAAAGATTACTGGTACAGGATGGCCCTCGTTGTGCTCGGCCAGCACCAATAGATCGCGGGCAAGTGTCAGGAGGAGCGTCGTTTTGCCTGCACCAGGTGTCCCCAAAATAAGGAGTTCTTCACCAGCATCCTGATAGTGTTGCAGAATGCTTTTTCTTTGCTCTGGCAGACGTGGCGTCGTGGACATCTGCACGATCTGCTGCCATGGATTAGCGACTGCATCAGGTTTCTCCTGCACGTCTAGCTCTATGAGTCCAGCACCCGTCAGTGATTGTTGCAAGACTCCTGTGATCCAAAATGAACGTACCCGGCGCAATAACCACAACCGATTCTTATTCTGTAAAACCTGTAACGACAAGGGAGAGGGAGTTCCTAAAGAAGGATTGCCTCTCGTGTTTAGAAAGGCGTTCTGTGTTGCTAAAACTGTATCATTTGGTATAAAAGGTATTGTGTCCTCATTTTGCACAAAGGCTGCTTCCTGCTTCGCTATGTGTGTGTGCTGACCCTGGACCAGTTGGACCTTTTTGAGTCGAGAACGCAGTCTTGACTCATGTGCTTCCTGCTGATTTTTCCCTAACGAGTGTGATGCAAAAGGGATGTAAGTTGGAGCGTCCATGCTTTCTTCCTGCACTTGGCCCTCAACCAAGGAGGAGGGAAGAGCAGAAACAGCGTACCTCAGAGCGATGGCAAAGTCTCCGACACAAGCAAAACGTTGGGTTGGATTTTTCGCAAGCGTTCTTGAGACCACCTCATCGACAGCCGATGAAATATCTGGCACCCGTTCGTGTAAGCTCTGCGGAATTTGTTCGACATGTTGATAGGCGAGAGCAGAGAAATTGCCAGAAAAAGGAGGTTCTCCACAGAGCCACTCATACACCATAACCCCTAATGCATATTGATCACTGGCAGGAAGTGAGAGACCTTTGAGTTGCTCAGGAGCCATGTACTGTGGCGTTCCAGCTATTTTCTGTGCGGAAAGAGAACTCTGCGTCCGTTGTACAACTGCGATTCCAAAGTCACTGAGCACGATCTCATGCTGACTATTAAGTAACAGGTTCTCTGGCTTCACATCTCGGTGAATCACCTTGTGTTGATGGGCATAGTCTAAGGCTTCGGCAATTTGAGACACATAGTCGACTATCTGCTGTACAGGCACACGCCTCCCCTTTGGATACAAGGTGCGGAGTGTCCCATGTGGAGCATACTCGATCACCAGATAGGGCATCTGCTCATAAAAACCAAAATCAAGCACACGGATAATGTGTGGATGCTCCAAACGAGCATTGAGACGAGCCTCCTCCTGAAAATCTCGAAAACTTTGCGGCTCCAGTGCGAGATGCAGGATTTTTATAGCTGCGAGCTTCTCAACGTACAGGTGTTCTGCTAGATATACAGTAGCAAAGGCACCTGTACCGAGTTGACGAAGAATGCGGTAATGACCAATTTGGCGTCCAGTGTAATCATCCATGCTCACTATTCCTACACATGACTTTCTTACAAATACAACACACATCTCTCATAGTCACACACCTTCATAAAATTCGCCTCGTTTGTTCTGGATACAGTGTAGCAGATGGGAAGTCGCAGAACTATCGTTTTCCCTTACAGCAATCTTACAAATAATGTAAGGTTGACAGAGCGACACAAGAACGTATGGTCTAGCTAGAACATTAGAAAAATCGCTTGTAGTGTACTGATCAAAAAAAGCACTTTTCCATGAGTCCTCCGAGGTGGTTTTAATGCATAATGGCACCTCTTAAAAGGGTATCTCGTCGAGGTGAAACCGTCTGAGTGGAGATGGAGAAGCTCAACGTCGTGTGGGAAAACGATGCTACACCTGCTTTCCTGGCCCTCTTCAAAGCGTTTTTGAGACACATTTTAAAACAAACGTATTTTATAAGAGATGCTTGCATGTCTCCTAGTTCTCCCTCTCCTCGTGGTCAAATATGAAGAGCAAGGCTCAGTAGGAAGACGATACCTAAAAAGGTGTGAACGTTTTTGATGACGCGAGGAATCGGCTTTCTGTAGAGTCTATTTTTAACCACCATCCACAGTCCCAGCAATACTAAGAGCAGAAGAACGCCAAGAGCAGCAAAACCAGTAGCAACCTTGTAGAGTTCCAGATCAGGAAGCGAGGGCACATAAAAGATCATATGACTGAGTGCTGTGAGAAGAGTTAAAGAGCCAAGCAACTGATGATGCTTCCGTAAAAAGAGCAGTAATGCTCTCAATGGGGCTGTGATAGGAGCAGGCGGTCCTTTCTTCATACTCACGTACAAATGTCGTACAGGCCACTGATTGGCAGCATGCACAGAAACAAGAAAACCGAGAGTACCAACGCCATTGGCATAATCAGAACCAAGACTCGATTGATGGATCAGGACGGGAATAGCGAGAAGGCAACTCGTGAGAAGAATGTATCCTGCAATCATCCACAGTATCCAATCAAGTGGAAGGTGGAAGAGACGAAGAAGAGAATATCCAAGGAGAAAGCAGACAATATTCACGAGGGTTCCAATGATGTAGACAATAATGCTGGCCGTTATAGAGTCGACGAGGATGTCCATTCTCTTTTCCTTCCATGAAGTCTGTTTTTGCGAAACAGTTCTCTTCCGTTTTCATCACATCGTGTCAACGTTTCCTGATAGCCTCAAACAGCAACGTACCTCTTGAGCCTATCATGTCATGCACTATGGTTCCCTATAAGCTTACTTCTCACTTTAGGGGAGAGCTTCGTTCCTGTACATGCTGAGGTCGTGCAAGAAGGAAGCAGGACGGAGCTCTCTCACAACACCTTCCAGACTCGGACGACTCGATCCGCGCCTCCCGAAACAATGCGCGTTCCATCAGGAGACCAGGCAACTGTCCGTACTTCGTCAGTATGCTCTCTATAGGTGAAGCTTGTTTTGCCAGTGGTTGCGCTCCATACCTGGACTGTGTTGTCTGTCGCACCTGACGCAAGGTGTTTCCCATCGGGAGACCACGCAATTGCTCGAATATCGGATCGACCATCATGTCCTCCATAGTTCATGGTTTTCCGACCAGTAGAGGCATCCCACATCTGAATACCCCCGTTAGTAGCAAAGAGGATACTAGGGCAACTACCCCCTGAAGCGATGCGGGTGCCGTCAGGAGACCATGTAACTGCATTGACAGAACTGACGTCCTCACCATAAGCATCTGGAATCTGGTAAGACCAAACGTTCTGACCGTCATGTGCCCTCCAGACTTGGACAGAGCGAGTAAAGCCACCTGAGACCATTTGTGTACTATCAGGAGACCATGCAAAAGACACAGCAGATGGATGGCCTGTGTAGTTCAAGAGAAGGTGTCCATCGAGTGCATTGCGTACCTGAATTGGCCCCGACTTATCACTTCCAAATGTTGCAATCTGCTTTCCATTAGGAGACCACGCGACGATGCCCCAGGACGGAGTCCCTGTAGAAGTATTCTGATGCGTCCAGAGTTGCTGACCAGTGCTGGCATTCCAGACTTGAATTGTGTAGGTACTCTCCGTCCCCGCCGATGCAAGATGGGTGATATCGGGAGACCAGGACACGGTGGCGGCATCAGGATGACCCCGGTACGTCAAGAGATGTTGTCCAGTGCTGGCCTTCCAGACCTGGATCGTCGAATCCCATCCAACAGAAGCGATGCGGGCGCCATCAGGAGACCAGGCAACTGAACTCACGCCAGAGGGATGTCCAGCATAGGTGTACAGAGTGGGAGAAGGCTTGAAGAAAGAACCCCACCAGGGTTCACTCAACTTCCCTACTCCTACCAGTGCTCCTCCCGCAAGCCCCCATTGGAGCAGTCTCCGCCGCAAATGCAATGAAGGCTTCTTATGGTTGTTGTTTGGATGATTGCTTGACATAGGTTTTCCTTTCTGAAAAATCTCGCTCCTTGTGTCCTATCACCTTGCTGAAGGAGACAGGCCACGACGAGTGAGAACGTCACTCCATTCCAACTCGCACCTTCATCCATAGGCGCACCTCTGCACGCACAGAAATGGTCGTATTTTTGTGAGCTTGATACACTCCCATTTTCGCATCCAGCATGTGCAGAGAATTGAGAGCATCTCCACGCTGGTTTACTGGCGTACCAGAAGACGTATAAGTTCCACTCCTAGATAACAAACTTACCATGCTCACAGAGACGCTTCCTGCTCCACAGATGGCAAAAACGAAGTGTGCGAGCAATATCATGTCTAGCAGCATCACCTGGTTGTACTTGAGAAATGATTGAACGTCGCAGAAGACGATCATCGTTGTCCAAACGTACCTCTCTAGGGTGTAGCTTGTTACGACGGCTCTTCTCCAGAGCAAAGAGCATGTATACATCATATGGAGTATAACGAAGCTATGAGAAAAAAGCTGTGAATTGCTTCACAATTGGCCTATCAGTATCTTCCTAGCGAAAAAGTACGATGTAGCATAAAACTCTGTAGTAGTTACAGGAGTAGTTCCCTGATACCTACGTATAACTCTACAATATTTGCATCACCAAACTTGTGCCATATCTCAAACCTGCACGAATTTTGAGGTGAAACATAGGAATCGGTCATTCAAACCCTGGAGAAACTGCTCCCCATCTAGTATACTCTTCTTAGGCCTAGTGCTACGTAAGCTGTGATGGTTGCGGCGCGTTGGACGCACCAGTTCAATCTGGTACTCTTGCTGGCTCTCGACGAGCAATTTGGCATCCACATAGCCAGTATCCACAATATGCTGCGAGGGTTCGAGGTCCTTGTGCTTGAGACCTTCATGGATGAGTGCCGTTCTCGCATCGTCAGAAACCGGAGCAGAAGTGGTTTCGACATGGGTAATGAGATGAGGATCATCCTTTTCACACGGTTCCGTGAGGTGAACCTTGAAGCCGACCCACGTCGTACTGCGCTTTTTGCTGTAATGAGCTTCTGTGTCGTAAGGAGAGCCAATGTAGCGCGAAGCCGGAGGAATATCCTCAAAGGAACGCCACGTAATTTTCCCCTCATTCCAGGTGTAGTTTTGGACCCACACCTGCCGCAGAGTTTCTACAGCAGGTATCTCACGCAAGAAATCAGGAGCTGTCGTGTCATAGACAGCAGTGAGCACACGAGACCCATCAGCTCCAATCACTTCCGCAAAGGTACGCCGCGCTTCGTCACCTAGTGGTGTCCGCGCTTCGTAGCACTCGACCCACTCAGGATGGCTGTGAGTCAGTAGCCAGTTGGGTACGACAATCGCTAGACAATTCAAGGCATGACGCAAGGTTTCTCCAACACACAGCACTCTATTGAGGGATCGGATCTTCGCTAACACATGCGTGGAGTCAGTCCGTTGTTTGCCTTGAGCTTTGAGCAGGCCACGTTCTTTAAAAAGCGTTAACATCGTTTCTAAGAGGAGGTGTTCTGCCTGTCCTTCCACTAAGCGCGTGCGGAACTCGGAGAGAACGGTATGATCAAAGCCAGAGTCCGTGATCTCCAAATTCAGCGCGTACTTCCAATCGATGCGCCCTCGTACTGCATCAGCTGCTTGTCGATCTGAAAGACCCTCGGCAAACTGCATAACCGTGATCAAGGCTAATCGCCAAGGCGTCTCGGCAGGTTGTCCGTTATTGGGAAATAAGTGGGCAAATGATGTATCCTCATAGATGGTGCCTAATACATTTCGCATGTGCATATACACATTGCCCTTTGGATACGCTGCATATGCAATCCTTGCTGTTTCTTCTGGTACTAAGCTGATCTCTTGAGGGTTGAGCGACATCATTTGCCTCCTATTCTGCTGCTGCTATGAACGTTTTTCTTTCAAGTATCACAGCAAACGACGTCTCTGGTTGCCTAGCTCATCGGTTAGGGGTTCGCCACCAGTATCACTTTAGGTGAAGCGTTGGTGTTCTCAACCCAGTCCTTCCCTAAGAGGAAACCACGTTTCTCATCACTCCATCTCCTTTTCTGTCCATGCACTTCCCGCCTGGCTTCAAGCAAGGCTTCTTCACCAAGAGGGTGTATGAACCGAGTATCCTGAGAAACATCACCGCCTGAAATCGTCGTTAGCTGTTCTGATGAGGAAGTATAATTTTGCAGAAAAAACTTCAGCGAGAGTCTTCTCCTCTCTGTAGTTCTCTCACGCAAGGACCAGGGAACGCAGCACCTCATCAACGGGAGAA
>CAXUIS010000157.1:2766-12357 GCA_964250915.1 uncultured Ktedonobacteraceae bacterium | reverse complement strand
GCGCGGGTGAAGTCCTCGTTCGTGTGCTGGCTGCCCCTATTGGGTGGTATGCACAGGAAGTCTTTCGTGGAGAGAGACCCTATCCCTTGGTCCTTCCTCTTGCTCCCGGCTGTGGAGCTATCGGAGTGGTGGAAAGGACTGGACCTGACACTACTCGACTCCAACCCGGTCAGCTTGTTTTTTGTGATCCGATGGTTCGACCGCGTGATGACAGCACTTCACCCGCTAATAGTATGCTGCAAGGATGGATAGCCCGAGGAGAGGGGCCACAGAAACTCCAGACCTACTTTCGCAATGGTCCGTTTGCCGAGAAGATGCTCATTCCCCTTGAGAATGCGGTTCCACTCGACCACATGGATGGCATAGACCCGGTGAAACTGACCTGGTTGGTTGCCCTGCTCGTTCCTTACGGTGGACTCCTGGCAGCAAACGTCCAGCCGGGACAGATTGTGATGGTCAATGGAGCAACAGGTGCTTTTGGCGGTGCAGCAGTGGCGGTTGCTCTCGCGATGGGTGTGGAACGAGTCGTTGCGCCTGGAAGGAATAAGGACCGTCTTGATGTCCTGGTGAACCACTTTGGGGAACGTGTCCGTCCCGTTCTGCTCTCTGACGATGAAGCAAGCAATAGGAAACGTCTTGTACAGGCTGCCGAAGGTCCAATTGACTGCATGCTCGATATATTGGGGCAAACGCAAGATGCTGTGCCAACTCGTCGTGGCATTCTGGCGGTACGCCCAAACGGAACCGCCGTTTTGATGGGAGGCGTCAATGCTGATATAGGCATCTCTTACGGATATGTCATGCATAATAACATCGTGATACGCGGTCAGTATATGTATCCACAACACGCTCCCTCGTTGCTCGCAGGATTGATTCGCGCTGGTCTGCTCCGTCTCGACGTGCTCTCAGCCCAGACCTTTCCCCTCGAAGAGGTGGATGTGGCAATCCAGTATGCACACGACCACGCAGGGGCTTTTGAACTGACGGTGCTTATACCGTAGTGCGATGGTCTCCTTTCCTAAATCCTTAAGGGATTTGGGGAGTAAAAATGTTGAGACTCCTACGTATATATGAAGACGAGAAAGAGAAAAATACGATGCAAACAGACAAATTTTCACTACCAGAGGGAACACCATTTGTCCACGTGACACGGACAATGAGCCGTTAGGCAGATGCAGCAGGATGGGTACAACCATGATCCTCCCTAAAGACCGCGACCCCCGCTTCATCACCATCCGCCGCGGGGGGACACTCACGGACTCCGACCATCGGCTCCTGGCTTTATGGGCGGCCGCGTGCGCAGAGCACGTTCTGCACCTCTTCGAGTCGGTGCAGCCCTCGGACCCGCGGCCTCGCCAGGCAATCGAGCTGACTCGGGCATGGGCGCGCGAGGAGATTAAGATGTCCCGGTCCCGTGACTCGGCTGGTCATGCTCAAGCTGCGGCAAGAGAGCTAAGCGGAGCCGCTCGGCACGCCGCGTTTGCTGCTGGTCAGGCCGCAGCGGTGGCGCATGTCGCCGCACATGAGCTTGGTGCGGCGGCCTACGCAATCAAGGCTGCGCGTGCGGCCGCCCCCGGATGCGAGGGTGAGAGTACCGGCAGGCTCGAGTGCCATTGGCAGCGCGAACAGCTCCCCGATGCGATTCGCGAACTCGTCCTAGAGGATCAGCGGTTGCGAAACGAGATCTGCTGGTCAGTGTTCGACTGCTGACGGGCGTGACGGCTTGTTTGCGCTGCCCAACAAGTGTTTCAACCCACCGCCGTGAGTGCCTTACGTTGTCGCCGGAAGCGATTGAGTGTGGGTCGAGCGCAAACTAGCATAACGCTCTGAAGCAGCGATACGAGCCGTGTGTCGTGGTTGGATGAAGACCTCGATGCGCGTCAGGGAGGCCCAAGAGACGTAGAACATGCTCTCATGAGGAGGATGCACGTGACTGTGATGAATGACGTGAATGACTGGGACACCGGATCATCGATGAGTTTCGTGCTAACGGGGGTAACGTTGGTGGTTCATTCACCGGCGTCCCCCTACTTCTGTTGACGACGACGTGTGTACATGTGATAATGAGATGGCTCTTACGCAGCCTTGATGATCCTAAATTTGAGGAGTTCATTAAAAACACCTGACCTTCAAGTATCCTTCATTGTGTATACTGTAAACGTTGAAAGGAGATGAACATGACCATTGAGAAGCAGAATTCCTCAACCCGAGCCCTTGTCCTAGGTGGAGGCGGAGTGACTGGCATTGCCTGGGAGGTTGGCGTCCTCACGGGCCTCCTTGAAGCGGGAGTCGCCCTCTCTGAGGCCAACCCGATTATTGGAACCTCGGCTGGAGCCTTCGTCGGAGCGGCCATCGCGAGCGGTTACGATATGCAGAAGCTCTTTGCCGCTCAAGTAGAAATGAGTGATACCGAGATTCCAACCGTAGCCTCTGAGAAGACTGCTGCTGCATGGTATAACGCATTCGTCATTGGCGGAAGTGACCCACGACGTGTTGGCGCGGCATTTGGTGTTATTGCCAAGGAAAATCCTGAACCGGTGCCAATATCGCAACGCCGTTCCGTCGTCGAGGCTCGACTCGTCACGACAGAGTGGCCTCGGACGCTGCAAGTGACTGCTATTGACGCTGATACTGGACACTTGCATGTCTTCGACTGGACATCTGGCGTTCCTCTTCTCGACGCAGTGTCGGCGAGCGGAGCCGTCCCAGGTGTTTGGCCGCTTGTCCACATCAACGGTAGAGCGTGGATTGATGGGGGCATGGTGTCGGCGACAAATGCACGCCTCGCCGACGGGTATGAGCGGGTCGTCATTCTTGCCCCGATGCCAACTGGTTATGGGGCGATCCCAGGGGCAACAGAGGACGCAGCCGCGATGAGTGCCAATGCGAACGTTGTGCTCATCACGCCGAATGAACAAAGCATCGCAGCAATCGGCCCCAATCCGTATGACTCGACACGCCGCAACGTGGTAGCAACAGTCGGACGAGCGCAAGGCAGAAGCATCGCTCCAGCCATCCAGACGATGTGGTGACGAGACACTGGGTGCTCTCAGTCTCATCAAACGAAGGTTTTCTGTACCCTTCCATCTAGGTTCATTCACAGCTTTCGCGCAAGGCAGGATAAATAGGCCATTGGTTTCCTAAAGAGCCGAGTAGTGCGCCTTTTGGGGAGACAAGTTCATGTGCAGGAAGTTAAATGTCTAGTACAAGCAGTGTGATCGCAACAGCGAACACACCGTCGCTAAACGCTGATACGTCCCGTTTCTTTCGTGTCTTCCGATTTTTTCTTACGCTCTAGCTCTTTGAATTCCCTCATCAGTTCTTTTCCCCTTAGTACGTATCCTGACTGAAGCTCTTCACATGCTGCTCAAGCATCGTAGCAAACTTGCGTATGTTTTGCTCTATCCCCAAGAGTTCCTTTGGAGCGTCGTTGTGCATACTAAGTCGCGCACACGCATTCGCCAGTTCCAGGAAACGCTCATGTAGAACGTTCCACGCGGCATAGCGATGTGGCAACATGTAGCCCGTTCGATAGATTTCAAAGCTTGCACCCGCCGTTTTTCCTGGGGCATTCGGTCCAATAGGGACGGGAACGAGTTCAGGCCAGCCAAAATATTTCTGCGTCATCTGAGCCTGTGGTGGACCCACGAAGACTTGCTGTTCACCATATTTCTCGACAAGGTGACGAAAGCCTTGCTCAATCCCTCGGTAGAGGTGCCCTACAGTAGCGTAATCCTGTGCCTCTGGTGCGATATCGTCCAACGACATAGGTGGGTTGGGAATGCCAACCGCCTCAAAACCCACCGCGTCTTCGCGCGTCATTCCCTCTGGGCGTTCCAAGAAAAGAAAGTGCTGTAGTGCACGTTCACCGAAAGGTAACAATGCCAGTTTGATACCCGCAGGAAAATATTTTCCCTGTAAAGGAAAGTTTGGGCGATCAGAATAAGGAATGGAGCCAAGCGCGACGAGCAGGTTGTTCACTAGTGCGAGGTGTAACATCTCCTCAACGGCCACGTCTAAGACAATGCGCTCCCAACGCTTCATCGTCTCAAGCTGAGCCTGAGTTATGCCTTCGCTCGTATTGCGTTTGAGACTGAACGTGGCAAACAAGTACTGACACATAATCATATGCTCAAGTTGTGCAGCCTCAGAAAGTAGAAAAAACAACTCTTCTCGGTTCTCAACAACAATTGGGTTTTCTTGTGCCATACGTGCTATCCCCCCTCGATACAAATGTGACGTATTTCCTTATAGCAATCAGTATATACTACAAAGACATGGGATACACTAGAAAAAGAGGTAGGATACGTACCTGTAGAAATGGCTAGGACATTGTTACTCGTAGAGGGTGTGCTAAAGCAGACCCGTACAGGAACTTCCATTCCACCAACACATCTATTTGTGGCTCCTGTACGGGTCTGCTTTAGCACACTCAGCAAGCGGAGGCAATCCATTTTATTACCGTAGTAATTCGTGACCGTGGAATGTTTAATACAGAAAAGCAGGAATGCCTTGTACATGGAGAATGTGCAGGAAGGGGTTCGAGGAGAATGCTCCGGCGATATTAAGAAGTGTCACGAGTGCAAGCACAATAAGTGCTCCTATAATGAGCGTGCGATCAATTGTGCGTGGATGCAATTTGGTGAGCCATGTACGCTTGCCAACGCCGAAGCAGCGTAGTTCCATCGCACTGATGATATCTTCAGCCTCCACAATTGATCCAATGACAACAGGGACAATCATGGGTGCGAGCCGCGCAATCTTGCCAAAGACACCGCCGCGTAACTTCTCTAACTCAAATCCCCTGGCGCGTTGAGCGTCATAGGTCGTCAGAAAGTCACGGGCTAAACTTGGGAGAAAACGCAGCGAGAGATCAACAGAGTAGGCGATTTTATCTGACGCACCCATGCCTTTAAATGCGACGCCCATAAGCGCGGGATCAATCGTATAGGTGATTGGCAACACAAAAAGACCAATACTGATGTTACGCATAATCTGCGTAATCATAAACGTGATACTTTCAACACTGAGCGTAAGGTGCCCTGAACCAATAAAGGGCGGCCTCGCTATAAGCGAGAAAAAAGGGACACGATACAGCACATGCTCATACGTGAGATCAACACCCTGCACCACCGCACCAGCCGTCACAAAATAGTTCACCAGGACCAGCATCAATGCAAGCACAACAATGTAACCCCACGCCGTTTTTGTCTCGGCCCATGTAAGATGTGCCTGACTGTAGTACACACACGCAAGAAGAAGACCCCCTAATATAAACCAGAGGTTTGATGATTGCGTGATCGCAAAAATAAAGGCAAAGAGCATCACCAGTTTCGTGCGTGGGTCCAACCGATGCACTGGCGAATCTCGCTTGATATAAGGGAAGTTGATCAGCATGTGTTCTCTTGCTCCATTCAAGGCACAAAAGGAAAACGGGACATGACAGGGGCAAGCCCTGTCACTACTATATGCGAGTCACGTCTTCCGCCGTAAAGCGGCAAGCAGTATAGTAGTGACAGGGCTTGCCCCTGTCATGCTCACCTATCTGCTCAATCTACACCATTATCTTTTTTATCCTCTCCCTCGTGCTCGCGTTGCAGCGTTGTATGCAACAATCAAGATGGGAAGGAGAATGAGTCCATTAATCAGATCAGGAAGACCAGCGACAAAAAATTCGCTACTGGCCGCCGCGAAATCAATCTTAGAGACCCATATGTCGTTATAGGCGGCAAAGCCAATGCCTACGATAATACCAATGGCACTGGCAACTTCCGCATAGATAATGGCACGGCTATTGCGATAGCGTCCGGCTGTATAGATGACGACCAGACCAGCGATGAAGCCAATAAGTGCATTGCCGAGATCCCAGTTCCAGTAGAAGCTGTGATAGCTGATTAAGTCGCCAATGATGTTGCCAAGCCCACCAACAAGTAAGCCGACAATAGGTCCAAAGAGTACACCGAATAATAATGGAATAACGATGCCTGGACGAAGAGCAACCGCACCACCACCAGCGTTGGGAAGTTGTACGAGGTTGAAGATAATACTCAGAATCGCATAGAGCGCGATGCCCAATGCCGAATATACAACTTTACGTACATCGAAGGACCAGAGCGACTGACGCGCCTCTACGCTTGAACGTTCCTGTCGTACTGCCATTGCGAGTATCCTTTCTGGATATTCTGCCTGATTAAATATAAAATGATACAAGGACAACGGAAAAGAATTGCTTGCTTACCCCCTTTCGCTTCATACATTGATGAGGATACTTGTAGGAACCGATTTATCGCGTCCTCCTGACAAACAACCACTGACATACTGATTGGGTGTGCTAAAGCAGACCCGTACAGGAGCGACGGTGGCTCATGAGGCAAAGGTCCTGTACGGGTCTGCTTTAGCACACCCACCAGTCCTCGATTATGTTCTCATGTTCATTTGTTAACCTGCATAATTGGTCCCTACACTTCCTCCTATTTCTTTGATGAAGTAAGTAAGTAACGTAGCAATGATGTTGGACGTAGATTACAGGCGTCAAGCAGTTTTGTGTCCGCTAACACCTGCAACGGCGGTCCATCAGCTACCAGATTTCCCTCTTTTAAAAGCAAAACACGCTGTGTATAACGCAACGCGAGATCGAGGTCGTGAGTGATAAACAATAGAGCATCGAGCGTTGGTAGGTCGCGCAAATATTCCATAAACGCGATATATGAACGATAATCTTGACCTGCTGTCGGCTCATCGAGTAACAGTATTTTGCTCTGCATGGCAAGGATAGAGGCAATGGCGACACGCTTTTGTTGTCCAAAGCTGAGTGAGAATGGTGAGCGTTCGGCGAAGTCTGCGACATTCAGAGCGTTCTCGGCCTGTTGCACAAGCGAGGTGACACGTTCAGGCGAAAAGCGCATATTTTCTGGTCCAAAACTCACCTCTTTTTGTACCGTGGGCGCAAACAACATCGCATTAGGACTTTGAAAGACATAGCCGATACGCGCCGCAACTTGCGCCACACTGAGTTTGCGCGTCGGCTCACCATACAATTGTATGGTCCCCTTTGTGGGACGCAGTAGGCCAAGGGCTTGCTTCACCAACGTCGTTTTCCCTGAGCCATTAGGTCCAAGCAGCGCGATAGTCTCGCCTGGATATACTTTGAAAGAGATACCATGCAATATCTCTTCCGAAAAGCTCGAATAGCGGAAATGCACGTTCTCAAACGAGAGAATAGGAGTGTTCTGCTGAGCAAGCACCTCATCGCTTCTATGACGTGTAGTAATGGGATGAATAAGCTGAGAACGCACGTCTGTAGCGTTATTTGAAGTATGCAATGTAGCCTCAACGGGCAACTTGACTTGTGTGGGATCGGCAAAACGTAGGAACTCATCCGCGTTGCCGAAAAACACTTGAGTTCCTTCGCGCATGAGCAACACCTTGTCTGGCTTAAGTGTCAGTGCTTCCTCGACACGATGTTCGACGAGAATAATCGTATGCCCCTCTTTACGCAGTGCCGCAATTAAGCCTTCTAACTCGTCGATTGCGCGTGCATCAAGATTTGCGAACGGTTCATCAAAGAGAAAAATAGAGGGTTGCATCACCAGCAGACCCGCCGCCGCGACTTGTTGGCGTTGCCCACCTGACAGAGCATGCGTGGCCTGCTTCCGATAGTGTTCCAGATGTAGACGTGTCAGCACATCGGTAATACGTTCGCGCATCTCGGCGCGTGGCGTATTGAGGTTCTCCATTCCAAAGGCGATTTCCTGCTCAACCGTGCTGCCGATAATCTGTTTATCGGGGTCCTGGAGCATCGTCCCAATCTGCTGCGCTAAGTCTCGCAAAGCCAGACCAGGAATTGAACGTCCCTCAAGCTGAATATCACCTGTCAATGTGCCTTTGTAACTATTAGGAATAAGACCGTTCAGACATTTGAGCAGAGTGCTCTTACCACAACCACTTGGGCCAGCAATAAGCAACAGTTCGCCTTTTGGCAAACTGAAAGAAATGTCTTTGATGGCTAATGCTTGCTCTGAAAGTGGCGTTGACACAGCAGTTTTTGCGTCATCATCAGCATCATCGTCGAAGGCACGATAACGGAAACTTAAATTCTCGACAAGCACTGCTGGAGCAGAGTTTGTTGCTGTGTCGTCGTGTGTGCTATCGTCTACACCTACTGCCATGTTGCACTACTCTAGTATCTTACCCAATGAAGGGAGCGAACGGTTAGGGGATGTAACTTTTGTTACATGCTTACATTTTAATAGGATACAATGATTTTTGTCAATGTTTATACAAAGTAGCTTTGCTGACTATTCTCAGCAGTCTACGTCTTTAAAAAGCTCATTTGTAGAGAATATTGACAAAAGAGAAAAAAAGGTACCTAATGAACGTGCTGAAGGTAGAGAATATTTCTCGACCTATAAAATGCGGAGGTCTCATGAGCATACTACCATCGTCACCGCAACAAACTCATAAAGATGTGTTAGGACAAGAGGTGCTGACATCATCAACACCATCTCTGACATTGAGCGAAGGCAGCCTACTAACATTAGCCATTGTACGCATTTTTCTGGGCTATCTCTGGTTTCAGCAACTCTTCTGGAAGTTACCCCCTAGCTTCGCGGGCTTACACAGTTATGTAGTACAAGAGGGCAAATCCACTTTTATACCAGGTTACTCTTTCATTATTCAACATGTTTTTCTGCCAAATTTTATTCTGTTGGGAGCGGGAACGTGGATAGCCGAATTTCTAGTGGCGATTAGTCTGCTCTTTGGAGTCTTTAGCCGCTTGGGTGCGTTACTCTCACTGGTGCTTGCATTGCAATTATATGTTGGTCTCGCAGTCGCACCTGGAGAATGGTACTGGACATACGGTATGATTGTTCTGCTTGCAGTCGTTTTTGTTGCTATCCCTGCTGGACGCCGCTTAGGTATTGACCAATTGCTCGCTCCACGCCTACAGATTGCTAACGATACACGTTTTGTACGGCTAGCACGTTGGTTTGTATAAAGAGATACGATAAGGATATAGAAAATGACGCAGCGTATACAAAATGGATTGATTGCAGGACTGCTTGCTGGACTGATACTCGCTGTTCTCTTTTTTACAGACTATGGTCCCGGTGGTCTCCTTCACACTCCTGCACAGTGGCTTGCGCTTGATAGTAAAGACGCGGGAAAGTTTGTTGGCTTTCTCTTGCTTATTGTGCTTGGAGGCATATTTGGCATTGTCTTTGGTGCCATTGAAGGTAGAAGGGTAACAACGCTCGGACGCTCTCTCCTGTTCGGTGCCGCAACGGGCGTACTCTTCTGGATAATCATCCCCTTGCTCTTCGGGACACTCATTAATCATATACGACTTGATTTTGGAAGCTTTCTCTACTCATTCGTTCCGCTTGTCCTCTACGGTATGCTCCTTGGTGCAATTGCCTTTCAAAGAGAAACAAGGGCAGAGTATATACAACGCGCTTGAAATACACACCGTTGCGTTAACAAATAGTGGGAAGATGCATGAAGTAGCCGAGCTATGTTAGTGCAATAAAAGTGCTGTGGGGGCGGCAATTTAGAGAGCGGGCAATTATTGGGGGGCAATAAATTTTATAT
>CAXUIS010000157.1:0-2756 GCA_964250915.1 uncultured Ktedonobacteraceae bacterium | reverse complement strand
GTTCCGCCAATCATATTGCCCCCCCACACCATTTTTTATTCCACTAACGCAACAATTTCTTCCTGAACGGAAACGCCTGTCACCTCGGCATCATTCGCATGTATCAGCAGGTCGATCTCGCTCCTCACGCCAAATTCGGGCAGGTAGATACCCGGTTCGATAGAACAACAAGTATTTATGAGCAGGACACGCTCGTCCTGTGTCTCGAAGTTGTCGATGTTCGCGCCATTGCCATGATCGACGGTAGCGATATTATGTCCTGTACGATGCACAAAGTAGTCTCCATAGCCCGCTTTCACGATCACAGCCCGCGTCACATCATCAACCTGACGACCCTCTACGCGTTCGCCAGCCGCCAAACGTTCTCGTACAAACGCGATACCTGTGTCGCGTGCGCGGCGCACGATCTCAAATACCTCACGTTGCCTTTGGGGAATTTCGTCGCGTGTTCCTGCGAATGCCATCCATGTATAGTCGGCAAAGATAGCACCATCCTGTGGCAACTTGGCCCAGAAGTCGAACAGAATGAGGTCGCCATGCTGAATGGGCGAGTGCTGTTGTTCTGTCGGTGCATAATGCGGATTGCCACTATGAGCATTTACTGCGACGATTGGTGGTTCAGGTGTTACAAGTCCCGCTTGTTGAATGAGGGCTTTAAATCGCTGTTGTACCATGAATTCGTCAAGCTCTGTACTAATGTGTAAGTCGTGTGTAAGTTCTGTGAACAATTGGTCTTTCGCTGCAATGAGGCGACGACCCGCTTCACGGTGACTTTCGATCTGCTCATCGGTTAGTTGCGCCACAAAACGCTGCGAGAGATTGGCAGAACTTACCACCTCGACACCAAACGAGCGTATCAGTTCAACCGTACCAGCATCCACACGCGAAATATAGGGTATAGCGTTCAGTGGTGAATACTCCATTGCGACCCGCATCCCTGGTCGAAGGAGGCTTCGTACATGCTGCTGCATCTCTTCCCATGTACGAAATACGAGTCGTGCTCCTGCAAGTGAGCTTAACACATGTGACTCGACGGCACTGATAATCGCGGTTGGAGTGCCTTGTGCTGGCACGAAATAAAACCAGCGACGTGTATACATATCCTGACGTGGCAGTGCCAGCACCTGATAGGCAATAGGATTTGATTTGCGAAAATCGTAAAAGAGCCAGCCATCTATATGCTCGTCCTGCAATGCCTGTTGAATGCGTTCAATATCCATCTATATGTCCTTCCGAGAAGCATGACACTCAAAATAAACCATAAGGTATTGTATCACCTTCTATCTTCACCTCCGATTACAAGTCCTTTTGGATTTGGTCGCTATACTGACTTTAAATGAATGTTGACAATCAAATACGGTAATTCCTCTCGGTAGGGGCAGCAATTCATTGCGCCTAAAGATGGGAGGGGCGGGGTAAACGTCCCCAAAACGCATCTTATGGCAGCGTGGACCCCTCCCGACCCATCTTTTGGCGCAATGAATTGCTGCCCCTACCGACAACTGCTGTGTTTGGTCATCAAAATTCATCAGAAATTTATGCTGTAAAAGATGTGAATGTAGGAAATAAATATGCTGCAAGATGAGCAAAATAAAAAATGGTCAGCACGAAGTAAAGTAGAAAACGCGGTTTCATTCAAGAAGGCCCGTCTTGTATCCTCGTTATCACGCCAGCACAAAATACCCCCTCTACAAAAGCAGCCTTCCCTTGATGAAACTGCAACGGTTCAACTTTCAAGCGCATCTTCTCGATCACAAAATAGTAAAGAAGCACTTTTTCAGATGCACACTCTTCCAGTGCGTATCTATCAGCATAAACATGATACACAGCCGACTGTTATCGTACCAGTCATCAAGCAAGGAAAGAAAAAGGGAAAGCAACGCAAGCGTGCTTCTCGATTTCTACTCAGCATATTGCTCCTCTTTATTTGCATCACGGGTGGCATTCTCGCGTATGGCTATTCTTACTACAACACGAATGTTCATGCGCCTATGAAGAAGTTTATTCATCCTGTACGTCGCAGTGTGGAAGAGCCAGCGTTGAACGTCACTCCATCGTACAATGTCATCATGGGCCGTTCCTGGAATATTTTGCTCATGGGGAGCGACAATGATGGGAAATATACGTTTCCAGATGTGCTCACGCAGGTGATGATGGTCGTGCATATTGACACGGTTACTGGCAGTGTCTCAATGGTCTCAATTCCACGCGACTCATGGGTGCAAGTGCCAGAGATAGGTGGTATGCATAAGATCGACCAAGCGTTTTTCCTGGGTGCTACACAACACAATAGCTTTGACGATGGGGTACGTGCAGCTCGGCTCACGATAGAAAAAGATTATGGCATTCCCATCGACCGTTACGCATGGGTAGGACTAAGTGGCTTTGCGAAGGTTATTGATACGCTTGGTGGTGTTGATGTTGACGTGATTCATCCCATTGTCGATGATAACTATCCCGACGATACAGGTGATGGTGCTAATCCCAACGATCCTTACGCGCTCAAGCGCATCTCACTTGCCCCAGGCTTGCAACACCTGAATGGATTACAAGCTCTGGAATATGTGCGTTCGCGCCATGCCGACCTGATTGGTGACATCGGGCGTACACAACGTCAGCAGCAGGTGTTAGAGGCACTCAAAAAGAAATTGACGGTTGACAGGCTCCTTACAGACATGCCACAACTCGTAAAAGACCTGACAGGTACAGTCTATACAGATTTGAACGAACAAGAGCTAATCGCGTTCGCAAACTTC
>CAXUIS010000156.1:0-12447 GCA_964250915.1 uncultured Ktedonobacteraceae bacterium | reverse complement strand
CATATTCGGATTGTCACCATTGCGGAGATTGTAGAGTACTATAAACGGCTCGATAGACCAATGAGCCTAGAGGAAACGCTATGCGGCAAGTATAGGAAAACGTGTAGAGTGGCATCTTGTCGATGCTTAGATATGCGACTACACAATAGGCTAAGTGCTGGTAAATAGAGGAGGTGAGGAAAAATTTCCTCACCTCCTCTCTGCATCTCCACGTTTAACGCCCTGCTAATTCAGCCATCTCCGCAAGCGAAGCTGTTACGTCAGCATGCGCTGGGTCGCCGCTGAGTTCTCGATAAATTGTGGCAACGGTGACGGAGATACGCTCACCATCGGTCCATGACGCATAGCGATCCATCGCTATTGATCTTGCGGCCTCGAAAGCAGGCATTCCGGCTTCATAGCGTTTGCGCGTCTCAGCAAAAACGTATTCGAGGTAGCCCTTGAACTCTGTCACACCCTGTTTATCTGTGATAGGACCATGACCGGGAACAATGGTCTCGACATCGAGCGAGAGAATGTAATCGCAGGCTCGTATCCAGTTACTCACCGGACCAGCCCACGCAATGGGATGACCACCGATAAACAGAATGTCAGCAGTGAAGATGACACGATCACTGGGAATGTGGATCAACGTATCACCAAGCGTGTGAGCTGGGCCTACCTCGATGAGGCGCACGTCCTTGTCTCCAACCTTCAGGTTTAACATGCCCTCGAAGGTCTCCTTGGGCAAGGTCAACGTAATGCCATCGAACTTGAACGGCCCAAAGATACGCTGAATAAACTCTCCCGTTTTCCCCATCTCTGGTGTCAGTCTCATCAACTCCGCGAATTGCTCAGGAGGAGATTCTGTGCCCATCTGATGTGCGGTACGCGCGGATGCGATGATGCGAGAATCGGCGACTAATTCGTTACCGTAACAGTGATCGCCATTGGCATGGGAATTGACAAGGATATCAATGTGAGATGCGGCTGGAACTGACTTGCGCATGGTATCTAACATCTCTTGTGTCAAAGGGAGGTCGAAGAGCGTATCAACCAGCAAGGATGCTTCTCCATCAGTGATTAAGCCTGCATTGCTCCATCCCCAGGAGCCATTCGGCAGTAAGTAGGCATATACAGAGTTGCCTAGGTCGTGTAGTCCTTTAGTATACTTCCAATTACTCATCGTGTTTTTCCTTTCCATCACTTAAGAAGAACTAGGAGTACGCAATAGATGCTTTTGAATCTTGCCGACGGACGTTCGAGGCAGTTCCGCGACAAACTCGATTGCACCCGGCACCTTGAATTTTGCGAGTCGCGTGCTACACCAACTGATGATATCCTTGTCGGTAACACTGCGCCCTTCACGTAGAACCACATATGCTCGAATCGCCTCGTCGCGCATTGCATCCGGCACTCCCACAACCGCGACATCGAAGACTCCCGGATAGTCTTTGATGACGCTCTCTACTTCGCTTGCCGCGATGTTCTCTCCTGCTCGTTTGATCATATCCTTCAAACGATCTACAAAGTAGACGTAGCCTTCCTCGTCACATCTCACGTTATCACCTGTAGAGAGCCACCCGTTTTTGAGTGTGGCATATGTCGCGGCCTCATCCTTGAAATAGCCACGCATCAACGAGATGCCCGGTATACCACCGACCAAGAGTTGTCCCGTCTTTCCCGGCATGACATCGTTTTCGTGGTCATCAACGATACGACAAGTATAACCCAGCACAACACGACCTATCGAGTGTGGATCACGCCTCTCATAGAGTGGGTTCATCAGTGGCGGTCCTATTGTTTCCGTCATGCCGTAAATCTGCATGAGTGGCATGGCAATACGCTCCTCCCACTCCTGTATTTGTGTCCCACTCAGATTTTGCGCAAAGATCGCAAGCCGTACGTTGTGCTGTCTGGCCTGTGATACGTGTGGCTGAGCCAGCAGCATGCGCATCGGAGCCGCAAACAGACTAGCGACGGTTGCTCGGTGACGGACCGCTTGCTCAACGTAACGACTGGCACTAAAGCGTTCCATTAACAAGAGTGTTGCACCTGTAACGAGAACGGACATCATACAATAGTACTGCGCGTTGCCATGAAACAAAGGTAGAACGGTCAAGAATCTATCGTCAGGAGTCAGACCCATACCCTTCGAGACGCATTCTCCGGCGTAGACGTAATTGGCATGTGTTACCAGCACGCCCTTTGGCCTTGCAGTTGTTCCAGAGGTATAGAGAATCGCGGCATCGTCTGAAGAATGAACATTCAGGGGCAACGTTGCCCCTTTCGCGCTTCTGTCGGCCCCTTGAAAGAGCGGTATCTGATCGACGAGCAAGATTTCTTGCAATCGAGAGGAACGTACCTTCACCTCTTCCATCTGTTGAGCAAAAGTTGACTCGGTAATACTAATTCTACTTTCGGAGTGACTCAGAATATAGGCAAGTTCGTCGGTACTGGAGGCAGTATTGGTCGGCACAAGTATTGCCCCCAGCATGTTGCAAGCAAACCACCCAAAAATGAATTCGGGTCGGTTCGTAAGATGCATATGCACTTTCGTGCCATTTGTCACTCCACGCTTCCTGAGTAGTGATGCAACGCTGTTGATAATCTCATCGGCCTGTTGCCAGGTAAAGACCGTGACATGTTGCATCATATCCTCAAAGACCAGGAACTCGCGGTCCGGGTGACGTTGAGTATGCTCCGCCATCATACTTGGAATAGTACGGTTGCCAACTGTACTCAAAATGTGCATGATGTTCCTCTGTCTCTGTTCGTCAAGCACCGTTTCTCACTTCTACGGAAACCACCGCGTTAATCACGAGGTCCAACGGTATTGGCAAGCACACCTATGCCTTCCACGTCTGCCTCAAGAAGGTCTCCCGGTGCAATCCAGCGGTCAAGTTCTAAACCGCAACCACGCCCGACAGTGCCACTAGCAAGCACATCGCCCGGAAAGATTTCCTCCTCGTTGGAGAGATACTCGATGATTTGCTCGAAGGAGAAACGCATCTGACCAATACTGCCTGATGACCATTCTTCGCCGTTGACTCGAAATTTCATAGGTGCGTGTAAGGCATCAAATTCATCCGCAGTGGCGATACAAGGTCCAATACCGGTCGCAAAATCTTTTCCTTTGAATGGCCCCAATCCTACGGACATCTCGCGCATTTGTATGTCACGCGCTGAGAAGTCGTTGAAGATAGAGTAGCCATAGATGTAGTCTGCGGCTTTCGATGCAGGAATATCTTTTCCTGTCCGTCCGATAATCGCGCATAGTTCAAGTTCATAATCGAGTTTTTGCGTGTAACGAGGCCAACGCACAGTCGTATCAGGTCCAATTACCGTGTCGGGATTTCCCTTGTAACACACAGGCATGTTATACCACTCTTCTGGTACCTTGCTTTTGAGGCTGTTACGCACATGCTCCTCAACGACCATGAAATCATGAATACGGCGTGGGCGAGGCAAAGGCGCGCAGAGGTGTACATCTCCGCTCTGAAACACAATCTGCTCACTCCTCGCTCCACGTTGTTCAGCGGTAGGATGAACACGCGTAAGTGCTTCACGAACTGTATCCAACGTGCGTTTACCACCAGCAATGAATGCGATCATATCTACCGGAACAAGGTAGTCCGCCTCTCGATACGTATCTTCATAGTTACCACTGTGCCTGAGATACTCGGCTGCGAGAAAATTAGCATCTACAATGGTATCATCGTTCTGCCATATTCCGACGCGTCGGAAAGGCCCGACAACGGTTTGTACCTCATATGTTACCAGTCTCATATTTGCCCTCTTTCTACTCCGATAGAAGCTTTTTGTGTAGCGGGGGTGCCGAGAGGCTCACGCGCAGCAAATCCTATAACACCAAAGACGAGACTCACCACGCCTAAGAAGACCCAGGCCCAGGTAAAACCACTGGCTACCTCAATCTGCCCGAAAAAGATAGGAACAAGGAAGCCACCTACTGCCGCAAGCGTCAAGATCAGCCCTTCCGCAGTGGCAACGTCTTCAGGATTAATCCGGTCTCTATAATGTCCAGGTACTGCCGTCAGTGCTGCGAAGCCGAAGATTAAGAAGAACCCGACAACGATAGCAATCACCCATGTTCCAGTAAGACCGGCAAATGGGAATAAGAGCATACCAACACCTAGCACGAGCAGGGGCGTAATGATCACAGCCTTCAACCGATGTGTACGATCAGCCATATAGCCACCAATAATAGAGCCTGGAATACCCGCTAACACGATCACCGCTGCGATGAGACCTCCAGTCGATTCTGAAAGATGGAATACCGCGACAGCATACGTACTCATCAGTTGTGAGGCAGTAAAATAGGCACCATAGGCTCCGAGGAGGCTTAGGCCAAAAAACCAGAGGTCCTTGTTGCCAAGCACTCTCCCAACAGCCGACCAGCTAAAGCTTCCAGCCTCTAACTCTACTTGCTCATCATTGGGTACACGTAACCAGATGAGCGCGATGAAAAAAATGACAAGCCCGATAACGCCACCTATAACCAAAGCAGTAGACCAGCCAGTAGCTTGGATGATGCTCACCCAGGTAAAGAGACCGAACGCGGCACCGAGGGCAAAAGCTGCTCCACCGGAAATACCCAGAGCCAGAGCCAGTTCACGACCACGAAACCAGGAAGTCACCATTGCAAAACCACAACCCACAAAAAAGGATGCACCAATGCCAGTGATGACGCGCAAAATCATGAGCCAGGCATAGTTAGGGGCGAAAGCACTGGCGATGCCGCCTAATGATTCGAGTAAAATACCTGCCAGTAGGACATTCCGCAGCCCAAAGCGATATGCCAGGAAACCTGTTGGAATATGAAAAATTCCATATCCTGCGAGGAAAAGTGAGATGAGTAAGGCCAGTTGCGGAATCTGGAGACCGAATTGCTGTCCTACAGCAGGGAAAGCAGCCGCGATGTCGAACCAGTTCAATGTCAATTGGACAAAGCCGAGGGAGAGGATGGCGAGCATCCACCAACGCAACGATGTATCCCTTGAGCCTGATACGGATGTCTTCATGATCTTACAACTATCCTTTCATGATTGCGACGGAAATTGTCAGGAAGAAATCTAAACGACTATGCCTAGACGTAACGAGGTTGTTGCCAGATGTGTACGATTACGGCAATCGAGCTTGCGTTGCAAACGGCGTAAATGAAAGCGGATGGTACTGGCCTCTATATCCAAAATCTCCGCCATTTCTTCGTCAGCCAAGCCTAACGTGAGCAGGTACAGAATGTTCCATTCGCGCTCACTACAATCGTACTTGCGGTAAACAGGCTGTTGTTCCAATGTCGGTTCATCAGTTAGGAGCATGTGCGTGGTTGTACGTAGCCACAGTTCCCCAATCGCATCAATCAGATGCTGCGAAATAGTAGCAGTAAATGCGTTTTGCGTGCGTGTTGCACCATAGATGAGAAAGCCAGCTTCAACAAAAGGCACACAGAGGATGCTTCTAATACCTTCAGCCTGTACATCTGGGAAGGGTACAAAGCGGTTATCGAGTTCGTAATCATTTGTCCAAATAGATCTCCGGCGAGTCCAAGCGTACCCTCCTTGCCCTAGAGGAATATACATAGCATGCGCTTGATAAGCATCAGTGCGTAGGCCAACACCAGTGCTCAATTGAAATTCACGGGGTGCTGTCTGAATTTTCGTATACCCAACATCGAGGTGAAAAGCTGAAAGAAGCTGAGTTAAGGCCGCATGCATCCGAGCTTCGTCTACCTCTGATCGTTGAGGAAACGTACGAGTGTCATTACTCATTGCTTCACGTCTTTCTGTGAAAAAGCTCTGGTAATACTCTGTTTCCTTGAGTATACATTGTAAAAGGGGAACAAACAACTATCAATGTTGATAGTTAGCTTCTTTCAAAGATGTTGTGAAAAAGGCGTTTGCCTGTTGATACAGAAACGTATTTCCTCCTGTGTACGTACAAAGAGTAAACTACTGTGGAGGTCAATAGATGAACAGTCAGGACTCGCCTGAGAGTAAGCCATCATCTCGTGTTCAGCCGAACTATATCTTGATTGCAGAAGATGATGAAGAGATTGGACAATTTCTTCTCCTTGCCATTGAGCAGGAGACTCCCTATACTCCTCTCTGGGTCGTCACCAGTCATGATGCCCTACGTGTTGCCCAAGAACATCCTCCTCTCTTGTTCCTGATGAATTATCACATGCCGAGTATGACGGGACTCCAGTTATATGATCAGTTGCATGCTATCCCTGATTTGAAGACAGTTCCTGCGATTATGGTAAGCGCAACTCTTCCCCATACTGAACTCAAGCACCGAGGTATTATCGGACTCGACAAACCCTTTGATTTGGATGAACTGTTGCATCTGATTGAGCGTGTAGTGCAGAAGCACGAGTAATACATCAAGAAGGAGATCATGTTTACAGATACAAAAGCATATAGTGAGTTTTCAACCAATGACATCCAAAAGACAAAGGATAGTTAGCTCTTCTTAACAAGAAGACTAATTTTGTTCAAAACATCTACAAGTTAGAGTGTCTCAAGCTTGATGGAAAACTACTTGAGATGCTCTCTTTTTCCTTACAAATTATTCCAAATCTCCTAACATACATACCTTTCTGTCATCACTGCCCAAACTCGATTCGTGCTATTCATAAGAACATCACTAGAATGCTGCTCTCACAAGTAAAAACGAGAGGTAAGCACATACAACTAACAATCTTACAGGAATAGGTTGAAAAGGAGTTCATAATGGGAAGCATGAAGCAGACCCATCATTTTGTCCCATGTAAGGAATGCAGAGGGAAGAGATTTCTCACGCACCAGAGTTCCTACTGGACACGTCATGAGGACGATACTAAGTCTTTCTGTATCGCTATGGTGACTCTCACCTGCAAAACATGCAATCTTACCACTTATTACGCGCAAGAACAAGATATTCTTGATACACTAGAACCACCAGGCATAGACATCTGTAACTAAACAAACAGGCAATATTTAACTGTGCCATACATGAAATTTTCCTTACTATGATATACTACAGGAAACTCTACAGATGTTCCTCAGTAGTATGCAAAGAATGAGATGTACTCACTATGTCTGTATTCATTGGCCGACTCCGTTTTGTACGGGCATTACAGTACAGATCATTTGTCCTCCTCTGGCTCGGACAAAGCATTTCCGCCCTCGGAGACGGTGCCTACTATACAGCTCTGGCATGGTTCATCTTGCTACTCACAGGTTCCGCAACAGCTATGGGAATCGTCCTCACAGCGAGTGCTATTCCACGCATACTATTTCTTTTAGTAGGAGGAGTGGTTGCCGACCGTATGCCACGCCAACTTGTGATGCTGTGGTCGGATACGGGTCGAGCTGTCGTTGTCCTGTTAATCGCTGTTTTAGCATGGGCACATCTACTTCAAGTCTGGCATCTCGTTGTCCTATCCCTCTTTTTTGGTTTTGTTGATGGCTTCTTCATTCCAGCCTACCAGTCAATTCCACCACAACTCGTCACACAGGAGGACCTTCCTTCAGCCAACGCGCTCAACCAACTGACGGAACACTTTAGCACGCTACTAGGTCCGCTATTGGGAGCGGCGTGTGTCGCATTAGTAGGTCCAGCCAGTGCTTTCGGATTCGATGGGCTAACCTTCGTTGCCTCCGCGTTTTGCCTCTTTGCAATGCGCCTACCTGCTCCTTCCCCGTCTGTCGTAGCATTGGCACCTATTGAACAATCTCCTAGCGTTGCGACACCGATCCCAAGCGAGATCACTTCAACAGAACTTGTTGTGCTAGAAGAGAGCAATGCTCCTGCTACTTTACGTAAAGGCATACGAAGTGTTATGGAGGATATACGCGAGGGTTTAAGCTATGTGATGAGTTCAACGTGGGTATGGGTGACAATTGTAATAGCATCTGCGGGCAATATTTTCATGGTAGCACCACTCGTTGTAGCAATGCCCAAACTCGTTCACGATGTTTATGGCTATGGAGTCTGGTTATTAGGAACGCTTGCGACAGCCAGTGCCATTGGCTCAATATTAGCAGTATTGATCGTGGGCCAAACAAAACAGATGCACCGACGAGGTATCAAGGCATACCTAGCTCTTATTGGAACTGGGCTTGCTTTGATTGGAATGGGCTTGCCCTTGCCACACATAAGCGAAGCCCTTGTAGCGATAGCGGCTAGCATTGTTATCGGTTTTGGCACAGGTTTCTTCAATGTCATCTGGTTTACAGTATTGCAACAACTCATTCCCGCTGACAAATTAGGCCGTGTAAGCAGTATCGACATGATGGGTTCGTTGTGTTTAACCCCTATAGGTTTCGCGCTTGGTGGCATCGTAACTGATGCTATCGGCCCCCGCTTGGTTTTTATTAGCAGTGGGATTATCAGTGCATTATTACCAATGATCGCTCTCACTATCCGAGGAATTCGTGCATTAGATTAAAACCGCTCGCTTGTAGTCAAAGATGCGTCCTCTTGCTGTCGTGCTTATTATCCTCCTATATATGTTATACTAAGCACAATAGAGTAGTCTGTCAATCTTGATGTGGCTGGGGCAAGGGCGCCCGCAAGGGGACGCCCCTCCCATATGCGAACGCGCATGAGGAGCCATGTCATATGGGAGGGGCGTCCCCTTGCGGGCGCCCTAGTTTCGGTCCCAAATGTACTTTGACAGACTAAGAGGAAGCAAATAAGTAAAAATAGCTAGCTTTATTCAGCAGAGGAATCATGAAAACACTGCACTGGACAATACGCGACCTGGAATTGCTACCAGATGACAACAACCGATACGAGATTATTGATGGAGAATTGTACGTGTCAAGACAACCAGATTGGGAACATCAGCTTGTCAGTGGTGAAATATTTGCTGTACTTCGTGCTTGGAGTAGACAAATGGGAGCAGGTGTAGCAAATTTTACACCGGGAATAATCTATGCCGATGACACAAACGTAGTTCCCGATGTGGTCTGGATTAGCCAGGAACGACTAAGTAGCGCACTACAAGCTGACAGAAAACTACACAACACACCAGAACTTGTGGTTGAGGTGCTTTCACCAGGTTCAGAGAACGAACGGCGGGATCGTGAGGTCAAGCGTAAGCTATATTCACGCCGCAACGCGAAAGAATATTGGATTGTGAACTGGCGCGAACGAAATCTTGAAATTTATCGACGCCAGGAAGCTGTACTTGAACTTGATAGAACGCTGAATGAAACTGATACGTTAGAAAGTCCGCTCTTGCCTGGATTTCGTTGCAAGGTGAGCGAACTTTTCGTTGGTCTATAAAATACATTCATTTATTAGAGAAACAGGGAGACCGCAAGGGTCTCCCCTACATTTCGACTTGACACTTATGCTAGACTAAAAGTAGCAAAAACTCATATTACGATGTGACGTTGAGCAGGAGGAGTAGATATTCTAGTCCGTAAGAGAGGGAAGGCCAGTGGCTGCAAGTCTTCCTCGGTACAGATATCGAAGGTCGCCTGGGAGTCTGAAAATGAAGTCATGTAGTTTTCACGGGTGTGCCCGTTACCGCACGTCTTGAGAGTCATGTATTCTAGAGTGTCTTTATAACATTCTGCTGCTTGACTGAAACAAGGTGGTACCACGAGCAACGCTCTTTCTCGTCCTTGAGTGATGAGGAAGGGCTTTTTCTATGCTTAAAAACTGTACGGGTCTGCTTTAGCACACCCACTCGGAGGGGCTATGATCGAACAGAATAACACAACAACGACAGAAATAACGTTGCCTAAGGTATATGACCCGCAGGCCGTTGAAGGTAAGTGGTACCGCTTTTGGGAAGAGGGAGGCTACTTCAAGCCGCGCCCCAATAATACACGTCCCCCGTTTGTGATTTGTATGCCACCACCAAATGTCACAGGTGCGCTCCACCTGGGACACGCGATTACCGCGACAACCGAAGACATTCTTATTCGTTATCACCGTATGCTTGGTGACGATACGCTATGGGTGCCCGGCGAAGATCACGCGGGTATCGCAACTCAAACCGTTGTCGAACGCTTGCTGGCACAAGAAGGCACAGATCGGCATAAACTGGGACGCGAAGCTTTTGTCGAGCGCATCTGGCAGTGGGTCCATCAATATAAAAGTCGTATTCAAGATCAGCATCGTCGCTTGGGAGCCTCATGCGATTGGTCACGTGAACGCTTCACGCTTGACGAAGGTCTCTCCAAAGCGGTGCGCGAAGTCTTTGTGCGCCTGTACGAAGAAGGCTTGATCTATCGAGGTGAGCGCATCATCAACTGGTGTCCCCAATGTATGAGCGCAATTTCCGACCTTGAGGTCAATCATGTTGATACGCAGGGCACGCTTACATATGTGCGCTATCCACTTATGCCGATTGAAGGCGAGACGGAGACGAAATATATCAGCGTTGCCACGACCCGACCCGAAACCATTCTTGGCGATACTGCCGTTGCGGTTAACCCGAACGATGCACGCTATAAAGATATCGTGGGACGCCTCGCTATCCTGCCCATTCTTGGACGCGAAATTCCGATTGTGGCGGATGCCGCCGTTGACGCCTCCTTCGGGACAGGTGCGGTCAAAGTGACACCAGCGCATGATCCAACCGACTTTGAGATTGGTATGCGTCACAATCTACCACGCATTCAGGTGATTGGCTTCAATGGCATTATGACCGAAGAGGCTGGCCCCTATGCAGGCTTAGACCGCTTTGAAGCTCGCAAAAAGCTGGTCGAGGAGCTACAGCAACTTGGCGTGGTTACAAAAATCGAAGATTACATGGTGCCGCTAGGTCGTTGTCAACGCAGTGACACAATTATCGAGCCGCTCATCTCAAAACAGTGGTTTGTTAAGATGACACCACTAGCCACACCCGCCATCGGTGCCGTGAAGTATGGACAAATAAAAATCATTCCAGAACGCTTCAACAAGACCTACATGGATTGGTTGGAGAACATCCACGACTGGTGTATCTCGCGTCAACTCTGGTGGGGGCATCGTATTCCCGTGTGGTACTGCGACGATTGTGGCGAGATGACGGTGAGCCGCGAGGATGTCACAGCGTGTGCTCACTGCGAAAGTTCCGCCATTCATCAGGACGAGGACGTGCTGGATACATGGTTCAGTTCATGGCTCTGGCCCTTTAGCACGCTCGGCTGGCCCGAAGTGTCTGATGACCTGCTGCGTTTCTATCCAACATCGGTGATGGAGACAGGCTATGATATCATCTTCTTCTGGGTCTCGCGCATGGTGATGTCGGGCATTCACTTTCTGGGTACCGTGCCATTCTCTACCATCTACCTGCATGGTTTGGTGCGCGATGCAAAGGGCGAGAAGATGAGCAAGTCCAAAAATAACGTCATTGACCCGATTGAGGTAATGGATCAGTATGGAACTGATGCCCTGCGCTTTACGCTGGCAACAAGTAGCACGCCGGGTAATGATAGTAAACTTGTGCCAGAACGCATCATCGGCAACCGCAACTTTGCCAACAAAATCTGGAATGCCTCACGCTTTGTGTTGATGACCACCGCCGAGGTTGGACATGGTGTGCCCACTATTACAGAGGTACAGCCTTCCACACTTGCTGACCGTTGGATACTCGGACGTTTAGCACGATTGACGCAAAATGTGACGCGCTTGATAAACGAATTTCAGTTGGGTGAGGCTGGTCGTCAAATCAATGAGTTCTTCTGGTCCGACTATTGCGATTGGTATGTGGAGATTGCAAAGGTGCAAATGCAAGACAGCGAGCATGAGCGACAATCTACAGCTGGTATTCTACGTAGCGTGCTCGACCAGAGCCTACGCTTGTTGCATCCCTTTATGCCCTTTGTTACTGAAGAGGTCTGGCACTACCTCTACTCGACAAGTGAGCCAAATCATGAAGGATGGCCCGCTTCCGCGTTGATTATCGCGCCGTGGCCTACCGCCAATGTCGCCGCTATCGACGATGAGGCGGAGCAACAGTTTGGGCTGGTGCAAGAGGTGATTACACGCATCCGTGATGCACGCAATCAGGCGAACGTCGAGCCATCGCGTCGTATTCCAGTCCAAATGGTTGTCGGCTCAGAAACGAAGATGTTCGCGGCACAATCGCCCCTCATCGAGTTTCTAGCCCGTACCGAGAAACTCCACCTGCACGAGTCGCTAACACAGAAACCAGAGCAGGCGATGAGTCTGCTCGCGGGACCTATCGAGATATACTTGCCACTATCTGGTATGCTCGACATTGGCAAGGAACTGGAACGACTCGATAAAGAGATCGCGCAGGCGCAACAAGAGATTGTACGTGTGAACGCAAAGCTCGCCAACCAGAACTTTGTGTCAAAAGCCAAGCCCGAAGTTGTCGAGAAAGAGCGCGAGAAACTGACGGTACAAGAGGAACGCATCGGCAAACTGCAAGCACGACGCGCTGAGTTAGGTGGATAGTTTTTCAAAGAAAAGGCGTCGTCGATTGCTGTGGCAATCGAC
>CAXUIS010000155.1:0-12483 GCA_964250915.1 uncultured Ktedonobacteraceae bacterium | reverse complement strand
TGATACCCTAAGACGGTGAATTTGAGGAAGACAGGCAATCGCGGGCGCATGCGTCCGAGGAAAGTCCGAACTCCATAGAGCAGAATGCTGGTTAACGGCCAGTGAGGGCGACCTCAAGGAAAGTGCCACAGAAACATACCGCCCGACACTCAATACACGTCGGGTAAGGGCGAAATGGTGAGGTAAGAGCTCACCAGCAGCCGAGTGATCGGTTGGCTGGGTAAACCCCATTCGGAGCAAGACCAAATAGAAGGGCTAGCGTGTCCGCATGCTTGCAGGCTGCTCGTCTGTAAACCTTCGGGTTGGTTGCATGAGGCGTTGAGCAATCAACGTCCTAGATAGATGATTGCCGCCAGCGTTGTCGAGAGGCGACACTGGTACAAAATTCGGCTTACGGCTTCCTCAACTTCACACCCACGAATATAAAATTTATTCATAGCAAGCAAGGGTGCCCGCAAGGGGAACGCCCCTCCCATACACGAAATAGCCTTCTATGCACTCTCGTTGTATGGGAGGGGCGTTCCCCTTGCGGGCACCCTTGTTTCCTTACGTTAACATTTATGAGTTGTCCATTTGTCTATTTTCAAACGATCAGTAAGCGTCACTGCTCGTATTATCTACTGATGCGATCATGGTCGATGAGCCAGCGCACGAAATCGAGACGACGGCTCTCAGCGACGATCTCACGATATTCGGGATGCTCAGAAACGTTGTCCTTCATATGGATAAGCCGCTCGGCTTCATTATCGGAGAAACCCATTGAAAGGAGACGTTCGAGGTCCGAGTCTTCAGTCGCGTAAAATTGTTCTGGCATAAGTTCATTGCTCCCTATTGAATAATAAACGGATTACGGGAACGAGACATGAGTTACAAGACCGCTTTCAGTCTTGCTAGTATATACGTTCAAACCCTCCTCTTAGATACAACATTCTTTTTAGACATAAAATTTCAGGAAACAGGGTCAATATTGTGATATAACCAACGCATATGCTGTAGAGGCGCAATGAATTGCGCCTCTACAGCATATGCGTTGGTTATGTCAGATTAGATTTGCACACCCTGCGTATCTGCACTATACTAGGTCCAGAACACAAAAATTCTCGCTCTATTTTTGCTCTATACGGAGTCTTATCTTATGCTTGCTGGTCTCTCGCTTGCTTGGCCCTTTAATCCAGGGGTTATACTATTCTTATTGCTGCTTGTCACACTCTATCTTTTAGGGCTGCGGCGCGTGCGGCGACATCCTGTACAAGACGATGCTGTCAATTGGCGTCACATTCTCGCCTTTTTTTCGGCTATTGCAGTCATGGCATTAGTATTGCTCACACCTTTCGATACTATTGCCAGGACGCAACTTTTCTCGGTTCATATCGCACAACTTGTGGTATTAACAACGCTTTGTGTGCCCCTCATCTTATTTAGTACTCCAGCACTATTGCTCCGCCCATTTGTGGAACTACCAGTAATACGCCACGTTCTACAGCTATTTACACGGCCACTTGTGGCCTCGGTTCTCTTCAACCTGCTCTTTTTGCTGTGGCACGCACCTGTAATACTGCGTTTTGCGGTAGAAAATAATACACTGTATCATGTGCAAGTGTTGAGCATATTTGTGGCTGCCTTGCTTAATTGGTGGCCTTTGCTTGGCTCTGTACGCAAACTACGCACTATGAGTTATCCGGTACAAATGGTGTACGCTTTCTTCGATGGACAACCCGTCGATATCTTCGCCTTTATTCTTGTTTTTACAGAGGTAGCCATCTATCCCTTCTATGCTATTCCGGCGCAACTTGGTCAACTAGGACTTACACCGTTCGCGGATCAAGCCGTTGGCGGCGCGATCCTGCTTACTCCTGGCATTGTCGATCTTGTCGTCATGACGCCGCTCTTCTTCCGTTGGCTTGGTCAAATCGAAGCTCAAACCAAACGCGCCGACGAGGAACGCCTCGCCGACAATGAGGAAGAATATGAATATGAAGAGGATGAAGTTGAAGCGTAGTTAGCACGCTATAAGATGGGAGGCATGACAGGGCTTGCCCCTGTCATGTCGATTTGTCCTGTCCTGGCTCACGTGCACCCTTCATATTTTTTAATCTGACCAGGCGCAGCGCATGCGCAACGCTTCTTTCAGGCGTTTCTCGTACATGCCGCGGGGAATTTCGGTGACGCCGAGTGTGGCAAGGTGTGGTGTGAGAAATTGTGTGTCGTGCAGGACGTAGCCTCTACGTTTCAAGTGTTCGACCAGTGCTACAAGGCATACCTTCGACGCGTCGGTAGCGTGTGAAAACATGCTTTCTCCCATGAAGGCTGCCCCTATCGACACGCCATAAAGACCACCAACAAGCTTGCCATCGCGCCATGCCTCTACACTGTGTGCCATCTCCGCGCGATGCAGAAACGTGTACGTCTTGATGAATTCCTCGTTAATCCATGTGCCCTCGCCATCATTGCGGTCAGCGCAGCAGCGCATCACGCTGGTGAAATCTGTATCCATGCGTACCTCATAGATGCCCTTCCGAATCGTCGCACGCAAAGAACGCGAGACATGCAGGTTGGAATGTTCCAAGATAGCACGTGGATCAGGTGCATACCAGCGCAACCGACCCCACGGGTCCGCCATAGGGAAGACGCCTTGCGCATAAGCTTGAATGACTAACGTTGGATCGAGTGACTCTGGTACTCTTTTTGGCATAAGTCAGTTACACACTTGCTTTGTTTTACACTCAGATGATACGTACACATAATTAGAGGTAGTGTTGCCCTTATGATACCATAGGTACGGAAAAATATGAACCATGCGTTTCAAAGGGTCTACTCCAAAACAATGCAACATAACAAAACAACGCGAAACGCTTGTAGGGGTCTAATTCCATTACACCCGCGTCGGCGATTGATAATTTGGAAGGACATATGCAACGTGTCAACATATCCCCGAACATTGTTGATCGCCGACGCGGGTGTAATGGAATTAGACCCCTACAATTGACGTGGAAATGTTTTCTTACCGCCGCAGTGGTCGGGTGGGGGAGAGCGGAGAGAGAACCCGACCACTGTATGGGAGAGATGTCGAGGAAATATTGGGGGTTGGGAGAGCATATTTAGTTTTGAACATTTGTACTACACGGAGAATGATACCATAAGGGATAGGTGCTGTCAAGGCTTTTTGGAACAAATTTTCTATATTTTTAGAACTTCTCGTTCATGATACAATAGGCATCAACGATGCATGTTTTCTGCCTCATGAACTTTGGTAATCGAATACAGCAGTCTCGCTCGGTAGGGGTAGCAATTCATTGCGCCCAAAGATGGGTCGGGAGGGGGTCATGTTGCTACGAGATGCGTTTAGCCAACGCGTTCCCCCGCCACTCCCATCTTTGGGCGCAATGAATTGCTGCCCCTACCGACCACACTACTGCATTTGATTGTCAATATTCATTGAGCAGATTTTTTCTATATTTCTATTGAAGTGGAGCAATTTTTTATGGCAGAGGTTCGATCCTTACGTGGTATACGGTACAATTCAGAGAGAGTGGGTAACATCGCGGACGTTGTGACGCCACCGTATGACGTGATTTCAAAAGAGGCGCAGACGGCCTATTATGCGCGCAGTCCTTATAATGTGATTCGGCTTGAACTGGGGCAGACAACACCGGAGGATGGTCCGTTAAACACGGTTTATACACGTGCGGCGGCAACACTCGCCGAATGGCGTCTACAGCAGGTGTTGCGGGAAGAGGCCGCACCTTGTTATTATGTGTATGCACAGACCTTTACACATGAGGGTCAGCAGTACACACGTACCAGCTTGATAGCACGGGTACAGTTAGAACAGTGGGACGCGAAGGTTATTTTGCCACACGAGCATACGCTGGCAAAGGCAAAGGATGACCGCCTAAAACTATTACGTGCCTGTGCCGCCAACCTTAGCCCGATTATGAGTCTATATGACGATCCACAGGGGCGTATTCGCCGTTTGCTCGCGTCACACGCGGAACATGCGGAGGTACATTTCACCGACGAAGCTGGCGAAGAGCACCGCTTACAGCCTATTCAAGATGCACAGCAGATCGCCAGTATTCAGGACTTTTTCACACAGCGGCAACTGTACATCGCCGACGGACATCACCGCTATGAAACGGCACTAGCCTATCAGCAAGAGGTACGTGAGCAACGCAAGGAACTGTATCCAGAAGATGCCGCGAACTTTGTGCTTATGGCCTTGATTGATGTAGACGATCCAGGAATGCTCGTGCTACCCACACATCGTATGCTCTTTGGCCTTGAGCAACAGGTGCTTGACGGTTTGATAGAGGCAAGTTTTGCACAATACTTTAACGTACAGGTAGTACCAACAACGCTTGCAAGCGAGGCTATTGTGCAGCAGATGATAGAGGCAGGCCAAGAGCAACCTGCGCTCGTCTTCGCAACGAGTAAGCAACTATTGCTGTTGACGCTCAACGAGCAAGGCAAGCAGCATATGCAAGAAAGTGGGCATTCAGCCGCGTGGAATAGCCTTGATGTAGCAGTTGCACAACAACTTGTCATGGAGCATATTCTAGGCTTGAGTGCGGAGGATATGACGGCTGGTACTCACGTACGCTATACCCGTGACCCACAACAGGCTCTACAAGCCATTCAAAGTGGAGAGACACAAGCGGCTGTCCTATTGAACGCGACACGAGTACGCCAAATCCGTGATGTAGCGCAGGCCGATGATCGAATGCCCCAGAAATCGACCTACTTTTACCCGAAATTGATTACAGGATTGGTCATAAATCCATTGTGGTAATACATACCCGTCAGGATATGTAAAACCCCTGTACGGGTCTGCTTTAGCACACCCTATCAGCACATCACAATTTTGAAAAGACATATGCAACGTTTTATCAATCCTGTAAGCGGAATCAATCGCTAGCAGGGTGTGCTAAAGCAGACCCGTATAGGGGTTTCACGTTGTTTTGTCAATACATTATTGTGGTCCCGAACGTGATTTCAATATTCATTGAAGGAGCATATACACATGATTGTTATTGTAGGTGCGGGCTTGGCTGGCCTGACATGCGCGAAGATATTGGCGGAACGCGGGCAACGTGTCCTAGTGCTAGAGGCCACGGATAGAGTTGGCGGGCGTCTACGCACGGATGTTCATGAAGATGGCTATCGACTAGATCGCGGCTTCCAGGTCCTATTCACGTCTTATGCGGCGGCTAAACGTCATCTGGATTTCGATAAGCTCAAACAGAGGTTGTTTGAGCCAGGGGCGGTATTGGTCAAGAATGGCAAGCAGTACGAAATTGCGGACCCATTACGTAATCCTTCGCGTCTGCTTACCAGCATTATTAATCCATTGATCTCGCCTCTTGATAAAGCACGCACGCTAGCATTAGTCGCGCAGGTCACACGTCTTGCAACCAGGGATATTTTCGTGGGCAAGGGTCAACCCGATGGCAAAGATGAGACCACTGAGGCATATCTGCGTAGACTAGGTTTTTCTGATAAAGGCTTTATTGACTCGTTTATTCGCCCCTTTTATGGCGGTATCTTTCTTGACCGCACGCTTCAGACCAGTGCACGCATGTTTCAATTTACGTTCAAGATGCTAGCTGAAGGCAACATCATCATACCGGCAGAGGGCATACAGAGTATTCCAGAGCAATTAGCATCAGCCCTACCAGAGGGAGCCGTGCGGTTTCATGCACAGGTGAGTGAGGTACTTGTCAGCAACAATAGAGTGACAGGTGTGCGCTTGGAGAACGGCGAACAGATTGATGCCGAACAGGTGGTTATCGCCACCGAGAGCAGAGTAGCGGAAAAGTTTGTGCATAAAACCCTGCCAACACAGGGCGTGAGTACGGTCTGCCTGTATTTTGCTGGCAACGAGCATCTGTATAAGCAACGCAAGATTTTACTCAATACAGCGTCAAACGCCTATGTCAACAATGCTGTCCTATTGACGAATATCGCACATACGTATGCACCGCCACGCAAGCACTTGTTGTCGGTCACGGTCTTAGGCAATCCAGCCGAGGATGACGAAGCCATCGCGCAACGAGCTTTAAAAGAGATGGCGGGTTGGTTTCCACGTGCTCATCTGAATAGCTGGCAATTGTTAGCGGTCTATCGTATTCCGTTCGCGCAATTCGCGCAGCCTGTTGGTATCTTTGATGAGTTGCCCAACAATTCCACCTCCGTCGAAGGCTTATATCTCGCAGGTGAATACACACAATCGAGCAGTATTCAAGGCGCGATGCATAGTGGCGAATACGCAGCGCAAGAGGTATTGAAGGCACCATTTCCGGTGCTAACTCGATAATTGAATGACATAAGTTGTACATTTTTGCACTATGGTGCAAAAATGTACAACTTATGTCATTCTTTTTTATTCATCAAAGAAATCTAATGGTAATCTGCCAGCACGCTCAAAATCTATATCTAAGGATTCCGCTACTTCTGCCATCATGCGTAGAGGACCTTGCTCGATAGAGATACGCATCATGAAGCGCAGGAATGGTTGTTCTTGCGCTGGTATGTGGGAAGCAGGATGAAGCAGTGCCGCGGCAGCAAGCGCAAGACGCGACTCCTGCTCACGCTGTGTCAGCTGAAAGAGTTGAGCTTGACGACGCAGACGTGTTTCATAGCGAAGACGCCATGAGTCGTCAATTACAGCACTCAAAGCCTCGTCAAGTAAAGCTTCAAGTTGTACGCGTTGAGCCTTTGGTTTTGCCTTACTACGTCCAGCTTTGGCACCTCGTTTGGGTCGGCTCTCAGATGTTTGCTGAGCTTCCCAGAAGCGGTTCATATATGGCTCAATGGCGTGCAACGGTTCATACATCCACGAGACAAATTCGTTCATGGCATAGAGTTCGTCGCCATGTTGCGCAAGGGCGAGTGTGTCTGTATCGAGCGTTTGTGCTGGTAGTGTTGTAGCGACGGATACAGGTTGTTCGTCGGGAGCTTCACTTTCAATAAGTGGACGCCAAATAAAATAAGCTATTGGTAGTTTGCGGCGTGTACGTTTATTGATCGCACGAGCTTCTGAGATCAGACTACGACAATAGGCGAATGGCACGACAAAGCAACCAAAGCTTTTCTCATTCATGCTAGCGACAAGACTCTCCCAATGTTCAGTATCCATTTCGTCGAGGCCATAGCAATCTTTAATGCCCCATGAATCCTGATAGAACACATTGAGAACCTTGAGTAAACCATCGGGGCGTCGCCAGGAGAGCATCATAAGCTGCGCACCAGAACCATCGACAAAGCTTACTCGTGCCTCATACTGTGGAAGCTGTTGACGTGCTTCTGTCATTACAGTATCTTCCATGCCTGGTGTACCCTGCATCGTGAGCCGACCAAGAGTAGCACGTGCGGCCTGTTTGAGTTGACGGTTTGAACTTGTGGCGATCAAATGATTCAGTGCAGGAATCGCTTGTGTGCTGGCGATAGGTCCCAACTGTTCTAGTGCTTCAATCGCTGCCGTTGCCACCTTCCCCGTCTGGCTCTCCAACAGTGGAAGGAGCAGTGTTGTAGCGCGTGCATCATTACTCGCGCCTAGCCATTGCACGAAGCTAAGGCGTCGCTCAACGGGCATCGAGGTCACATCATCCAGAATGGCCTCAACGCCCATTTCGTTATCGCCCACAAGTTCAAGCAGACGCAGTTGCATCTGTTGCACAGCAGCAGGTGGATCGTTGAGATATTCAATAATGCCCTCTTCCGCCATCTCTGACCCCAGTTCCTTAAGGATAGGTGAAAGAGTAAGCTTTGCGACATCGCTCACCGTGGGGTCGGCGACAAACTCCTCTAGTTCTTCCAGGTCAAAGTCCGTTGCAAGTTCGGACAGGATATGCATGGCGGCGGTTTGCGCAGAATGATCATGGCTTTTGAGCAGATGCAACACTTTTTCGCGTGCGCCATGCGTCCATTCTTCGTCCAGACGGTCGAAATAGTGCGAAAGAGTGTCGGGATCGATAGTATCGCGGCGACTGATCGCAAGTAGAATACTATCGATGCTATCTTGTGGGGGGCCTTTACGTCCTCGTGGCATACGGGTGACTCCTTATGAAAGTAGGAGATGCAATCTGTCTGGCTAGAGAGATGCCTTGTGCTGACTGACACGCATTGTAACATGTCGCATGATTTCTGTGTAGGGGTACTCCAAAATCTGTAGGCCCCTACCGATTGTCGTTTGATGTGTTCATGAACTATCTAAAACTTCCCTTCATCCGTGTAGAGTCGTGCAGGACGTACAAGAGATGAGGCGGCAGGAGTGATAAGCGTGTCAGCGGCTTCTGTGAGGAGGGCGAGGCTGATGAGGAAGTCGTCGTGTCCGTCGGTGGGGTCAACATAGAAGTCGAGGATGTCGGGCGCGGGAAGACGGTAACGGGCACGTTGCAGTTGATGCCAGCATTCTGTGTAAATGTTTGTTGGTGCACCCGTAGCGTTATAGAGTTTGAGACGACCACTATTCAGTAGGGTGAGCAGTTGATAGGCAAGGTGTGATTTGCTGGGACGCGAGAAGGTAAAGGCAGTGACGCGCTCAACACTTAGTCGGTCTATCAGAAGTGAGGCTAGCCCTGCACCAATACCTGTTGCATCAACAACAAGCGAACGAATACCCCAGCGTTCGACAAGCGCAACGGTTGCTGCATATTGTTCGAGATGTGAGCGACCAGTCCACCATTCATGATGCACAACCTCAATAGCAGGCAGACCAAGTTCGTTGTAGTAGACACGTCCAATTGTGATAACGGTACTGTCACGGCGTGATGATGCAACGTGTGGAATTGTCATACCAGACGTTGTCCGATCTTCACCCGCCACATCCATACCTGCGATATACCATCCCTCCTCACGAGGCATTTCTTCCCAAAAGTGTGTGCCTTGTAGCAATGTTTTTTGCAGTGCGTTGAGAAAGTAGCCTGCACCATTTAATGGACGTAGGTAGTATTGCGTCTGTATAACTAGAGAGTCTTCACCGAGACGCGCGATCTCTTGCTCGACAAAGGTACGATACGCTGGATTGATGGCTGCGAGTGTACGCCAATCGAACTCGAAATGCAGTTGTTCACCTGTACGTTGCTGATGTTCAAGATTGACTGTACGCTGTTGAGCTAGCAACGTGTTGTCACTCCATGCAGTCCCATACAAGATTGTAGTCGCATTACAGGTTGATGCCATTGGTCGGAAGTCGCGATCAAATTTTTCGCGTGTCACATCCTGGGCCTCGTCGATCTCCAAAAGTAGATCGGCGGTTGCGCCAACAACATTACTTTCGGGTGCGGCAGAGAAAAACATGACGCGTGGTCCAGCATGAGCGCGTACAAGGGCTGGATCCGCCTGTGGAGCGAGACCAATAATGTGTCCGTGACTTTGCCAGATGCGTTCGCGGGTCAATGGTGTATCGAGCATGGAAAGTAGACGTAGACGGCTGTTTATACTCTGTGGAGCAAATGTCGGAGCAGCTTTGACGATAGTGCCATGTGGCATGCAGGTCAAGAGGTACGCTTCCAACACTGCGGAGAGTTGGTTCTTACCTGATTGGCGTGACATCATAACGCTGAAAATGTGACCCTTGCCAGCACAGATTGAGGCAAGAATAGCCTCGGCAATTTCGCTTTGATATGGATAGAGTGGTTTACCCAGGACACGTTGCGCAAAGCGCGAAATGGCGTTTGGAGAGTATTTCATGGTGTTTGCGGAGGGGAACGGTAAAGGGACGAGGTAGAGAGAATATAAGAGAGGCGCCACATGGCACTCTTATTTGAGTACTATTAATGCCTGCTTGTTACTATACCATGCTTATAGGGAAAATACAAGTGCTTCTAAAAACCCTTCTATGGCATGGTACTAAAGGGTCTTGATGATGCCAAAACATGAAGAAATGAAAAAGAGTAGGTAAAGTCACTGGGGATGAACGGGAGAGGTTCATCACAGTATTTTCTTAGTCACCTATGTACACGAAAGGGGAAGCATATGAGCCTGGAACAGATCAAATATTACACAGTGGATGATGACGAAGAGGCTATCCTGGTAACTGACATCGACGAGACAACGCCCGAAACGGACGATGACGGCAACTTGCAATACTACAGTGTAAGTGGTCGATACGTCTTTTCCGTTGATGAGGACGAGTAGGTAGGACAAAAGCAAGAGGCCGAGGTAAGCATATTGCTTACCCCGGCCTCTTGCTTTATCGAACACTATAACGATGTTGCCTGAAATGAGGTAAATGTTGCCGTGCCACCTTGGGTAATCACTCGTATACCACAATGACCAGCCGTAAGCGAGGTGTCAGTTCCAGTAATTGTCCAACTACTTGGCTCTGTACTACCTGTTGCCCACACCTTCGCGCTAAGCGTCGTACCAACCACACGGAAGCGTATTGTATACGATGTGTTGGCATTCGCGGTAAAGGGAACGCTGGCAACAAAGGTTGCATTACCCCCGACTTTCTTCTGGATATAGAACGTGCTACCACTCACATATGCTTTGTACCAATTGTTAGCGTCTGTCCAGCGTAGTACTGGTCCAAAGTTGGAATTCGCATAACTACTGAGTGAACCACTTACAACCACCTCGGCGTTCGTTGTAGATGGTCCTAACACCGCACTATAGATGTTGTTGCCGCTATTGGTGACAACACCCGCGTTGTTCGCGATAGAAAAGTTCGTGTAGGTATTAGCATCGCCTGCCCATGTCTGACCATCGGAGGCCGTACCCCACTTGGCTTGATTGGCACGTTGGAACGTATCCTTACCTAATGTCTGTCCAGATGCTGGCGAGGTCGGTGTCGCCGTTGGTGATGAGCCAACCGTTGGAGTTGTCCCGACTGTTGCTATAGGTGTAGGAGTGCTGCCTCCCGACTGTGCGTTTAGTGCAGTAGCTTGGAACGAGGTAATTGTCGCTGTTCCCCCTTGCGTCAAGACGCGCAAACCAGCATAGCCAGTTGTAAGCGAGGTGTCGGTCGTGGTGAGCATCCAACTACTTGGCTCTGCACTACCTGTTGCCCACACTTTTGCATTCAACATCGAGCCGAAAGACTGGAAGCGCATCGTGTACGATGTGTTGGCATTCGCGGTAAAGGGAACGCTGGCAACAAAGGTTGCATTACCCCCGACTTTCTTCTGGATATAGAACGTGCTACCACTCACATATGCTTTGTACCAATTGTTAGCGTCTGTCCAGCGTAGTACTGGTCCAAAGTTGGAATTCGCATAACTACTGAGTGAACCACTTACAACCACCTCGGCGTTCGTTGTAGATGGTCCTAACACCGCACTATAGATGTTGTTGCCGCTATTGGTGACAACACCCGCGTTGTTCGCGATAGAAAAGTTCGTGTAGGTATTAGCATCGCCTGCCCATGTCTGACCATCGGAGGCCGTACCCCACTTGGCTTGATTGGCACGATGGAACGTATCCTTGGCTATGACCTGTCCGGGTACTGGAGTCGATGGTGGCGTGGTTGGCGTTGGTGTTGTTGATCCGCCAGATTGTGTTGCGAGTGCAAGCTTGTTAGCGAACTCTTCGTCAAACCAGACGTTATTTTTCTTATCGACATTCAAGCCATCATGTGGATGAGAATTTTGCGAAGGTGTACTGTAGATGCTAAACGCGCCAGTACCACTTTCAGGAAACGAGCCATAGATGCTTTGTAGAGAGTCGTCAAACCAGATGTTTCCATTGTGATCAACACTTATACCTGAGGTATGAGTGCCACTCCGGTTATAGCTATATTCCGTTATACCTTTATTTGTACCAGGAGTAGCAGAAGCAACATTTAATTCGCCAATTGCGCCAACCCACCCTTCGGACCACCAGGGGTTGCCGTGCGTGTCAATGATAATCAAATGTGGTGTCAGGCTACTACCTTTAGCTGTCATTGGAAATTCTCGTAGACTACCACCTGCTGTATACTCAGCGATGGCGGGAACAGAGGGATTGTTTTCAGTAAACCAGACATTATTAGAGGCATCAACTGTGATACCATAAGGTTGACTATTAGATGTCGCCGTTGCTATTTCGTGAAAATTGTGTGTAGTAGGATTAAATGAGCTTATTTTATTTACATAGTGTTCTGCGAACCAGACAATACCGTTGGAATCAACAGCAATACCCCAGGGACCAGATGCCGAGGTTGGAACAGCGAATTGCTGCGTCGTTCCATTTGCAGGATTGAGCATACCGATAGAGTTACTTACAGGCATTGTGAACCAAAGTCTTCCTTGAGGATCAAAAGCCAGGAAGAGTGGTTGACCATAACCTGTTGGTAATGAATAAGTTGTGCCCCAAGATTTTGTGGTTGGATTAAATTGAGCAATTTTACCAGGAAAGGGACCTGAGCAAGATGCAATATCGCACCCTGGTAAGGCTACCCAAACATTCCCACTACTGTCAAACGCTGTACCCCATGGATCAGCACCTGTTGGTACAGTAAAATCTGTCGATGTAACGCTTTGTGCGTTTGCCTGTTGCGCATGA
>CAXUIS010000154.1:4164-12524 GCA_964250915.1 uncultured Ktedonobacteraceae bacterium | reverse complement strand
CATTAAATGAAACCTATATTAGGACAACAGAGACAAAAACAGGGCCTTGTGTGTCCATGACACACAAGGCCCTGTTTTTGTCTCTGTTAGCCTATATTTGGGAGAGCGCGAGTTCTAACCTATCGGTGTGTTCTGGTAGACCAACAGTGACACGGAGAAAGTTGTGCAGATAGGGATGATGAAAGTAGCGCAGTAGTATGCCATGCGCTTCAACGACCTCACGGACACGCTCCATTTTTACCTCGTCGTCCAACAGACGGGTGAGAATGAAGTTGCCCTGTGAGGGTACAGGTTCCAGGTAGGCTTGATTGGCGAGTACCTCGAAGAGCCGTTCGCGCTCACGCACGATACGATGTACATTTGCTAGCGTGTAATCGAGATGTCTGAGTGTTTCAATTGCGGCGATGTGGCCCGCGACATTGACCTCAAAGGGGCATTGAGCACGACGCATATAGGCAACGATCCATTCAGGAAAGATACCATAGCCAATGCGTAGACCCGCGAGTCCAGCCCACTTGCTAAAGGTACGCATGATGATGAGATTGGGATGTTGCGGAACCAAATGTGCCAGACCATGTCTTCGCTGCGAAAACTCGACATATGCCTCATCCACAACCACAATACGCCCTGTCTCAAGCAAGAGCAGTACATCCTCTTCACAGATAGGATTGCCAGTAGGGTTGTTGGGCGAACACAGGACAATCATCTTTGTCTCCGGTGTAAGGGCAGCAAGGATACCAGCTACATCGACCTCGTAATCCAGAGTACGCGGCACCTCTAACACATAGGCACCACAGAATGTGGTGATGAAGGTGTAGAGCGAGAAAGTCGGTGGGCAACAGATGATGGTATCACCAACAGAGAGAAAGATATGCCAGAGTAAATTAATGAGTTCGTTACTGCCATGACTTACGACGATATGACGGTCATCAACACCTACATACTCAGAAAGTGCTTGCTTGAGTAACGTGGAATCGGTATCGGGATAGTTATTATAGTTTTCATGATTGCCAAGTGCTTTTAGTACCTGTGGAGGCGGTCCATAGGGGCTTTCATTACTATTGAGCTTAATCAGGTCTTGTATGGGAATACCTGTACGTGTACTGAACGTCTCTAACGATTCACCAGGAATATACGACGCCATGCGGTCCAATTCAGGACGCACATGAACGAGGCCAGTAGAAGATATAGACATGGTTTATCCTATTTATATTTTTTATTTTTCAGCATCGGCATCGACGAATATTTGTGCGGGACGGCGAATCAGCGAACTACGAGGTCCAAAGCCGCCGGTTGTTCCTGGCGTACCTGAGTTATTGCCGAAGGATGTGTTATTTGTATTTGCGTAACGTTTCGTCGTGGACTGTACAGCAGGCTGACCGTTTGGTGTCTCCGGTGAACGCTCGACATCAACAACTTGCACCATCTCAAAACCACGGCGCAACGTCATCATATCACGCATAAAACAGGCAACAGCAGAGGCAGCGGACCCTTTTTCTTTTGAGGTATCGTAACGGCGCGCAGTTGCTTCACCTGCGGCCTGTGCCGCCCTAGCCATTGGATCAGAGGTTTTGGCAGCATAGGCATCCTGGAAAATATCGTCCCAACTGCCCCATCTGCCACGGAGCGGTTTCCAACCAAGCTGACTATCACTAACGGTACGCCACTTCTCCTCTGTAAATTGTATCCAGTCGTCCAACAAGCGAGCATAGGCGGCAACTTGTTGACGCAAACGCTCTTCCTCTTCTGAGGGACGTTGAGGGAAGCTCTGTGGAAGACCATCTGTTTGAGGAAAACCCATTTGTGGTTGACCTGAGTACATGCTTTGCTGTGATGAATTGCCATTGAAGTAGCCTGAATTCAAACCAGGAAACATACCGGTATTGGCTAACGAGGCAAAATCAGGAGCCATTTGACCATTGGGCATACTCAGCAACGGAACCTCAGTTCCTGCGGCGAGTTCGCCAATCACATGAATACCACTCGCACCAAGGGATGGACTCATCAGAGCTGTACCATCTTGCATCATGATACCTTCAGAAAGCGATGGTAGTCCGCCAATGACAATCTCTTCGTGACCAACCGCATCGAGAATACGCCATGCGAGACGTGGATGTTTCGTTGCCCACCAGACGCGACGCGAGATAAATGTGGAAGCAAAGGTGAAATTGACCACAAGCCAGACTACGCCACGCACCGCCAGCCAGTTAAGAAGCCCAACAATGATAATTGCATACCATGCATCAGGCTGTCCCACCTCCTCAATGAATGTGAGTACGGCGGCAACGGTCAGGCTTGGATCACGCAACGGATTGATAAAATCTACGACACGCCAGAACCATGTCCTCCGGCCTTTCTTCTCTTCCACTGTATTGTGCTCCTCTCGCTACTGCGTTGGTGTGGCAGACGTGGCTATACTACGCGTCCTGCTGGCAAATAGTAGCATGTCACTTCCCTGTCTGCAAGTTATAGGGAATTATGGGTAGTATTTCTATCTATTTTTCGTTTGTTTCTCTTCAAGTAGAACGGTTCTCTCTCCCCTATATAGTGCAAATGGGACCTTCGTACTGTTATGTCCTGTCTTTTCGTAAGAAGAAAATGTGTGTCGAGTTTGTGTTCGCACAAACTCGACACACATTTTCTTCTTTTCGTGCAATACTATATACATGTTTTGAGACGATTTGGGCTGGTAAAAACGTGTCAAGCAATGGGAAGACTTTTTAGCGTTGATTCATGCCATTTCACCGTTATACCTATGGAAGTGCGCACTAACGTGTCACGCTAAACACACTCATATAACACAGAAGACTAGAAATTTCTGGTCGTTGTATGGTAATATATTCTATGGTGCCTGTTTGTCTTTGTACCTACGTATCTCACAATACGTAATGTTGTGTGGTCTCGTGTCAGAACAGTTTCAGACCGTGCTATATACGTCTTCTTGACGGGAGCGATGTTGCACCTGTAGGTTCCCACGGAATCCACGGTCTCAAGGCTTAGAACAGGATGCACCTGTTAGAAAGGATATATTCATGCCAACGCGCATGACGATAAGCCCAGCTCCTCCGCAGTTATTGCATGCTCATCGCCTCATTATCGCCTCCAATCGTGGCCCCGTCGAGTTTCAGTTGAGTCAAGACAAAACACTTAAACCACGACGTGGTGCCGGTGGTATGGTGACTGCACTCATTGACGCAGGAAACCGTATGGAGGTGACATGGGTAGCAATGACAATGACCGAGGGGGACCGCGTTGCGGTCAAGGAGGCACAACACAACGGGGGAATTCTTCGCTCACCTATTCGGGGTCAGAAGATGGACCTTCGCTATGTTGCCATTCCTAAGAGCGCATATCGCAAACACTATGAGAAGATCAGCAATGAGCTTCTCTGGTTTTTACAACATTACTTGTACGACCCAACCCAGGATTCAGCGTCAGCAGATCAGTTGCAGGATGCCTGGAATGCTGGCTATCGCGTTGCCAACCAAGCCATTGCTGACGAGGTAAACGCAGAGATTGACCGCGATACAACAACCACTCCCGTCGTTATGCTTCATGATTATCACTTATACCTGGCACCCGCAATGATCCGTAAGGTTCATCCAAAGATTATCATGCAGCAGTTTATTCATATTCCCTGGCCCGATGTACGTTGCTGGCATTTCTTACCCAGCAATATCGCGCATGACATCTACACTGGTCTGGTCGGAAATGACATCATTGGCTTCCAAACGGACCGTGATGCTCGCAACTTCCTGGAAGGCGCACGGACGCTTCTTGACGATGCAGAGGTTGATTTCGAGGAAGGAACCGTCTGCTGGCAGGGACGTTGTACACTTGCACGAGCGTATCCCATTTCAATCTCGGTGACGGAAGAACGTCGCGTTGTCAATAGTGCCGCGGGTAAACGAGCCGCCGAAAAGATTCAACCATTGTTGCGCGAACACACTATTATGCGTGTGGACCGCATTGAACCAACAAAAAACATTTTGCGTGGCTTTCAAGCGTATGACAAAATGCTCGAAACTCATCCCGAACTGCATGGGAAGGTTACATTTCTGGCGTTTCTTGTTCCATCACGCCAGACGCTACCTGTCTATCGTCGCTATAGTGCTGATGTGATGGATGCGATGCAGGCAATTAATCAAAAATATGGAACTGAAGACTGGACACCAGTACATGGTTTTTGTGATAATGATCGTGTTCGTGCCCTTGCTGCAATGCAATATTATGATGTATTGCTAGTCAATCCGATTATTGATGGCATGAATCTGGTCGCCAAAGAGGGGCCAGTGGTCAACCAGCGCGATGGTGTGCTGGTACTTTCGCGCACGGCAGGCGCGTTCCAACAACTTGCGAAGGGATCCATCCCCACATCTCCAACCGATGTCAACGAGACAGCACAAGCCCTCTATAAGGCGGTGACGCTTTCTAAAGAGGAGCGTCATGCGAAAGCGACGCTCGCACGTCAGGCAGTAGAGCGCAGTGATCTCAACATGTGGTTGACGAAACAGATCAGCGATATCAACAAGTTGCTCGCTCAAGCAGTAGCAGACGATGCTGTCGCTGTAGCAACACAGATTCAGCCAACTAGCGACAAGCTCGTTGCTAACGCAGGCTAGTAGGGACCGTCAAAGCACATTTGACAAAAGCAAGGGCACCCGCAAGGGGATGCCCCTCCCATACACAAAAGCACCTGGGAAGCCACGTCGTATGGGAGGGGCATCCCCTTGCGGGTGCCCTGGTTCAAGTGACACATGTCGTTTAACAGTCTACTACAATGTCTGTACCATTTCTTGCATAAGTTGTGCCATGCCTTCTACACCATCTACGATGATATCGGCATGAGCCAGCAGTTCAGGTAGTGTGTCGGAATGCTGTACAACAATAGAGACCGTTGTACAGCCTTCTTGACGAAGCTGTTCAGCCTCCAATATCGCATCAAGGTCTGTACGGTCATCACCTGCGAAGATAAGGCTACGCAAGCTAAAACGTTGCGCATAACTTCGTAATGCTTGCCCCTTGTTAATGCCCAATGGGGCTAACACCTCGACAACCATCTTGCCCTCTCCAAGGCGCATGCCCAATTGACGTGTGGGCTCCTCTAGTAGTGCCAGCAAGTGTTCGCGGGTCTGCTCAGGAGTCGAGGAGCCGCGGTAATGCAGTGTTCCACCAACGGTTTTGCGTTGCACAATCACCCCTGGCAAGTTGTCCAGATGTTGCTGCACAAGATCGAGTAGTTGCTGTCCAGGTTGGACATAGCGCATCGCCTCTGGCTCAATTCGCACCTCATGCGTCGAGGGCAAACCATCACTCCACTCCAAGCCATGCGTACCAATGTATGTCAGGTTATCGACGTTGACGATTTGTGCGCCGTCGCGTAGCCCACGTCCCGTCATAATCGCTACATGTGCATGTTGTCGCAGGGATTCAAGCATAGCAGCTACGCCAGGATAAAGATACGCTGCTTGTGGCGTGGGAGCAATTGGACTAAGCGTACCGTCAATATCAAAAACAAAGCCAAGCGGTTTTTGCGCGAGGGCCGCAGAGAGGTCTGGAAATGCCATAAGAATATATTTCTCCATGAATATTTTATTTTTTCTCTACAATCTCTGGCTTCCCGTCCTCTTTGACCTCGACAACCTCACCGTCAAGCGTTTTTGGCTCCAACGGTGGCTGAGGCTTCTGCGGAATACCATAGGTCGCGGCAACTTCGCCTGCTGGTATGGGACGAGAACGTCGCATAATGAAATAGGTAGTGGGCAGTAGAATTACAAATAATACAAGCGAGGTCCATTGTGCCTGCTTGAGACCCCAGTTCAGGCCGAGGAAGCTGACAATAACATTATCACGCACAAAGAAGAGCAGAAATTGTGTGATGACATAGCAGTAAAGATAGACGAGCAGAAGGACGCCCGGACGCGTCACACGCCGTACTATGACGAGCAAGAGTGCAAGTACGACTAGATTGGTCAGCAGTTCATACGCGGCGGCGGGCTGTACAGGCACATTACAGGTTGCTGGATTGAGACAGGCCCAGCTATGAGGATGTTGATAGACAGTTGACCACGGCAATGTACTAGGATAGCCGATAATATCACCATTGATGAGATTACCTATACGCCCAAAGATTTGCCCAATAGCACCAAACAAGACTGCCGCATCCATCAGCACAAGCGGATTTACACGCTCGACACGCGCACGCCAGAAAAGTGTAGCCAGCACCAAGAAGATTGCACCAAAGAAGGCCATACCCCCCTCCCATGTTGCCAGGATGCGCCACGGTTGCAAGAGATAACCTGAAACCAGATCGGGTTGCTGTATTACAAAATAGAGGCGTCCACCAATCACACCTGCCGCGATAGACCACCACACCACGCGATCTACTATTCTTGGCGAAATACCTTTGCGCTGTGTATAACCCTTGATGGACCATAAACCAATGAGAATAGCAACGACATACATAAGACCATACCAGCGCAGTGCTAGCGGGCCGATCTGTAAAAGGACTGGATTAATATTGATATAGATGTAGGGCGGACCTATACGGAGCCAGCCCCAATCCAATACATATGCGAGCGGTAAGGTATGCATGTATACTCCAACTAGTCTAACAAGAGGTACTTTTTCTCCTATCCTTTATGATAGTACGTTGCTAGCATACATGCAAGTGCTTATTCGGTTGATCGGTAGGGGCAGCAATTCATTGCGCCCAAAGATTGGGGTAGAGGGGCCAACGTCCCCAAATTGCATCTCGTGGCAAAGTGAACCTCACCCAACCCATCATTGGGCACAATGAATTGCTGCCCCTACCGACTATGCACCCATCTTTTCTAAGAAGCCTGCAACAGTGCGAACGCCCTTGAAGAACTGGTCGAGCGAATATTTCTCGTTTGGCGCATGTACACTATCATCAGGCAAAGCAAAGCCCATCAGCACGACAGGCACGCCCAGAAGTTCGTAGAAGAGGGATGCAATAGGAATAGAACCGCCCTCTCGCAGAAACACAGGGTCTTTGCCATAGGTCTCCTTCAATGCCTCCATCGCGGCTTTAATGGGCAAACTCTCAGGCGTGACAAGAATACCTTCGCCACCGTGCAAATTGTGAACAGTAACAGTTACATCTGGTGGCGCAACGTCCTTCACAGCGCGTTCAAAGAGCGTGAATACCTCGGCAGATTTGAGGTCGGCCGGTAAGCGCAGACTAATCTTGGCTTTCGCAACGGCGGGAATAACTGTCTTACCACCCTCACCTATAAACCCGCCAACGATGCCGTGCACCTCAAGCGTTGGACGAGCGGAGATACGTTCCAAAGGTGGATATTCTAGCTCGCCCGATAGCTGCGAGACGCCCATCTCTTCCAATAACGACTCGTTAATATGCAACGGGTCATTATGCCAGAACTCTTTTTCCTCGTGCGTCGGCTTCCGCAATCTATCGTACAAGCCTGGAATATGAATATGCCCATCAGCATCTTTCAAGCGACTGATGATGATAGCAAGCGCATGCAGTGGATTTGGAGCGACTCCACCATATGATCCTGAATGCAAATCGCGCTTTGCTCCCTGTACCTCGACCTCGGTGTAGATGATGCCACGTAGCCCTGAGACAAGTGCGGGAATATCCTTCGCGGGCGTGCCTGTATCACAGATGAATGCAGCATCACATTTCAAATGTTCGGGCGAAGTTCTGACGTAGTGCTCAATAGATTCACCACCTGCCTCCTCCTCACCCTCAATGAGAACTCGTACGTTAACGGGAAGCGTGCCGTTGACACTCATAAGCGACTCAAGGGCTTTGAAAACCAGCATTGTCTGTCCCTTATCGTCACATGCCCCACGAGCATAGATATTACCATTGCGTATCGTTGGCTCGAATGGTGGACTGTCCCACAGGTTCACGGGATCAACTGGTTGCACATCATAATGCCCGTAGATGAGAACCGTTGGCTTTCCTGGTGCTTTGAGCCATTCACCATAGACGAGGGGATGCCCTTGCGTCTGTATCAAGCCAGTATTGTCGAAGCCGATACGCTGCAACTGTGCTACCGCATAGTTCGCAGCACGCTGCATATCGTCTGTATACTCTGGTAGCGTGCTGATACTAGGAATGCGTAACCATCCTTTCAAATCCTCAAGAAACGCGTTCTCATGTTCTGTAATGTATGTTTCTACCTGTGTCATAGCAAGCACCCTTTCTTTTCTTATTGAAATAGATACCTACTATCGTATCAAGGGTTGCGAGAATTGTCTAGTAGGAAAAAATAGAAGGCTATTTAAGGTATTAAACTCAAGCATGACAGGGGCAGAGCACCTGTCACTACCATACGCGGACTGGCGTAGCAAGCTACGCAGTGGCG
>CAXUIS010000154.1:0-4154 GCA_964250915.1 uncultured Ktedonobacteraceae bacterium | reverse complement strand
GTCAAGCTCCACCTCCTCTGTTTTTCCTACTAAGAAAGTTTTTCAGTACCATCGTCATCGTCGGGGCCAGTAGGACAAGATAACCGGAAGAAGTGGAGTGTGCTCATCTTGAAATTTCCTCTCATTTTTACTCTATTGAAGGTATAGTTACCTTCTCCGTTCTACCCCTAGTATGCCCTCCATTAGCTTCAAAAGACATATCACATGTATCATTTATAAGTCTCATTGCTGAAACGTCCATGTTACTATAAAGTAGTATTCGTACTAAAGCCGTAAAAGAGGGGAGTTTGAGCATGATAAGAAGAAATCGAGAAAAGAGTAAGCAACCTAACGCGTACTTGAAGAGGCAGCGTGAGAATCGGGGTTGGTCTCAGCATCATCTAGCTCAGCAAATTGGGACCCAAGCTTTTACGGTGGGACGCTGGGAGCGGGGTATAAGCCATCCTAACGCATATTTCCGAGTGAAACTTTGTACGCTTTTTGCGCTAGATGATGAAGCGTTAGGGTTCGTAAGGACTGATGTAACGCGTTCTGATACGGAAACGGTTTCACACTCAAACGTGCTATATCAGTCCATTCAAAGGCGAGAAACGCTGCAACACAACTATGTTCCTGTGTGTGATCCTGCTATTCCGCCTTTACCACTACAGATGAATGAACTTATAGGACGAGAGAATCTACTTCGTCAGCTAAAAACACATCTACTCGCACAGAAAAGCCTTGTAATTTCCGCATTAAACGGTCTGCCAGGTGTAGGAAAGACTGCACTTGCCAACCAGCTTGCACATGATAGCGAGATTCAAGCACATTTTCAGCACGGTATTCTTTGGGCGGGCGTAAGTCAGTATCCAAACCTCACTGGTTTGCTTAGCAACTGGGGTGCGCTGCTAAGCATCGCGCCCTCCGAGATTGCAAGACTCACCAATCTTACGGAATGGGGTAATACGCTACGAGATGTAATTGGAGCGCGCCGTATGTTGCTTGTGCTCGACGACGTATGGCGGATTGAGGATGCATTCGCACTCAAGATTGGAGGTCCACATTGTACGTATCTGCTTACAACACGCTTTCCACAGGTAGCGGTACAATTCGCGGCAGAGCACGCAACTATTGTTCAAGAGTTGAACGAGAGTGATGGTCTTGCCCTTTTGACGCGCTTTGCTCCAACCGTTGTTGCAAACGAACCCGATGCGGCTCTTGCCCTTGTACGTGCTGCCGGTGGTCTTCCACTCGCATTAACCATTATGGGTCGTTATCTACAACTACACGCGTATAGTGACCAGCCACGACGCATCAAAGCAGCTCTTGAGCATTTACAGACAATGCGAGAACGTTTACATCTCTCGCAGAATACCTATATAACTCAACGCCCCCCAAGCCTTCCTGTTGGCACACCATTCTCATTGCAAGCCGTTATTGCATTAAGTGATCAGCAACTTGCACCAGAGGTACGGCAAGCGTTACGCGCCCTTGCGATCTTCGCGCCAAAGCCTAACACCTTTTCTCAGGAAGTAGCTCTCGCCGTTGCCGACATTTCTACAGATGTGCTTGATGCATTGGAGGACACAGGTCTACTGGAAGTAAGTAGCACGAACCGTTATAGTCTCCATCAAACGATAGCGGACTACGCTCGACTTGATGCTTCCGATCCTGATGCAGAGCAACGTCTCGTTCTTTACAACAAAAACTTTGTGTTGAAACATCAAAGAGACTATATGCACCTGGAGCGAGGCGCGACAAATATACGTACCGCGTTACATCTAGCTGTGAAGCATGAGATGCACGAACCGTTTGTACACAGTGTGTTAGCTCTTGCACCATTTTGGGAGGCACGGGGACTCTATGATCTCGCTGAGACATATTTGAGTCATGCCCTTGCTACACACCCTCTTATCGCACATCCTGAAACAAATGCGCTCCCTCAAGAGGAGTTCGAGAGCCTTCTCAAGGCACGTCTACATCTCGCACTTGGACGCATCGCCGAACGACGCGGTATGTTAGCAGTGGCTGAGCAACACTACGAGGGTGGTATTGCGCGTGCGCGGCAGTACGACAATCACGAAATTTTAAGCAGTCTCTTAGCTAATCAAGGTGAGACGGCTCTCAATCGTGGCGACTTTTCTGCCGCTCTTCACTTCGCGCAAGAAGGATTGACACTAGCTCGTGTTACAAAGAATGCGTGGCAGATAGCAACATTGCTGAGAACGCTAGGTGAGGCTGTAGATGGTTTAGGGGAATTTCAGCGTGGTGATGCTCTCTATCTGGAAGGCTTAGAAGTCGCACGAGCAATTGGCGATTGGGAAACAATGTGTACACTACTACAGAACTTGGGCGCGAAGGCAACCAAACGTGGAGAGTATACGTTAGCTGAATACTACGTGCAAGAGGGTATCGACAAGGCACGCGAGATGGAGCATCGCCAACGCCTCAGTGCTCTACTGATGGTCATGGGTGCAATTGCAGTTCGACGGAGCAGTTATGATCGAGCGAGAGCATACTATCAGGAAAGCCTGAATCTCGCACGCAGAATTGGACATCGTGTTCGTTTGAGTAGCGTCCTACAAAATATGGGGATATTAGAGGACTTGCTACACCACTGTACGCTTTCAGAGACCTATTTTCAGGAAAGCCTTGCTCTAGCGCGTGAAGTTGAGCATCGTTGGCTCATTTGTGAGACGCTCAACGAATGGGGCGAGGTCTGTATTAGACGCGGTAACTGGTCACAGGCAAAGACGCTTTTCAGTGAGGCTCTTCCGCTCTCGCACATGATAGAAGCACAGGAATTGCTTGCCCTCGCATACTTTGGTACGGGGCGCATCGACGCACAGGAGGGGAATTTCATAGAGGCACGGAGCAAAGGTCAGCAAGCACTTGCGATCTTCGAGGCTGAACATCACGAACGTACATCAGACGTTTTACACTGGCTGAACACACTACCACTTCTAGCATAAAGAAAGACAAGATGACATGTCAGACGCCAATAAGACTCCAAACGGGCTGCTACGACATGAACGCAAGGAACGCGGTTGGTCACAAAGTGATGTAGCAAAGTACGTGAATACCAATCCATTTACCGTTTCGCGCTGGGAAAATGGAGTTACCTTTCCTAATCCAGAACATCGTCTTAAGCTATCTGAACTCTTCCAAAAGAGTATGGCTGAATTAGGTCTCATTCAGCCTTCTGGAGAAGTGCGACACGCCATAACAATCAAAAATACAGCAGAAGTTACTCATGTAACACTCTACGATTCTGCTATTCCCTCTATGCGTCATCCGCTAGTAGGGCGTGAAAACGTGCTTGCTTCTCTCAAACATCGACTTATACAGCAGAAAAGTGCAACAACTCTCGCGCTACAAGGCATGCCAGGAGTGGGAAAAACGGCTCTTGCAATTGCTCTTTCTTTTGATGCAGAGGTGCGTACAGCATTTTCGGGCGGTATTCTTTGGGCACACGTAGGTTCTCAGCCGAATGTCTTGAGTCTATTGAGTCGTTGGGCTAAACTGCTCGGTCTCAGTAATACGCAAAGAAAAAAGCTTACGAGCATAGAGGAACTTACTCAAGCTCTACGTACTACGATTGGTACGCGTTCTTTATTGATCGTCATTGATGATGTATGGGATGTTGACGTGGCTTTTGCCTTACAAATCGGAGGACCTCATTGTACCTATCTTATTACAACACGGCAGACTCATGTTGCGCTTCAATGTGCTGGCGAAGCGGCAACGACTATTCATGAGTTATCTATAAATGAAGGCATGATGCTGCTTACACACATAGCACCAGTATCTAAGAGTGTTGTATATGAAGTACGAGACCTTGTACAAGCTGTTGGGAGCCTTCCTCTCGCACTCACTCTGATGGGACGTTATATACAAGCGGAGACGCATCATAAGCATGAGCGTCGTCTAGCACGTGCTCTCGAACGACTGTGCTCTCCTGAGAAGCGTCTTCGTCTTTCGCAGCCATTGGACCCCACAGAAGGCATATCAAGCATTGCGGGAGATACAACATTTTCGTTGCAGACTGTGATTGCGCGAAGTGATCAGCATCTTTCGCAAGAGGCGCGTCTTGCGTTACGATCCTTGGCAGCATTTCCTTCCAAACCAGACATATTTCAGGAAGAGGAAGCTCTTGCCCTCGCCAACGTAGCAAC
>CAXUIS010000153.1:12385-12560 GCA_964250915.1 uncultured Ktedonobacteraceae bacterium | reverse complement strand
GTATGACATATCAACGTGTTTAGAGGTGATAAGAAGGCTGTATAAGCGGCTTTACAGAAACTTTAAAAAGTTTTGAGGGGAAGAAGTGTCCTGTAGGGACCGATTTATCGCGTCCGAGGGGTGGGGAGGGGTCCCGGTGGGGAAAAAGATAGTCGGTGTCACGCTGGCCTGGCCC
>CAXUIS010000153.1:10847-12375 GCA_964250915.1 uncultured Ktedonobacteraceae bacterium | reverse complement strand
CTATACAACAATGCTCTTGCCTGCTCTGCATGTGTTGTATAGTAGGGTAGCCCCTTGTGGGCGTCCGTGTGTTCCCCAAATCCGTCCCGATTGCACATATTTAAACAGGATTGCCTCTTGTGGGCGTCCGTGTGTCTAAAGAGGGTGCGCTAAAGCAGACCCGTACAGGACTTTCTTCCACGAGCCGCCATTGCCCCTGTACGGGTCTGCTTTAGCACACCCAATTAGGAACATTTGTTAGAGCATGATAAAATATGTTCGTATCAAACACACATAAAGAAACACAAATGGTGAGAAGGAACGAGTTTTTATGGCCCTTACTATAGGTATTATTGGTTTGCCACAGAGTGGTAAGACGACATTGTTTAATGCACTGACGAAGGCGGGTGCGCCCGTGAGCGGATACGCGAGTAGCACAGTGCAGGCAAATCTGGCGATGGTGCAGGTCCCCGATGCACGGCTGCAACCACTCGCGGAGATATTCAATCCCAAGAAGACAACGTATACGACGGTTGAGTTTGTGGATGTCGCGGGTATGGGACAGACAGCGAAAGAGAAGCAAGAGGAGCGCAAGGGATTAAGTGCAGAATTTCTGGGGCATATTCGCAATGCTGATGCGCTAGCAATCGTGTTGCGCACATTTAGCAATAGCAACGTACCACATATCAATGGAGAGATCGACCCGAACCGCGATCTGGATAGTCTCAATGCTGAATTGGTGTTAACCGACCTTGCCTCCGTCGAGAAGCGTATCGAGCGCACAACAAAGGCGGCAAAGTCCGGCGACAAGAAGTATATACAAGAGTTAGAGGTTCTACACAAACTGCAAGACGTGCTCAACGAACTAAAACTGGCAAGCGAGGTCGAGCTATCGCAGCAGGAACGTGGCTTGTTGAGCGAACTCTTTTTGATCACGATGAAGCCACGAATGTATGTGCTAAACGTCAGCGAAGATGTACTGGGCGAGGCCCAGACCATTCTGGCAAAAATTGCATCGGGTGATGCAACACCAGACCTGACAGGCGAACTCAAGGGCATCGCTGCGGTTGCTCAACGAGCTAAGGACGAGGGAGCCGAGGTTGCGGCAGTCTCCGCACGTTTGGAGGCGGAGCTTGCCGAGTTGCCAGAAGAGGACGCGCAAGAGTACCTTGAATCATTGGGTCTGCCGCAGCTGGGAGCAGACCGCGTAATTCAGGTTGGCTATCGTCTGCTCAACCTTATCACGTTCCTGACGGCGGGTGAGGACGAAGTTCGCGCGTGGACGGTCACAAGTGGAGCAAAAGCACCAGAGGCAGCTGGAAAAATCCACTCGGACATTGAACGAGGTTTTATTCGCGCCGAGGTGACACGCTACGAAGACTTCATGGCATCTGGCTCGTTCGCAGCCGCATCCAAGAAGGGCCTGCAACGACTAGAAGGCAAAGAGTACGTTGTGCAAGATGGCGACATTGTACATTTCCGCTTCAATGTAGGCAAATAATAGAAAAGAAGAAAGGGCCTGCTTCACTCATGCAACATGTTGCATGAG
>CAXUIS010000153.1:0-10837 GCA_964250915.1 uncultured Ktedonobacteraceae bacterium | reverse complement strand
AAAAAAAAAACACCCCGGCTCCCTCTCACCCCACCCACTTTTTTTTTTGAGTGAAGCAGGCCCTTTCTTCTTTTCTGCATTATAAAACAAATGAAAATTTTTGTCTCACTTTTGTTGTGCCATTCGTATAAGCTGTAGCGGAGAAATTATTTGTGAATGTTTTGCACATCCAGGGTGCGTATGGCATCTTATAGGAAGAGCACGTTATGAGTCACGAGTTGCTACCGTCATCGCAACAAACGTACATTCCAGCCGTTACGATTAGCAGCGCAACGTTTAAGCACTCGTGGGGAAAGGTACCCGTTGCCACAACAGGAGCACCCGAACATGTGTGTGGCGAGGCACGACGTGTTGGCTATACAGGAAAAACCGAAACAGATTTTGCTCTCTACCGCCTCAAGATAAAATCCTCTCACGGTACCCCAACCGTGACGCTACCTAGTTTCTATGTCATTAAAGGTGGTTTTTTTGTAGAGTATTAACTACCTAGGAATGATTATCCAGGCCGCGCCAAGCTTCAACATGCCAGATTGCCTGTCCAAACAGCCGCCGCGCTCCAATGAGGAACACGATGGCGAACACGAGTAAGCCTGGAACAAGCATAAATGCTCCACGTGCCAGGTCGTCTACTACATCAAAAACTTGAATGAGAGCGATCAGCACCATGAACCCTGCAAGCATCCGTCGCGCCCTTATTCCGAGGAGAAACAGCAACATCATCGCTAATGCAAGGTTTCGTGCAAACATGTAGTTTGCATAAACTCGTGCTGTCCCTGTCATGAGACTCCCATTAGTCAGGATCGTAGGGTCTACTTTGCTAATCACTGCACCGACTGTGGTCAAGAGAGCACCAAGTACTACCACTATAGACACCCATAGTCAACTACCTATCCCGTAGAACGGGAAAGACTTGTCCCTAAGCCGAAGCTTGAGACGAGAGGGTGGTTGACGACACCCCACGAGTCGAGAGTGTATCAAGACTCGCAAGAGAAGTAGCAAGGTACTTGTCTCGTATATTGTAAGACGCATTTAAGTCAGCATTGAGGCTGTAGCCGCATTTCCGACAGAGGAACACACTTTGAGAACGTCGATTGGTATGAGCTTGGTGTCCACATTTGGAACAGGTCTGAGAAGTATGTCGAGGGTCAACCTTCTCGACACGAATACCGCGCTCTTGCCCCTTGTAGGCGATGAAGCTATACAGTTGGGCAAACGTCCACCTGTGCAACTTCCGTTTATTCTCAATGTTCGTGTTGTCCTTGCCACGTCCGATCTTGGAACTCTCCCGTATATTAGTCAAGTTCTCAAGGACGATCGTTGCCCCAGTAGGGGTACTGGCAACAATCTGTTTACTCAAAACGTGATCGCAGTCCTTGTGGAAACGCGCTTGCTTGCCACTCAATTTCTTGAGGTGACGCTTCGCAGATTTCGTTCCTTTGACGTGCAGTTTACGTTTGAGGCGAAAGGCGCGACGGTCAATCTCTTTCCATCGCTTGCTTCCAAGAAACTGTTTTTGAGAGGTGACAGCAGGGCGGTTGAGTCCCAAGTCAATCCCAACAACGGTTGGGTCCTCTTGCACAACAGGTTGAGGGACCGACACGACAACGTGCAACCACCATGTGCCGTTGCGACACAGCAGGTCAGCAGTCGCAACCTTGTTCCCGGCGTACTGCATATTGTAGTGAGGAACGGTAAAGGGAAGCATGACTTTGCCCCCGCTTGTCGAAAGTCGAACAACCTGCTTGTCCCAGTTGAGCGTGTAGGTATGCACGTTGTAGCGGATAGCGCACTGCATGCTCTCAGGACACTTCACAGGCTTGAAGCGAGGGTCGGGCTTGCCTTGCTTGCGTGCTTTTGCAACCTTCTTTGCGTGTGTTGCTTCTTTCTTGGCTTTCCAGGTCAATGCGGATTTCACAGCTTCGGTGGCTTTGACACGCGCTTGGATGAGCAAGTCAGAGACAAGCCCAGGACAAGCCGCTTTGGTGTCATAGTACGTCGCGTGATGCAACTTGACCCCGTTTTTTTCGTGCTTGTCCCATCCGTAGCGACATACCAGATTGAAGGCATGCGTGAACTGTGCAAGCGTCTCATTCAAGAGCACGGCTTGTTCGGGCGTCGGATGAAGGTGTAGTCTGACGGTTCTGTCCATGCAGAAACTCTACCATAGATGGAGAGGTTTGTCAAATGAAATGCGTCAATCGAGGAGAAAGGGGGTCGCATTCCTCCCCTCGCCTGAAGGCGTAGGGGTCCCCTGCGACAATATTGATGGAATGTACAAGGTCGGTTGTAACTGTAGGGGGGATTTGATCATGATTGACACTCCTTCTTGACGGGATAAATTCCCGTAGGACCAGATAATGCAGGTGAACAAATGAACGAGAGAAGAAAAATCTTGCCCTCAATCGCTGGGTGCGCTAAAGCGGACCCGTACAGGACTTGCCTTGTATCCTAGCACCCATCGATAGCTCCTGTACGGGTCCGCTTTAGCGCACCCCGTTTATGCAATAACTGCATCGCGTTGTTGACGAAGCTGGTCAATCATAGGTTTGTTTTTGCGAAAGGCATGCATGCTCCAGTGAGCAGCAGGCATGATAACAAATGATATCATAATGATAGGTGTCGCACTCTATATAGGTATCACGACACAGGCACCAGTCGTTAGGAGAGCAGGGTTTGAACTGCTTTTTGCCGGTGCTTACATGCTTCTCCTATTTGCAAGGAGATAGCAGACGATCAGCGTCTGATGAGAGAAGGAGTACGCATCATTCTGGAAGATACACCAGACATCGAGGTTATTGGGGAGGCCGAAAATGGCCTTATCGTGATACAACTCGCAGAGAAACTGCTCCCTGACGTGATTCTCATGGATATTCGTATGCCCTTACTCGATGGTATCGAGGCGACAGAACGAATTCACAAGCAGGTAGTGCCGAAACCTCATATCTTACTCCTGACAACATTTGACACACCAGAGTTGGTCATGGAAGGGATGCGTGCGGGAGCGTCTGGATATCTGCTCAAGGATTGTAGTTCTGAAGAATTATGCAGTGCAGTGCGAACGGTTGCGCGTGGGCAGATTCTCCTACAAGCATCCAGCGTCGCACAACTTCTAGCTGGACTTCATACTCAGGAGCCACAGGTACCTAAAAATACTTTATTCTTTACAGAGGTGGAGAAGATGGGGCTAACCGCGCGCGAACTAGAAGTTGTGCAGCTGATCGCGCAAGGATACAGTAACACAGAGATCGCAACGGAACTTGTTATCAGCGAGGCAACCATCAAGACGCATATCAATCACATCTTCTCCAAGCTAGGGGCACGTGACCGCTCACAGGTTATAGTCAAAGCGCGTCAGTTAGGCTTAGCTTAATTGCGTCAGCACTTCTACTAAAGCTTGTACAACATTCTCATCTTGCTCTTCAAAAACGGTACGTAGGTCGAGCAGAAGGGCGTTCTTAGCGATACGCACAATGATGGGAGTTGTGTGCATACGCAATTTTTTTGCGAGTTCTTCCAATGACAGAAGTGTTTTTGTAGCATCTATTGCGACAAGCGTGGTGGGAAGAGTTTCACCAGGGAGGGAGCCACCGCCGATAGTGGACTCGCCACGTTGAACGCGTGCGGCTATGCCGTGTTCTTGCAGTTGCATGACACAGTGAGTGGCGCGTCTGTATATTTTTTCAGGGTGTGCAGAGATCATACGCCAGATGGGAATATGCGTTTCGGCCTGTCCTCGTTGATAGTGTCTCAGCGTGGCTTCAAGGGCCGCAAGCGTCATCTTGTCAATACGTACGGCTCGCATAAGTGGATGTTTGGCAAGTCGTGCGATCACCGCAGATTTGCCAAGCAGGATACCAGCTTGTGGGCCTCCCAACAGTTTGTCACCAGAAAAACACACCACATCGGCACCTGCCGCAATACTCTCCTGAGGCGTTGGTTCGTGTGTTAAGCCATAGGTCTCGCTGGCAAGCAGACAACCACTGCCCAAATCGTTCATGACGAGCAAATTGTGTTGATGTGCCAGTGCAGAAAGATCAGCAAGCGGCGTTGACTCGGTAAAACCCGTGATTAGGAAGTTGCTGGGATGAACCGCAAGGAGAAGAGCAGTACGTTCCGTAATCGCGTCTGTATAGTCTTTAAGGCGTGTACGATTCGTTGTCCCAACCTCGACAAGAGAACAACCACTTTGACGCATAACATCGGGGACACGAAAGCCTCCGCCGATCTCGACTAACTGCCCACGCGAGATGATAACCTCGCGCCCAAGCGCGAGTGTGCTTAATCCTAAGAGGACGGCAGCCGCCGTATTATTTGTGACAAGGGCTGCTTCGGCTCCTGTCAACTCACGTAGAAGTGCCTCAACGTGCGTATGTCGTGAGCCGCGCTCTCCTGCATCCAGGTCATATTCCAGGTTTGAGTAGCCACTTGCCACATACTGTACAGCTTGTAATGCCTCATAACTGAGAGGTGCACGACCAAGATTTGTATTGATGATGACGCCTGTTGCGTTAATAACGGGACGAAGATGTGGTTGTTGTTCTAAACGTATATGCTGTTCAGCAGTCTCAAGCAGTTCTATATAAGAAGGACATTGCGCGCCTGCAAGAATGTGTGTTCGGGCAAGAGTGAGACTGGCACGAATAGCTCGTACGGTGAGCGGATGTGAGAATTGCGCGACGAGTTGCTGTCCAATTTCTGATTGCAGAAGTTCTTCAACAGATGGTAGAAGACGAAGCTGATTCGCATCTCCAGTCATGCTTCCTCTCCTAGTGCAACGAATAATACATGGTGATGGCGAGGCTATTGGCAATTTTGCCCATGACGGCTCGCAGGTCTGCATCATTCAGTTTGCATATGGCATACTGATCTGCTAGTAATGTGCGCAGAATAGGGTACATCAGTTCAGTTTTCACAAGGCTGTCCGTATCGAATAACGGATAGTCTCTTTTCAGGAGGAGATGGTGGTATGGTCGCAACTTGCCACGATAAGAGGTAAGCGCGACAACGTTGACCGCTCCCGCGTGGCGACAAAAAGGATCGCCCGATACAACGAGAGCAGGATGCCAATCCAGGATACGTTTCTCTTCTATCCCTGGCGGCAGTATTGGGTAGCCAAAGTTTACCCAATACACCATGCCAAATTGCACAGGCGTCTGGTACGTCAGTGCATCCGGTATAAGTTCGGGTGGGTGAGGCATGGTTTACAACATATCTATTCTGCTAATATTACGAACGAGCAAAAGCAACAGAGGCGTAAGCGGGTGTATCACTTGACTCTAACTGAGCGTGGAAACAAGCACTGGTGAGTGACCAGGAGTGTGCAACGAGGCCGAGTCGGTCTTCGCGCTCATCCAAACTCTCTTCTTGCAATGCAAGTGCTATGAGTTCCATATCGCGCTGGTACTGCTCGCTGAGTAAGGAAGAACGGCTAAAGTCGTAGTTTGTTGCCATAGTGAGCTACCTCTTTATTCCTAGTCCATGTATTCCAAAACCAATAACAACCATACACATTCAGGATTGCGTAAGAACCGCAAATTGTTCATTTCAGGTCACTTTTTCGCACAGAGCGTCAACGTCCTGAAGTGTGCTAAGGGGTGAGGTGTTTTTCTCCAACGAGAGAGATTATACCAGCAAATTGTGCAAGAAGCAATGCTTTTTGTTACAACTTTATAAACACCTGAAAACAACATCTGAATATCTTTGTGCATCTGTTCTCATTGTAACACATCGAAAAATACTGTCGTTTACTTTAATTGCGAGATAGGAAAAATGGATAAGAGGAGTTTAGCGAAAACATGACTGATCGTGTTTTCGCTAAACTCCTCTTATCCACTTCATAGTTTTGTCAGAAGATGCTTGACATGCTTTTAAGAGTCGGCTATAATAGCCACGTCGATCACTCAGAATGAACTGGTGTGTTCCTCAACCTGGGCAGTTACCAAAGTGGACAAATGGGACTGACTGTAAATCAGTTGCGAGAGCTTCGGAGGTTCGAATCCTCCACTGCCCACCCATGCGCCGTGCGTTTTCGCGCCACGTATGCAAGGTTGGCCCGTGTGGCACAGGGGTAGCGCGCAGTCTTGGTAAGACTGAGGTCATGGGTTCAAATCCCATCACGGGCTCCAGTGGTTTTTTGAATGGTGCTTGCACCAGATGCCCTCTCTGCTCTGGTCGCATCCTGCCAGAAACCCACGCAGGACATAAAAAAGCTTTTGCTGCCATCTTCTGGATGAATCGTTATTTCCCCTATTAGCATTCTATTGAGAATACGGGAAATGTACCGTGATAGGACGATCATACTACCAGGGGATGGCTGCTGCATGTCTATACTACTGTTAGTTGGTCGCAAGTGTTCTATTGTAGGGACCGATGTATCGCGTCCTACTGACATTCTGACCGCACAGAGGACGTGATACATCAGTCCTTATAGAGTCTGAATGTTAATAATCGCAGGAGGAGCCTTAAAAGGCATGGCAAAGAAGAAATTTGAGCGGACGAAGCCGCACGTGAACGTGGGCACGATTGGACACATCGACCACGGCAAAACAACCCTGACCGCCGCGATCACCAAGGTGCTGGCAACCTTAAGTGCCACCAACAAGTACACCGCCTTCGACCAGATCGACAAGGCCCCAGAAGAGCGCGAGCGCGGCATTACCATCGCCATCGCCCACCTGGAGTACGAGACCGAGCAACGCCACTACGCTCACGTGGACTGCCCAGGACACGCCGACTACATCAAGAACATGATCACCGGTGCCGCCCAAATGGATGGCGCGATCCTGGTCGTGAGTGCTCCTGACGGCCCGATGCCACAGACGCGTGAGCACGTCTTGCTCGCTCGCCAGGTGGAAGTCCCCGCGATGGTGGTGTTTTTGAACAAAGTGGACATGATGGACGACGAAGAGTTGCTCGAACTGGTCGAACTGGAAGTGCGCGAACTCTTATCGAAGAACCAGTTCCCCGGCGACGATGTGCCGGTCATTCGTGGCTCGGCCCTACGTGCCCTGGAAAGCAAGGGCGACCTGTCGCGCAACGACGAAGCCGCCAAGAGCATCTGGGAGTTGATGGATGCGGTGGATAGCTACATTCCCACGCCTGCTCGTCCTACAGATCGTCCGTTCTTGATGCCGGTGGAAGACGTGTTTGGCATTAAGGGACGTGGTACGGTGGCAACGGGTCGTATCGAGCGTGGAGTGGTCAAGGTGGGGGAGAACGTGGAGATCATCGGCATGCAGGAAGTGACCCGCAGTGTGGTGGTGACGGGGGTGGAGATGTTCCAGAAGACGTTGGACACGGGGATGGCTGGAGATAATGTAGGCTGTCTGTTACGTGGTATCGAGCGCGCGGACATCGAGCGAGGGCAAGTGCTTGCCAAGCCAGGGTCGATCAAGCCGCACAAGACGTTCAAGGCACAGGTGTATGTGCTCTCTAAGGAAGAGGGAGGCCGTCACACGCCGTTCTTCAACGGGTATCGCCCGCAGTTCTACGTTCGGACGACGGACGTGACGGGAGCGATCAAGTTGCCGGAGGGAGTGGAGATGGTGATGCCGGGGGACAACATCGAGATGACGGTGGAGTTAATCCAGCCAGTTGCGATGGAAGAGGGAGTGAAGTTCGCCATTCGTGAGGGTGGGCGTACCGTGGGTGCAGGTATCTGTACCAAAATCGAAAGCTAGAAATTGCACGTTCGCGTGGGCGCAATGCATGTTGCGCCCATTGCTGTTTGTTGAAGGGACCGATGTATCGCGTCCTCATCGGCTTTCACGGTGCCAAAAGGACGGAATTCATCGGTTTCCTACAATTCTGCAACAATAAGGTTGATTCAGTAGTAAATATTTGGTAACATATACGTTCATACAATATGCTACAGCCGGATGAATGTATTGAGGCTCATTGTTATAATTACTATATAGATGGCGTGGCAAGCCAGAACCTAAACGGAGGAAAATATGGCAAGCAAAGGCAAAGAGAATCGCATCGTGGTTACACTGGCTTGCACAACGTGTAAGAGTCGTAACTACACCACATCCAAAAACAAAAAGAATAATCCAGAGCGTCTCGAATTTAAGAAGTTCTGTAACACTTGTCGGGTTCATGCTCCTCACCGCGAAACCAAGTAGAGCGTCAGGTACACGTACGTATGGGGTACGCAATCGCTGCTAATTACTGGTCCAGAAAGGTCGAACGTGGCAAACAAAATGGCTGACAAGAAAAAAAATACGAGTCGTCCAAGTTCACAAGCCGCAACGCGGGCAAACCTCAAGACAAGCGAAAAGGATCAGCCCGTTAAGAGCATCAGTGCGATGGCTCGTGATGAAGTAAAGAACGCGAAAGAGCAGACGAAAGTAGAAAGTACTTCGTCGGTCAAAAGTATTGGTGCGATGGCTCGTGATGAACGCAAAAATGTCAAGGAGCAGACGAAAGTAGAGAATACCTCGTCAGTTAAAAGCATCAGTGCGATGGCTCGTGATGAACGCAAAAATGTCAAGGAGCAGACGAAAGTAGAAGCTAAACCGTCTGTCAAGACTAGCACAACAGCACTACGAAGCGAACCGAAAAAAGACCGTGTAGTGCAAGCACGACGTGATAGTAGAGAACCAGCATGGTTTCTGCGCTTCCGCAATAGCCGTGTTGGTCGTTTTGTGTTTGACGCCTACTATGAACTCCGTCATAAGGTGACATGGCCCACATTTGAGGAAGCACGCAATATGACGCTCATCGTTATTGTGCTTTCTGGAATAATTGGTGCAGCATTAGCTCTCGTAGACTTTGGGTTATATCATCTCTTCCTACTCATTAGCGGCGGGTAAGTAACGCGTACATCAGGTAGATAAAATACGCGATTGCATTTCAGCACGTGTTTTTGTCGCCAGAAACATCATGAGGGAAAACGCCGTGGTAACTGAACATACGAAAGAGGATGGGCAAGCGGAACAGACGAGTCCAATCGTACATCCATCCACAACGAATCCAGAGGGAATCGAGCGTGCGTGGTACGCCATTCATACATACTCTGGCTATGAAAACAAGGTAAGGACCCACCTTGAGGCTCGCATCACATCCATGGACATGCGCAACAAAATCTTCCGCATCGTGGTGCCAATGGAAGAAGAGGTCGAGATTAAGCAAGGGCAACGGCGTACTGTGCAGCGCAAGACGTTTCCAGGCTATGTATTGGTAGAGATGGTAATGAGCGATGAAGCGTGGTACGTTGTGCGTAACACACCGGGCGTCACAAGCTTTGTTGGCTCTGGCACCCGTCCTATTCCTCTGCAAGAGCACGAGATGAAGACGATTCTGAAACAGGTCACGCAAGAGATTGAGAAGCCAAAGGCGAAAATCAGTTTCACAAAAGGCCAGAGTGTACGTGTCATCGACGGCCCATTCACCGAATTTATTGGTACTGTTAGCGAAATCAACATGGATAAGAATAAGGTCACTGTCCTGGTCTCCTTCTTTGGTCGAGAGACACCAGTGGTACTCGACTTCCTCCAAGTTGAGAAGATTTAGAATGTTTCTAGGAGTTTTAAAAGAACATGGCAAAGCGTATCAAAGCTGTAGTTCGTCTACAGATTCCGGCGGGGAAGGCTAACCCAGCACCCCCTATTGGTACCGCGCTTGGACCACAGGGCGTCAATATCATGATGTTCTGTAAGGAGTACAACGCGCGTACTGCCGACCAAGCGGGAATGATTATTCCTGCTGAAATCACCATTTATGAAGACCGCTCGTTCACCTTTATTACCAAGACACCACCTGTCCCCGATCTTTTGAAGAAGGCAGTGAACGTCGAGAAGGGTTCCGCGACACCAAACAAGACAAAAATTGGTTCGATCAATCGAGCCAAGCTGCGCGAAATTGCTGAACTCAAGATGAAGGACCTCAATGCGATTGATATTGAGGGTGCCGAGGGTATGGTTGCAGGTACTGCACGAAGCATGGGTATCACCATCGAGTAGTCGCGCCCGAAAGTTACTGCGGTTGTTTAGCCTCAAGGAGGGCTTTGAAAAATATGACAGTCAAGCACGGAAAAAAGTATAACGAAGCTGAGAAGCTTATCGACAGCGCAAAGCTGTATGAACCACGCGAAGCGGTTGAACTGCTCAAGAAAATCAATTACGTCAAGTTCGACCCAACAATTGAAATACACATGAAACTTGGTGTAGACCCACGTCACGCTGACCAGATGGTTCGTGGTGTTGCCATGCTACCAGCCGGAACTGGAAAAGAAGTCAAAGTTCTGGTCTTCGCGCAGGGCGAAAAGGTTGCAGAAGCCGAAAGTGCTGGTGCGGACTTTGTTGGGCTTGATGACATTATCAAGCAGATTGAGGCCGACTGGACAGGTTTTGATGTCGCCATCGCCACACCGGATGTGATGGGTAAAGTTGGTCGTCTCGGTAAGAAACTGGGACCACGAGGCTTGATGCCTAGCCCGAAGGCTGGCACAATCACCTTTGACCTCGCCAAAACCATTCGGGAAGTCAAGGCAGGCCGTGTCGAGTTCAAGGTTGATAAAACAGCTCTACTGCACATTCCTGCGGGCAAACTCTCCTTCAGTGATGATGCTCTGATGACAAATATCTCTTCCATCGTTGATTCAGTGATGCGTGCCAAGCCATCAGGCGCGAAGGGAACATATGTGAAGAGTGTTGTGCTCTCGTCCACCATGTCACCCAGCGTTCGCTTGGATGTCTCCACCGCAACAGCGTTGAAACCGTAACAGATTTTGTAGGATGTGAAATTGAAACCATAATAGATAACGGGCGCCCACAAGGGGCTACCCCATAAGCGTTAACGTAAGGATATAAGAGGGGACCAGGGCACCCGCAAGGGG
>CAXUIS010000152.1:5376-12597 GCA_964250915.1 uncultured Ktedonobacteraceae bacterium | reverse complement strand
GGAAACGCGGAAAAATACCCTCATTCACAAGACTAGGCGAACATGATACAATGGTTTCGTTATCAGACAGCACTACCTGGGGCTGGAATGCATTTTATGCAGAGGGCGCGACTCTTCGCGGCAGGCAGGCATATGCATTCCAACACAAACACTAACGAAGCGGATACATATATTCTATTATGCTAGACATTATCATCACGCTGGCACAAGCGTTTCGTGCGCAGCAAAAACAACTCTATATGGTGGGTGGTACGGTACGAGATGTGTTACTCCATCGTGGGCAATCCGCAGACGCCGACCTTGCAACAGATGCACGTCCCGAAGAGATAAAACGTCTGGTTGCACCAACACGTCCCAGCGCTGTCGTCCTAGTAGGTGAACGCTTCGGCACAGTACGCCTTCATTACGACACCAACATCGTCGAGATCACTACCTTTCGCAGCGAACGCTACAACCCGGAGTCGCGCAAGCCAGAAGTGTGCTTCGGCGATAGCTTGGAAGAAGACCTGCAACGTCGCGACTTTACGATTAACGCGATGGCACGGAATCCGCTCAATGGACACATCATCGACCTCTTTGGTGGACGCCGTGACCTCGACGCACATATCTTACGCGCTGTGGGTGAAGAAGCTGATAAACGCTTCGATGAGGACCCACTACGCCTGTTACGTGCAGTCCGTTTCGCCGCGCAACTCGATTTCTCAATCGAGCCGGAGACACAATCCTCGATTGCACGACAAGCCGCGAAACTACAAAAGATCAGCCGTGAACGTATCCGTGACGAAATGAATAAGCTCCTGCTCTCCGACCACCCTGATAAGGGCTTGAATCTGCTTGTCGAACTAGGCTTGATGGAATGGATTGTGCCTGAGGTGTTAGAGCTGCGCGGAGTGAGCCAGCAACCCACGCCCACTCGTGCTCTTCATACAAAAGATGTCTATGCACACGTACTGCGTGTTGTTGAACGTTCCGCTCCTCGTTTAACCTCGCGTTGGAGTGGTCTTCTACATGATATTGCGAAGCCACGTACGCGAACCGTCAAGGACAACGAAATACATTTTTTTGGTCATGAAGACATCGGGGCATACATGGCACGTGATATTCTCAAACGGCTCCACTTCGATCACAACTTCATCGACAATGTATCTCTGCTTGTACGCCTGCATATGCGAGCCAATGCCTACAGTTCTGAATGGACTGACGGTGCGGTTCGTCGCTTGATGCTTGAAAGCGGTGATAACTTCGCGGATCTACTTGAACTTTCACGCGCCGACATTACCAGCTATCGTACCGATAAGGTAAACCGTGCAGAAGCTCGTGTGTCAGAACTCGCAGAACGCGCACAAAACCTGCGAGAAGAGGTCAAGCGTGTGCCACTCAAAAGTCCACTTGATGGCAACGAATTGATGGAAATGTTCCATCTCGGCCCTGGTCCTTGGCTACGACCCATCAAAGAACATCTCCTGAGCCTTGTCATCGATGGCGCGCTCTCGCCCGACGACAAAGCAGAGGCCGCTCGTATTGCTAAAGAACTTTTAGACGCACAATAAGTCTACTTAACTATACATGGAGAAGAATATGGCGAACGAAAAACCGGATGTGGAAACGCCAGGCGTCAATGGTACAGGAAAGCTTCAAGCTCGTACCGTTCCGGCACAGCCACGTACCGTTCCGGCACCTGCACCAATAAATAAACCAGCCTCGTCAACAGGCAAACGACGTGGAAAGGGCAAAAGCGATAAGCCTCGTGTTGGAGGGACGGCAGTACCTGGGGCAAAATCGACACAGCCAAAGCAGATTACGTCCACCAATAATCAGAATCAGCAACAGGCAGAAAGTTCCAATCGCACCATGCGCCGACGTATGGAACAACTGGGTACAGGTCCTGCAAGTGAAGAGGACCGTGGGAAAACACTGCAAGACCGTCGCAAAAAGCAGCTTGACCGTCGTAAAGAGAAACTTGAGGAGAGACGCGCCCAGTTGCGCAAATCTATGCCCGGTGGTGGTAAGCTTACACTCGGTAGCAGAAATACCTATTTCATTATCGCTGTCGTAGTGATCGTCGTACTACTTATTGTTGCCTTCATCCTCTTACGCCAATTCCACGTTATTGGATAAAAATATTCATTGATGCATGGTGTGTATGTGGCCCAAACTTGGGCCGCATACACACCATGCATCAATTTTCTAATCTAAAAGTTCCGATATAATATCCAGCAATTTGTTTAGGTCTACCGGCTTGCTCATGCCCACAATGTGACGGTCTCCAATATTGTGTTCAAGGACTCCAGCGGTAATAAGAATGGCTGGAATAGAAGAGAACCGGGGCATTACATGGAGTGTGTCATAGAGTTCGAGGCCGTTCATATTGGGCAGGTGATAATCCAGAAGGAGCAAGTCGGGTATTATGCCTTCGACGACCTCCATGGCTTGTGCGCCACTCGTCACAAGAACAGGATTGTATATACTCTCCTCTACAAGAGTTTGCAGAAACATTTCCCCGATAGAAGGATCATCCTCGACAATCAGAATAGTTTTTACAGGTAGTTCTTCATTGGTAGCCATAGTTTTCCTCATAAGCACTAGCGGAATTGGCATAGGACGCATGTACTTTTGTAGTACGTGGTTGCGGTAAAACAGGTTTCAGTGGTAGGAAGTAGCAGGAAAGCCTTTGCGATTTTCCTGCCATTATTTCATTGTGAGGAGAAACAAGAATTCATGGTTGCCATCGCGTCCAGTAATGGGTGAGTCAGTTGTGTCTTTCACCTCAAAAGGCGTATGGAGTGGAACCCATTCGCGTAACTCACGCAACACGCGCTCGTGAATCGCGGGATCGCTGATAACGCCACTTCCTCGATTCACCTCGGCCTTACCCGCTTCAAACTGCGGCTTGACAAGTGCGACAATCCAGGTATCAGGTGAGAGAACAAGCAAGGGTGCAAGCGCAGGCAAGACGAGCCGAAGCGAGATAAATGAGACATCAAGTACCGCACACTGCATCAGTTCGGGCAAAGTCGTCAGGTGACGAATATTGGTGTGCTCCATCACAACGACACGCGGATCGTTTCGCAAAGTCCATGCAAGCTGCCCATGTCCAACATCAACTGCGTAGACTCTTGTAGCACCACGCTCTAGGAGACATTGCGTAAAACCACCTGTAGAGGCACCAACATCAATTGCCACACGTCCCGTCGGGTCAAGAGAAAAGGTGTCCAACGCTTTTTCAAGTTTGAGACCACCACGACTGACAAATTTGAGTTCAGGCGAAATATCGGCGATGCGACAATTGGCATCCAAAGCGAGCAACGTCCCTGGCTTATCCACCATGCGCTCACCTACATATACCTGACCCGCCATAATCAACGCTCGTGCTCGCTCACGACTCGGAGCCAGTCCGCGCCGTACCAATGCCACATCTAACCGCTCTTTGTTTGCCGCCATACGCTCTGTTCTTTCTTCTATTAGAACCATTAAACACGAAGAAATTGGTAGGGGCTGCAATTCATTGCGCCTAAAGATGGGGTGGAAGGGCAGCGCACCGACAACTATGTACAATCCTAACACGTTCCCCTCCCGACCCATCTTTGAGCGCAATGAATTGCAGCCCCTACCGTTAGATGATTTTCATATTAATTTGTTTTTGAAACATTCCTATTATAATAGATGAGTGCCCCTGCACCGATGAGTCCTACATCTTGACCGAGTTCCGCCAGGACAATGCGCGCCGCTTTGCGCGGGACGATCATTGTACGATTCTCGACAATACGTAGAGCAGGGTCTAATAGAAGTGTGCCCATTTGTGTGACACCACCACCCAGGATAATCTTTTCTGGATTGAAGATGTGGATGATATTGACAAGGCCAACTCCGAGTGCCTCTGCTGCGGTAGCGATAATTCTGCTCGCAAGCGGAATATCAGCTTCCGCAGCGAGTGCGACGGTACGAGCAGTGACATGTGTGGGCGAGTGGGCCGCGACATCTTCGGGTGTGCTGGCCTTCGCGTTTTCCTGGTCGTTAGGTTGATGAGCAAGTGCGAAGGCTAGCAGGTCAGCCCCTTGCCCTTGAGCAATGGCATCATTAGCGTGGCGAGCGATGCCAGTACCAGACGCGATACGTTCGAGACAACCAATATTGCCACAGTTACAGCGTTCACCGCGCCAATCAATAGTCATATGCCCTAACTCCGCTGCCGTACCACTCGTACCTTCCAATATCTTGCCATCGGTAATCACGCCGCCACCAATACCTGTGCTAATCGTCATATACACCATATCGCGGCTGCCGCGACCTGCACCGAACATGTATTCGCCCAACGCGGCTGCATTAGCATCATTCTCTACAAAAATGGGTACATGAAATTGTTGGCTGAACAACTCGCGCACAGGTACATTCTTCCAACCAGGAAGGTTCGGTGGATCATAGACAACACCAGTATGACTATTGAGTGGGCCAGGAGCACCTATACCAATACCCGCGATCTGCTCAAGCGAAACTCCTGCCTTAGTTAGTGCCTGCTGGATCGCTTGAAAGGTACGTGGAAGAATACGCTCCGGCGTGGGATGCTCTCCCGTAAGCAAACCCACGCGTGACAGCAGTTTCGCACCACGTAATACGGCGGTACGAATCTGCGTTCCGCCCAAATCAACGGCTACCACCAACGGTAGATGTTCGGACTTCATATTCTAGCTCCCAGTTACCATCGTAGGGACCGATGTATCGCGTCCTGGAGGTGAGGCGGGGCAACGTGTCGGCAACGATTTGTTTTCCCCACCCCACCCCAGGACGCGATACATCGGTCCCTACAGAAAGTATAATTCTATCACAATGCTATTCATCAAGCGGTTCCGTTGTACCTGTATCACGTAAGAGGAAGCGCTGAATTTTCCCTGTGGCGGTTTTGGGCAGTTCAGGGAGAAACTTGATGGTACGTGGATATTTGAACAACGCAAGTTTTTCCTTGACGAAACTCTTCAGCTCATTTGACAATGCTTCCGATGGCGCATATCCTTCTCTTAGCACAACGTACGCTTTCGGCTTGACCAGTTTCTCATCGTCGATGGCACCAACGACTGCCGCTTCCAGGACGGCGGGATGTGCAATCAAAGTGTTTTCAACTTCAACGGGAGAAACCCATTGACCACCGACTTTGAGCATGTCGTCCGAACGCCCACAGTACCAGAAATAGCCCTCGGCATCCTGATAATATTTATCGCCTGTGGCAATCCATTGACCATTGAGCGTGTTCTTGGTCTTCTCGTGCTTATTCCAATATTGTGAGGTGGTGCTATCGCCCGCGATAAGCAGGTTGCCAATATCGCCCTGCGGTACCGCGTGTCCTGCTTCATCAGTAATCATAGCTGCATAGCCGGGGACAAGTTTGCCTGTACTGCCAGGACGTATCTCTCCTGCACGATTACTGATAAAGATGTGCAGTATCTCGGTTGAGCCAATACCATCCAGAATTTGCACTCCAAAGGTCTGCTCCCAGCGACGTAGAATATCGGCGGGTAGAGCCTCACCAGCAGAGACACATATACGTACCGAGGAAAAATCGAAACGCTTTCCAGCGTCGGGCAGAGCGAGCATACTTCCATAGAGCGTTGGCACACCAAAGAAAATGGTTGGACGATACTGCTCGACCACCTTAAACATGTCCTCCGCCAGTGGTCGCCCTGGATACAGTACAGTACTTGCTCCAACACCAAAGGGGAAATACAGGCCATTACCAAGTCCATAGGCGAAATAAAGCTTTGCGGCGGAGAAGGTAATGTCATTTTCAGTGATGCCAAGTACTGACTTCGCATAATATTCTGTGCAATAGAGCATGTCGTGTTGCAAATGCACACAGCCTTTAGGAAAGCCTGTACTCCCTGAGCTATAAAGCCATAACGCGCTATCATCCTTGTGCGTCTCTGACGCTTGCAGATTAGAGGATGCATTACCTACAAATTTCTCGAAGTCATGCAGCGTTGCGGTTTCTGGCTCATGAAGTCCAACCACGATGACGTGACGCAGATATTTAAGTTGTGGGCGCAGATGTGCAATTGTTTGCCAGATCGACGCATGAATAAAGAGGGCACGAGCACGGCTATCGTTCAACAAATAGACATAATCGTCAGGCCGTAAGACTGTATTCATTGGCACAACCACCGAACCAATTTTGATGGTGCCAAAGAAGGCAGCAGCAAATTGTGGCGAGTCAAGTAAGAGCAGAGCTACGCGCTGTTCTAAATCGACACCAAGATCGAGCAATCCATTGCCAACACGATTGGCGAGTTCGGCGATTTGTGCGTAGGTATAAGTCACGCCTTCGGAATAGACAGCAGTTTTTGCACCCCGACCCTCCGTAATATGACGGTCGAGAAAAGCCGTGGCGACATTAAACGAATCGGGAACAACAACATGGGGTGCAGACATATCAGCCGTGAGCGACGTGTGCAACATAGAACACCTCTTTTCAATCAGACATATTTGCGTATTGTAGGAGCGGAACCGTTATCACTACTATACCATTAGAGATATGCTCTATGATAGTGTTTCGTAGGGACCAATGTATCACATCTGTAGCGCATTTTATGTGAGCAAACGATGGTCGCTAGTGTGTGCTAAAGCAGACCCGTACAGGATTTCCATCTGCCTCGGCGACCATTAGTGATTCCTGTACGGGTCTGCTTTAGCACACCCTCTTAGTACCTCGGTCGCCAAGAGGACATGATACATCGGTCCCTACAACCATTCTTCCTTGTATTACGTAGTATATATGGAGGTATGAAACAAAATGGTACAACAACAAGTAGTACAAGCAAAAGTACAACCGAAAAGATTTGAACTTTTCTTTCATATAATAAAAACATTTAAATTGCTTGGCGCGCTCTTAACAGATCGACGCGTCTCTGTTTTTCGTAAGCTTGCGTTTCTCGGTTCAATCGCGTTCTTAATCGTCCTCCTGTTCTTTCCCGACTTGCTGAACGAAGCGTTTCTCAGCACTGTACTTCCTGTTATAGGAACCGTGATTGGCGTCCCGATTGATGCAGGCGTTGATTGGACAGCGTTCGCGCTGCTGATGGTCAACTTCATGCGCTTCTTCCCTGAAGATATCGTCTCTGAACAGTATCAACGCATCTTCGGTTAAAAATAGACATTTGGAATGCAACAAAAAAGAAGGCGTGGGCGCCAAACAAAGTTTGATTGCAACCCCAGATTTTTTTTTTGTGAAAAAAT
>CAXUIS010000152.1:2456-5366 GCA_964250915.1 uncultured Ktedonobacteraceae bacterium | reverse complement strand
GGTCCATAAATATTTTTGTTCCCCCCCCCCCTTCTTTTTTGTTGCATCACAATGTAATCTTATCGTTCGCCTGTTGTGGTCGGAACTTGGTGCCATCATTGACAAACACGAATGTTTGGTCCTGTGTATGCAGGTGAATGTGAATAACTAGATCGGGCTTATGGTCGCCAGTCACATCACGCAATTCGACAGTAACGGGAGTGAGATCGCTGTTGTCACCAACAATATAGTAGGGTACAACGTAGACAATCGATTTCGCGGGATCGCCGCCTCGCCATTCAGTGACGATGGCCTGACGGTTGTAATTAATGGCGATGAAGTGGCTTTTGTGTAAGGCACTATCATTATGACCGACAACCGCATCCGTTTGATAGGTGCGGGGTCTACCGTAGGTGACATCATCGTAGCGTTGCTGGCCCCATGCAACTAAGAGAGAACCAAATACCCAGAGGACGAGCATCGCTACCATACCTACGCCGAGCGGCAATAGCCAGTGTACACTCGTGTTATGTTTCTTGAGGCGTCCAGTAGATGCCCCAGTTGATGGTGCAAATTGTTGTGACGTTGTGTGACGTGCGTTTTGACGAGGTTGCTGCGGAAGGTCTTGTGTGCCAGTGCGACGGCGCGGGTACACGGGAGTGGTTGGAGGATTGGGAGGACCAGGAAGACGCGATGATGTATCATAACGCACAACACTGGTGTTTTTGCGTCCCGGTTCGTCGAGGATGTCATCATCGTCGTCGTCAGGTTGTATGTTTGTTTGTGGTCCAGTGTTGCCCCTAACCGCCCTCGTTAATGGAAGAGCATTTGGGCCAGTACCAGTGACCCTACGTCGCCCCTGTTGATAATCACCGCTCTGCGACATGGCTCTCACTTTCTTTTTGTGCGTTCATTCAGCACACCTATCTTGCACAACTCACAATAAACAAAACACAGTACAATTATGCATCATACTCTGTCCCCATGCACAGTGTCAACAATAGTACCAAACTATCTTATGTTGTTTCACTTTGCACTAGAGTATAGCATAACAACGCAACTTTAGGATATATTCTACACGAAGATTGTACAGAATACATACCAAAATTTGGGTATGTTGTGACTTATACATGCATATGTATTATGTTCTATACGTTGTTAATTCGCAAAAAAGAGACATTCTACCAGGATATGATATACATGTAGGAGCTATAATTCATTACGCCCTCGCTCCAATAGTTAATGCCAACCAGGGCGTAATAAATTATAGCTCCTACATGTGCCGTTTACATCGTTTTGCGAGACTCTTCCAAGACAGGAACCTTTGTTACCTCTTGAGATTGTATGGTCTCCTGTTCGATAACATTTGCGGGGAGAGCGATGCCTTGTTTGCGTGCCAGGAACTCCAGTTTGCTAACCATGTTTTCAATTACGTGGTCCCATAAGAACTGGTGCGCAGTCTGGCGGCCCGCATGACGAATACGCTTCTGTTCCTCTGGATGACGTTGCAGGTACAGGAGATAGCCCACAATTTCGTCGGGGTCCTCGGTCTCTGTGACGAGCGCGTTCTCAAGCGAGATTGCATAGTCCTCACCAGTACTCCCCGTAACAGCGAGACCCTGCGCCGCCATGACTTCGAGTGCTACAAGGCCAAATGGCTCATGTCCACTATTGGCAAGCGTCGCATCTGCAGCTGCATAGGTAGTACGCACAAATTCTTCGGGCAAGAAGAAACGCAGATTGTAGATATCGGCTTCGCCAGCGTTTTCTATAGCCTCAAAGCACTCGTGCAAGTTGGGACGCTTTGCCACAACATCCGCGATACTTAATCCTAGCTGGTAAGCGCGCTGCAAGACTTCGGCCCCATGCGGCTCGATGCCACCACGCACAAACAACGTGACAGGATGACCACTATGCTTGAGACGCGCCACGGCTTCAATCGCCATTAACCAGCGTTTGTCGGGATCGAAGCGTCCAATTTTGAAGAGGAACAGACGATTGGGATTCCCGCGTTGCGCAATACTACGCAGGCGTTGCGTATGACCATAATCTACTGAGGCAAGGTGGCGTGTTGGGATACCATTTGGAATGACAAGAGGGTTGACACCAAGCTCCCACATCTTGTGCTTCATATATTTGCTCACGGTGCAGAGCGTCGTTACGAAGTTGAGACGGCCCCAGTTAACTCGATGAAGCGACATCAAGCTGTTCAAGTTCCAGAGGAGGAGTGCCTTTTGACGCACACCGTACCAGTGGAGCAGATCAGAAACGCGGCACATCACCTCAGCAGTATGCCAGTCCTCGCCCATGATAACAACAGTCTTGCCCTCGGCTACAGCAGAACACATAATTTCATTGTATATAAAATAAGGAACACTTTCGTTATAATCGTAAAGTTTGGCTTCTTCACCCTCGTATACACCATTGGGATAGTACTTACTGATCCATTGTGACCAGCGATGTAGCGTCAAATGTCCATTCATACGCACTTCAGTCGAAGGTTTAAAGGGATCACCAATAAAGATCAGGTGTGTCGTGTAACCCTGTGTCGCAAGTGCCTCGCTGAGTTCGGTAACGCGTGTGCCCAATCCTCCTGCTGTTGAGTAGACATCGGGTCCCTCAAAGCAGAGCAGCACAAACAGTGTATTATGCGGCGTTATCGCTCCATCTACTGTCGTCGTCATAGCACGTCATTCCTTATTTTTTTTGATGTCAATAGTCCTGTTTTGTGTACGAGTTTCAGGCTCCTATCGCATACATCCTGCATACAGTATAACACGCCATTTAACAGATAACGGTAAATTAACACAACAACGTAGGGATGCCATAATGTAGATTATCAAAAGAGGGTGTGCTAAAGCAGACCCCTACAGGGCTTAAGGTGTGCCGGTTACGGGGTGGGTTTGACCCCCCGCTTAGGTTTCATATTTA
>CAXUIS010000152.1:0-2446 GCA_964250915.1 uncultured Ktedonobacteraceae bacterium | reverse complement strand
CCCGTACAGGGATAACGTTGTCCCTGTACGGGTCTGCTTTAGCACACCCTCTTAGGTTCCATATTCATTCGTTCACGTACATAATTAGACCCACACATTATTGTGTTAATTTACCGTCAATGCGACATCATCCACGAAGAAGTCTGAGGGCTGGTCTTGCCCTGCCGCGTTCGTGCCGTGAAAGAGGAGTGTAACCTGTTTACCTTTGAAGGCTGACAGGATACTCGTTACATCATAGGACTTCTGCACCCATGCATTCGTTGCGTCGGTATTACAGCTTTGTTGTAGTGTGTAGGACTGTCCACCGTTTGGGGCTTGCAGTTTCGTACCAAACGTATCCATACATTGCGCTGTTGTCTTGTTCGTGTCAGAATTCCACCAATAGGTGAGGGTCATCTGAGTATAACTTGTGGGTACGGTAAAGGTCTGCGAGATGCGATCATCACAGCCACTATAGCCACAGAGATACGTGCTATATTGTCCCCCATGAGGATTAGAAGAATCGACAATTTCATTCCCCTGTGACGATTGCTCTTGCCACGGGTCTGCTGTCCCTGTCTCGAAATCGCCATTTTGAATGAGTGATGGCACTTGACTGGGGGAAGATGTTAGCACAGGTGTATCAGTGGGAGAAGGCGTTGGTAGTGGAGTGTCAGTTGGAGTAACGGTTGGACTTGGTGTGGATACTGGTGTGCCGGTTGGCGTCACAGCACCTCCACCTGCGGCAGGTCCAGCAAGATCACGAGCGATATTATACACGTTGGGTGAGCCAATGCCACTTGCGAGATCGTAGCCAGAAGTAGCAGGAAAGAACAAGTTGTTTCCTGCTGTGACATCATGGAAGGGGGAATATTGTTGCTGTGTGTTGAAAAGGTGATACAGCGTGGGGTTAGCATGTCCGATTCTGCCTACATTATGTGCTTGAAGGTATTGATTGACAAGCGCAAGACTACTCGCCCAGAACGGTGCGGGCGCACTTGTACCACCAGTTGTGAACCAGCCCGTTGAAGGACAACCTGCATTCGTTACAGTACAATACACGCTGTAGCCCGGTTTGGGATCACCAGCCGCTACGACATCAGGAACCTCCCGATAGCCATTACTATACTTATTTTTCACTCCCGGACCACTTTGCCAGGACGGAATACGAAACTGTGTGCTGAGACCGCCACCACTACCTGATCCCTTCGGACCATGTTGCACCTGCGTCGGGTCGGACCAGACCGACTCACTGCCATACCCACCGTTGTTCGTTTGTAGCTTTGTGGCACCAACGCCAGTAACATAGGGGTCGTCGGCTGGTGAGTCCACATTGAGATTGGTATCCTGGCAGTCATACGCACCCGCGTCACCTGCCGCTGCGATAAATGAGATGCCTTGCGCGGCCCCTTGCTTGAAGATAGTATCTAGCGTTTGCAGTTCGGCACTTCCTGAACTGTTCTCGCATAGGCCCCAGCTAACCGAGGCGATTTGTACCTTGTTCTCAGTCACAATCTTATTATAGATGTCATTCAAGCCCGAAGTCGTGTTAGGACCCTCGTAGACAATTTGGTTGGCTCGCGGCGCAATCGCACCTACAGCCTCGATATCGAGTTCGGTCTCGACCGCGCTAGAGCTAGCATTACCATTAAAGCCATCGACCAGCACATTCGTGATATTTGGCGGCGTAATCCCATAATTTTGAAAGTACGCATTGACATCGCTTGACTTATAGCCGTCTAACTCAAACAAACCAATTGTCTGGTTGTTACCGAGAATACCACTATTTTGTAATGGCATCACATCATATGCACTGGCAAGGTCTTTTGGTCCAAGCCCACCTACAGGACCGCCCTGTGCCGCATGTAAAGCACGATGGTAGGATGGGTGGTATTGTGTGCTATTATCTAAACCGCTTATAGAGGAGATAAGCGAACTCATTGAGGCTGGTACACTTGGTGGAACATCGTTTGCGAAGAACGTATTATGGCCTAGACGATAAGTATTCATTTGTACATGAAAGCTTTGCTGTACCTGCTCGACTGATGCAGTAGCGTCAATTATAAGATTATTAGATGCGATATTGGTAATAGTGAAGCCTTGATTTTGCAGATAGGTTGTTACTTGTTGCACCGAATCGGGTGTGGGCGCGAACATTTGAGTGAATTGATCGGGTGTCAAATAGTGATGATAGGTTGGAGACTCAGGATCATAGAGCGCACTCAAAAAACCGTCGATATCCGTATCACTGCGCAACTGTAACCCGATTGCTAATTGTACCATTTGACTGCTCTCTTCCGGCTGAAGCAATTGCGCGTGTTGCAGTAGTGGGACAGTTTGTGCACTTAGTCTGACAACGCTTGTATTCGCATGAACACGCGTCCCCTGCACAACCATGACACTTACTCCAATAAGCACAAAGGTAGTCATAAGCACTAAAAGACTTCGTACGAGGTTTCGTTGCATA
>CAXUIS010000151.1:0-12617 GCA_964250915.1 uncultured Ktedonobacteraceae bacterium | reverse complement strand
GTGACGATAGACCTCGATTGATGGTGAGCCGTCAATCGAGGTCTATCATCACTTCCGACTTTCTTCTTTGCCTCGTACAAGGGAAGCAAAGATGCCGACAGTGCCGAAGTTCCGTTCAATGGTGGGGAGGCTGATATTGATAATTAATGAGTCAAGGGTAGCCATTTAGGACTGAGAGCAACTTGTAATATTGCTGACTGTGGAGAGTGTAAATCATTTTGCTTTGTGGAGTGAGGTGTAAATCCTAGCATTAAATGGGATTTACAACAAACGACTCTTAAAGGAGCCATCGAATGGGTGGGTGTGCAAGCTGAGTCCCTTGCAGCCTCCTTTGGGCTGAGAAGATATCAAGAGGGATTGACATGGAGTGCGCTCCATGTTTTATCATGTTTACAAGAAAGGAACATCTATGCCGATTACATCATCATTTCATGCACACTCCACAGCAATCGAAGTCGTCACCGGACATGATCTCAGTGGAAAAACTGTCCTTCTCACAGGAGCCAACTCAGGCATCGGGTTCGAGACGGCCCGCGCCCTGCTTTCAGCACATGCCGAGGTGATTATGGCCGTGCGTGACAGAGCCAAGGGAGAGAGTGCAGCGAAGGCTCTACAGGCGGCCAATCCTGAGACACAGATACATATCCTTGCACTCAATCTTAGCTCACTCGCCTCTGTGCGTCAGGCAGCGGAGCAGTTTCTCGCACGATGGACACAACTGGACCTGCTCATCAATAATGCAGGCATTATGGCAACGCCACTGGGCTACACCATCGATGGGTTCGAGCAACAGTTCGGGACGAACTATCTTGGTCACTATCTGCTCACGCGCCTCCTCTTGCCTGCCCTCCAAAAAGCCGCACCAGCTCGCATCGTCTCACTCACATCCAGAGTCCATCAGCTCTCAGATATCCACTTCGATGACATCCAGTATTACCATCGTCCGTACAATAAGTGGGAAGCCTATGCTCAATCGAAAACTGCCGATGCGCTCCTTGCGGTTGCTCTGACACGCCATTTGAGCAGCCAAGGCATCACAGCAAACGCCGTGAGTCCCGGCAGCATTCGCACCGGACTCCAGCAGCATTTGACGAACGAGGAGATGCACGCTCTGGGATGGTATGACGAAGCGGGCAACCTCATCTCGCTCTTTAAAACGCCTGAGCAGGGTGCATCAACAACCGTATGGGCCAGCGTCGGACGTGAACTGGAGGGAATCGGTGGTCTCTACCTGGCAGATTGCAACGAAGCTCTCCCACTTGAGCCAGCAGCGCAAGACACCAAAGGCTACATGCCCTACGCGCTGAATCCAGACCATGCCGAGCACCTCTGGACGCTCTCACAAAACCTTGTCGAACGGTAAAGAGAGAAGCACAAATACTGTCGCAAAATTGCTCCTCCACTGGTACTACCACTGAAGTACCAGTGCTAGTAGGCCCGCGAGTAAGCGTAAGGGGAAGTCGGATGCTTTGATATCCATGAAGCAGCATCATACTGCTTTCTGGGTCTCCTTTCTTTTTGCCTTCAGGGACTTCATCAGGCAATCTAGCACTTACCCGATTAGAGAAATGTACTTTGCGGCCGGTGACAGCAACCTTAACTCGACCCCATTTTCGCCCACGAAGCAAAAAAATGTGTGCTCCTTCCCATGCTCCTCTATCAGAGGGAAAGAGCGTTGGCATTTCTCGAACGATCCTGCGACCTACGGCGTAGCAGTGATGCTGTTAGCGAACTCCCACACGACGTTGAGTAGACGCGCAGGCTGCTCGATCTGCGGAAGGTGCCCAGCCTCTGGAATAAGTTCAAAGCGAGCATTGGGCAACGCCTGGGCATAGGCACGACCATAGTCAGGGTCCATGACACCATCACTCTCGCCCCAAACGACGAGGGCAGGAATCCTCACGCGACTCAGCCGACGGCGTAACTTCAGATCGTGCATCCCCTGCCCTTGATCGTACACTTTGAGCGCCTGGAAGTTCGCACGCACTGCTGCGACCCGCTCAGGGGTGAGAGTGGCAGGGTCGATGCGAAAGGCCGCCGGATTGTGGTAGCTGAGTGCTGACAACTCGTCAGGTGTCAGGGGAAACACATCAGCGATGGGGTGTCCCTCAACCTGGATACCCGCGGCATCGACGAGAACAATGCTACTCAAACGTGTCGTGTCTCGCACAGCCATCTCAGCTGCAATCCAGCCGCCAAGTGAGGAACCGATAACTATGACATCGCACAGGTCGAGGTGTTCGAGGAGGTCGAGGTAGGTGATGGCAAGGTCATCAACGCTGTCGAACCATTCAGGTCGAGGCTCACCCGCAAAGCCGGGGTGGGTTGGCACCAGAACATGCGCACGCGTGGATAGTGCCAAAGCGAGGCCAGCGACGGTTAGTGGTCCACCACCACCATGCAAGACGAGAATGGGACGACCACTTCCTTGCTCGTCGATACGCACGGTCAAGCCGTTGGCGAAGGACTCTCTGCGGGTCGTAGGGGTTGAAGAAGGGAAAGTACTCATGGAATTTATCCTTTCAGTTGTAGGTATCTCTCTAATCAGTAAAAATTCGGTCCTTGCTTATGCAAGAACATCAGTGTCGTAGCGAGCCATGATAGCGCGTCCTTGCTCAGGAGTAGGAGGGCCAGATGTGGACACAAGCTCGCTCATTTCCTCAAAGTAGTGAATGTACTGAGGAGGTGTAAATGTATTCAGGAAGCGGGCAGGGTTATCGCCTGGATTTGAGAATGTATGTGGTACACCAATTGGGACCATAACAAAACTCCCCGTACCTGCATGAAGCGTTTCTCCGTCCACTTTGAACTCTAGTTCGCCTTCCAGCACATAGAATCCCTCCTCGTGAGCACGATGAACATGAGGAAATGGACTCGGTGAATGTGGTGGAAACGTAAATTCAGCAACTGCCATTGTGCCCCGTGTATTTGTGCCATTCTCTAAAACGGTAAGATGAATGGGGCCGATAGTGATTGACCGACCACCACCGGGTTGTAGTATGAGAGCATCCATCGTACACTCCTTTTTGTTGCTTGCTTGAGTAAACAAATTTACTAAAAAAAATAGTGTCAATCAGGTGATTGAAAACAATGTAACATCTGAGCGAGAACCTGATATGCTGCATCGAGAGCAAATGTAGGGTCTAGAATCTTCTGCAATGCCAATCCATCGAAAAGAGAGAGCAAAAGAGCTGCCAGGATTGTTGAATCAGGAGAGGAACGCTGTATGCCCTCTGTATGCTCCACGTTCGCCAAGACTTTTGCGATCACAGAGCCAAGTTCCTTCCGCCGTTGTACAAGGCGTTCTCGCACCTCAGGCGCAATGACAGGGTTGTGTAAGCCAAGCGAGAATGACTCGTAGCGCAGGCGATACACATCGGGTTCCTGCTCAACACGTTCATGGAGTTGGGCCAATAATGCTGCAAGAGCTTGATCGCCAGGCACATGCTGGACAAGGTGTTCCATTCTTTGATGAAAATGCTGACCAGCGGCTTGCAGTGCCTCAACGAGCAGCTGATCCTTGCCACCAAAGTAATAATGCACCAGTCCAGGGGCAGCCTGAGCTTCTCGTGCAATTTCCCTCAGGGTTGTCGCGTCATATCCCTTCTCTGCGAGCACCTTTGAGGCGGCGGCAATGATGCGTTCTCTCGTCTTTTGCTGGTCCTCAGATTGTCCATCTATATCGTGTTGTTTGCTCATGCAAGCAATATAACATACTTTCACAGAATTTGCAAGTAGGAGTAGAGAGAAACTAGATATGATGGGAGAATGTATGGAGTGAAAGGGAAGTGCAAGCAACATAAATACCACTCATGTCAGCACGCTACTGTCTTTTTTCACAGTATCTAAAAGTGTGAGACTTGCATCAGCAATTAGGGTGTGGGCAGTTTCGCGTGAGGTGGTAGGTTGCCCATCGCCGTCTTGTGGACCGTAGTCTCCAAAGAAGGCATGTACACCCCCCTGAACTACAACATAACTCGTTGTCGGAGGCAAAAGTGGTCTTGCGGCATCAATTTTCGCAGGTGTGGCTAAACCATCATTTGTACCAGAAATTGATGTAACACGTAGCCGCGTTTGTTTGGAGAGGTCCTCATTCGGATAGGAAGCATACAACAATAACCCCTTCATGACAGAATTGTGCAAAGCAAAGCTACACGCGCTCACACCTCCAAGTGAATGCCCACCAATAACCCACAGCTTAATTGAAGGATTTGCGGCGATCACGTTGCTTGCAAGACTCTCACCTAACAAAGCAATGTTGAGCGGCATTTTGACGATAAACGCAGCATAGCCATGTTCCGCGAAGGTGCGCATATAACGTGCGTAGGCATCAGGGTCAACGCGTGCTCCTGGATAAAAGATAATGCCTTCGATAGGATGCTGTTCGGGCATAAATATGATATCATCATTTGTCGTCGTGACGGTGACGCCCTTCCCATTTTGCAACGCATCTCTCGCCTGCGTTGATGCTGGAAAGGGGCGCAGCCACCATGCTGTACCTGCGATGGTGATGAGTAGCACGCACAGCACACCGAGAAACGCCCATCTTAGAATACGCCGCCGAGGTTTCGTCTTCACGCTTTCCGCGCCTCAACCTGAGTAAGAAACGCTAGTACGGTTTGCATATATAATTCTGGTTCCTCAGCATGAGCTAGATGTGAACTTTGCTCAAAGACAATCCACTCTGAACCAGCGATACCTTTATGCATAATCTCGTTAATTGGAGGCGTCGATTCGTCGTAGCGACCTGATACAATTAGCGTTGGTAGATGGATTTCCGCGAGTCGATTGGTGCGATCCCAATCTTTAATCGTGCCGATGACATGAAATTCGCTTGGTCCATTCATCGTGTAGTACACAGGTTGGCTCAACCTGTCAAAGCCTCGCTGCACAAATTCTGGCATGGGCTTAATACGAATCACGTGCCGATCATAAAATACCGTCATCGCCTCCTGATATTCAGCATCATCGGTTGTACCATCAGCTTCATGTTTGAGTAGTGCCGCATTCACTTCTGGCGGCAGTTGCTCTCGGAGACGATTGGCCTCGGCAATCCATAGAGGAATGCTCGACGCTGTGTTTGCTAATATGAGGCTTTCCAAGCCCTGTGGTTGTGTCAGCGCATATTCGATAGCGAGCATTCCGCCCCATGATTGACCCAGGATATGGACATGCTCTAGGCCAAGTTCTTTACGGACCGTCGCCAACTCTGTCACGAAACGTGGAATTTGCCAGCGTGCCGTGTCTTCCGGTAGATCGGAGAAGCCACAGCCTAGCTGGTCATAAAAAATAACGCGTCGCGCCTCAGACGCCATCAACGCCATGTTCTCGATGTAGTCATGGGGAACACCTGGACCACCATGTAAACAAAGCAAAGGTATAGATTCGTGTTCTGCACCTCCACCGATACTGCGATACCAGACGCGAAAACCATCCTCCACAGGCACAAAGCCCTCTTGAACGTTCAAATGCGTACTTGTGCTCATAATACACTCACTCTTTCTCTTTCACTAAGCGAACTGCGAGTAGTTACTTTATGATACCGTATTGCATTTTCATAAGCAAGATACGTTGGACAGATTGGTTCACCGAATCCATACTTAACTGTCCCTGTTGAATAGCATCTTTCAGCGCAACGATCACGCCCGCAACTTGACTAGCGGTGTATGGACCCTCTACCATATCGTTGCCCGCAGTGATTGCCATCACTGACGCTTGAGCAATCGTCCATTTTTGTTGAATGCCACCCATATACAAACCGTCAGTAATCACGACTCCGTTGTAGCCCAGTTCTTTGCGCAACACGCCGTTAATAGCTTTTGACGAAAGCTCTGCGGGCAGAACAGGATCAATAGCAGTAGTGATTACATCAGTTGACATAATCATCGCAGGATGATTTTGCTGAATCAATGTTTTGTAAGGTACAAAATCAGTGCTCTCTAATTGTGCCATGCTCTCGGTCACAACAGGTAATCCAGTATGCGGGTCCACCGCTCTAGTTAGTGATCCTAAGCCAGGAAAATGTTTAAGGCATCCAATTGTGCCAGTGCTTTGTAAACCATTGAGAAACGCACTAGCATACGTTGAGACAGTTTTAGGATCATCACTGAACTGCCGTGTTTCGAGGAGATTAGCAACAGGACCTACATCAACAACAGGCGCAAGGTCAGTGTTGATGCCTAGTGATTGCATCAATTTCGATGCCTGTACCCCTTGTTGCTGTACTCCATTTATATCTCCTGTCAGAGTCATAGCTGCGGCGGAAGGCGTATCTCCAGTGAAGCCTGCATCTGTTAGTTTACTTACTTTACCACCTTCCTGGTCAATTGCGACCAACAAAGGAATTTTCGCATCAGCATTCGCCTTCACTGGAAACTGACTGGCGGCAGTAACTGTGTTATTTGGAGCATCAAAGTTGTGATTGACGGGTTGATAAAGAAAACCACCAACATGCTGTTGTGAAATCATATAAGGAAGTTCAGTACTTTGGTAGTCTGAACCAAAGAATTCGACCATGAGGAGTTGCCCTAACTTCTCATCAAGGCTCATTCCCTGCATCATCTGATCAACTTTAGTCAATCGCGCTCGCAATGCTTCCTCGGTCTCAATACCATTGATATCTGACTTCGGATGCGCTGGCGATGTACTTGCAGTAGTACTTCCCGCAGTGCTGGAAGTTATGCCTGTAGCATCAGCACAACTTGCTAAGAAGAATAACATACAACAAAGTAGAATAACGAAACGATGTGAAAAAGACATCACAGAGTGTGATGGAAGTGTTTGCATGAAAAAGGCTCCACTAGTAAATTCGTGTTGTAAGGGTACAAGCTGTAGCCTGTATCATCTCATAAAAAGAAACGTTGAGGAGAGAGGAGAAGTAACGTACATGTACCATTAGCACATCTTTATCATGTGAATAGCGCAGAGAAATAGCGATGGTATACTATCTATAAGTACCTGAAGACACATGTAAGGAGCAAAATAGCTGTGGCTCAATTCGATGATATCGAGCTTGTAGAACGCCTCTTTGTCAAAGGCTATCCCTTCCAGAGATACAGCCCACGTCCTGAAAATCCTGCATCAGTAGCCATAACACCCCTGCGAAAAGCACTTTCAGAGTGTAGGGTGGCAATAGTGACAACCGCTGGACTGAGTTTGCCCAATCAGCCTCCATTTGATTCCTCGATTAGAATGGGAGACAGTTCGTTTCGTGAGTTTCCTGGTGATATTTCGCCACAACTGCTGGAAATGAACCATCGTAGTTGGTCCTTTGACCAAACAGGCATCTTGCGTGATCGCAACCTCGTCATGCCATTAGACCGCTTACGTGAAATGCAGAATCGTGGAGAAATTGGGTCTATCGCGCCACGTCACTATAGTTTTATGGGGTCTATTGTAGGACCGTCGAAATTGATGAAGAAGAGCGCGCCTGAAGTTGCACATCGCCTTGTTCAGAATGGCGTTGATGTTGTCCTACTCACACCTGTCTGACCTATGTGCAATCAATCTGTAGGATTGATTCAACGAGAGATTGAGTATGCAGGTATAACAACGGTTTCGCTCTCGCTTTTGCGCGAGATCACCGAGAAAATTCAGCCACCACGCGCGCTGTTTATTCCATTTCCGCTCGGCTATCCACTCGGCGAACCAAACAATAGCACATTACAGACACACATACTACAAGCGGCCTTCACGCTTTTGGGACGCAATGATAGACCAGTGTTTGAGTCTTTCAGGCTGTAGACTCCGTAGTATTGGTTAGAAAGAGGTGTACGCGATGAAAAAACGGGTCTTAATTATCGACGACGAAGAAGATATCCAGGTAGTTATCCAGGCTCTTTTGGAAACCTCTGAATACGAGGTAGATAGCGCGGAAAATGGTCAGGTCGCGCTAGAGAAACTCCAAGCGGAGGTGAAACCAGATATTGTGCTCCTTGATCTGATGATGCCACAGATGAGCGGATATACATTGCTAAATGAACTGCATAGTCGAGGGTTGAACACGGCATTCTCGATTATCGTCATGAGTGCTGACGTATTCACAAAGCAGCAGATGGATCGTATGGGCGTCAAGGCATTCATCAGCAAGCCGTTTGATGTCAACGAATTACAACAGATGGTCGAGGCTCTATAAGCACTTTTGCATAGACATTATGAAGAGAGGGACTATTACGCCTAATTTGGCGTTCCCCTATGTAGTAGAGAGAACAGAGAGAAAGACGCTCTGAACTACGTATTCTACACAGCAAGGAAATAAGTAGCCTTCTTACGCTCGTATGCTTATGTCTAAAGGAGCTTGTCTATGCCTTCTACAAGACTTTTTTTTGCATCTATTCGACGTTACTTCTTATTACTTACACTCCTGCTTTTGACTGTCTTTATAGCGAGTTGTGGTGGCTCCTCTATGTCCGCAGCAGGAAGTACCAATAGCGCATCAACAGGTAGCAGTGGTGCATCTTCCGGCGGAAATGTTTCTTCCACTACAGGGAATTCCGCGCAGGGACAGCAGAAGCAGAATGTAAATCAGCCAGCACAATACTTGATTAAAACGCTGAAAGTCAGCATGAATGTCAAAGACACAACCAAAGCTGCGGATGCTTTACAAACATGGATTACCTCAACAGACACAAGCGCGTCTTCCGCAGGTATTACGTACGAGCAGGCAGACAATAATCTCTATAATGTTTCGCTTACCTTCTCGGTCCGCTCAACGTTCTATCCACAAATTGAACGTTACTTACGAGACTACGCATCACAAAACGGCGGGCACCTGCTCTCACTCAATGAAACAGTGCAGGACGTTACCAACGACTACATCGACACACAATCACGTCTCACTAACCTACGTACCGAACAGACACGCTTGCTGAACCTACTTGGTCACACACAGGCACTTAGTGACATTATCACTATCCAGGATAAGCTGACAGACATTGAAGGACAGATCGAGACGATAGAGGCACATCTCAAGGAGCTAAACGGTCAGGTCTCATATTACACCGTTGCTATCACACTACAACCGATAGCACTTGTTACGCCATCCTCACCAACACCAGCCAGCTGGAGCCTTGGACAAACATTTCACGATGCGTTCGCGGCGTCGCTTGGTTTCGCACAAGGCATGGTGACACTCCTGGTTTGGCTTCTGGCCTATAGCGTTTACCTTATACCTCTCGCAATACTCGCATGGTTTGCCTTTCGCTGGAGAAAACGCCTGCTTACTACACCATCACCTACACCCAAATAAGCATACCGATTATGTGAATATGCTGTAGTAGATTGTTAACGCTCCTGTGGCAGAATTCTTGTACGGGTCTGCTTCAGCACACCCTCTTGGCAACGCACAATTTTAGAGAACGTGATGTTCCGTTCCATACATCTTCAAATGTTCCCGATTGCTAAGAGGGTGTGCTGAAGCAGACCCGTACAAGGGTTCACCTGCATCATGTTTCTCTTCCAGACATATATTGATTGACAGTCTAGTAGGGGTCAATACATTGGTCTCTACGCCGTATTAAGCTATCTCATTACTCTTTACAACCAACACCTCAAGAGTGCGAGGGCCGTGTACACCTTCGACTCTACTCAACTCGATGTCAGAGGTTGCTGATGGACCGGAGATAAAGGTAAGTGGTCGTCGCTTCGTACGAACACTCTCTTCTAACTGTTGAATTGCTTCGGGCACAAGGCTCACAATCTGCTCTTCCCAAATGAGACACAGCGCATAGTCGGGTAACAGTGTCAGTACACGACGCCCCTGCATCTTCCCACCATCCAGCACAATTGTCCCTGTCTGCGCGATACCTACTGCGCAACTCGTCAATACACCATCACTGCTATCAAGCTGATCGTAGGTAAGCGGTGCTTCGGTGTCACTCAGTATCTCAACACCTTCGGGCAACCATGCTGAGGGCATATCAGTAGGTACAACAAGACGATGAAGAGAGCGAGCGGCGCAGCAGGCAGCAATTACAGATGGTAACTCATGCCCTTTCACGCGATGTACAACAGCCTTGTAATCTACTACACGCTCTATAAAACGCTCGATACGCTCTTCATCAGGCACAGCTTCACTATGTCGATAGCTTCTTTTTACAGAAAGTTCTTCTGACTGCTCGCTTTCAGTCACATCACGGAGGGCACTCTGGATGCGTTCAAGCATGATCTCACGCGACGTTTTCTGCCTATTCCTTCGATTCATTGTTTTCTCCCTGCGCCACCTCGCGTGTTTGCCACCACTCACGAAAACTTTGTTGTGGAATGCTTTGTAGGTCGCGTAGGGCAGTCCATCCTGCAAGCAGTCCAGGAAGTTGCTCTATGACACCATGATGTACAAATGGCAATTGTCCGACTTGTGCTAACTTCTGTGCTCGCTCATAACGACTTCGATTGCCAAATGCATATGCAACCATTTTCATCGCCGCCCCTTCCGAGTCCATACGTCCCAGCAGAGTATGTTTCTTATGCCGCACGACTTGCCCACGGAGGTGAAGCAACACTTCGGGAATATTAATCTTTACTGGACATACTTCATAACATGCACCACAGAGCGTCGAGGCATAGGGCAAGGAGCTTGCTTGTTCCACACCTAATAATTGTGGTGTAAGAATTGCGCCAATGGGACCAGGATAGACAGACGAGTAGGCATGACCACCCGTTCTCGCATAGACAGGGCAAATATTTAAGCATGCGCTACAGCGAATACAGTTGAGTGTCTGACGCCCAACGGTGTCGGCTAGCACCTTCGTCCGTCCATTATCGAGCAGCACCAGATGAAATTCTTGTGGACCATCATCCTCGGTAACACCTGTCCAGAGCGAGGTATAGGGGTTCATACGCTCACCCGTTGAGGAGCGCGGCAGCAACTGTAAAAAAACTTCGAGATCGCGCCATGCAGGTATGACCTTCTCAATCCCCATGACGGTGACAAGAACGGGAGGCAGGGTCAAGCACATACGTCCATTGCCCTCCGACTCCACAACACAAATCGTTCCCGTTTCAGCAACAGCAAAGTTTGCCCCACTGACAGCAACTGGCGCACGTAAGAAAATACGACGGAGATGCTTGCGAGCAGCCTCAGCTAGCGCGGAAGGAGAGTCGGAAATATTTTCGTTGCCTTCCAACATGTGTTGAAACAACGTGCGTATCTCTGAACGGTTTTTATGAATGGCGGGCACAAGGATATGCGAGGAATGCTCACCTGCTAGCTGTATGATGAGTTCCGCCAAATCAGTCTCAACTGCCGTGATATTTGACGCCGCAAGTGCTTCATTCAAGTGTATCTCGTCCGTCGTCAGTGATTTCACTTTGATAACTTCACGTGCGTTATGCTGTATTGCAATCTCGGTAATGATGCGGTTTGCCTCCTCTGCGTCCTGCGCCCAGTGCACGTGACCTCCTGCACGTTGTACCGTATCCTCTAGTTGCAGCAGGTAGGTGTCAAGATGACGTAGTGTGTGCTCTTTAATAGCACGCCCTGCCTCGCGTAACTCCTCCCAATCTGGCATCTCCTCAACAACCGCTGCACGTTTTCCGCGAATCGTTTGAGTTGCTTTGTTTAGATTGCGTCTCAACTGTGTGTCAGCAAGCGCAGTTTTTGCGGTTGTCTGAAAGAGGGGCAGAGGCTTTCTTCGTCGCGTCTCGGTACTCATAATGTTTCCTTTCTTGTACGACAACGCGTTATCGAATTTGTAGTGCCATTGACTCTGTAGAGGCGAGTATTTCCGCGATATGCATGGTACGCACTCCTGCGCGTTGTCGAGAAAGCGCGCCACCTATGTGCATTAAACACGAGGTATCGGCAGATGTGCAGACCTCAGCACGCGTATCAAGTACGCAGCGAAGTTTGTCACTGAGCATGGCAAGCGATGTGTCAGCATTCTTCACCGCGAAGGTTCCACCAAAGCCACAACATTCTCGTGCGGAAGGTAATTCGACCAGATCAATACCTCGTACAGCGCGCAGAAGGCGTATTGGAGCATCGCCAACATGCAGGACGCGGAGCGAATGGCACGTGGGATGATAGGTTACTCGGTGGGGATAATATGCACCAACATTTTCTATACCAAGTTGGTACACAAGAAATTCAGTGAGTTCAAAGACGCGGGGCACAAGAGCGCGTACACGCTTGAGCAATGAACTATCCTGAGAACTCTCTGCGGCTCGCGTGTAGAGTTCTCGTACCATACCAACACAGGAGGCAGAAGGCGCGACAACAACCTCGGCATCCTGAAATACATCGACAAAGTGTCGTACTAAGGGCAATGCATCATCCTGATAGCCCGTGTTATAGTGCATCTGCCCACAACACGTCTGATCCAACTGAAACTCGACTACATGCCCCAAACGCTCCAACAACTGTACTGTTGCTTTTCCCACAGAAGGAAACAGCGTGTCGTTAAAGCAGGTAACGAATAGTGAAATACGCATAGTCAATCATTTCTTACTTAGCACTCTTACATGTAATGTTATCTTTATTGTATCATTATCGACAGTGATTTAGATGCAAGGTTGCCAATTTCTTGTGTTATACTATCGTCAAGCGAGGAAGCGTAGTATTTTCTTATCTATCTAAAGGAGTGGTCTCACATGGTGCAGCAGGTTGACGCAATTATTAT
>CAXUIS010000150.1:0-12787 GCA_964250915.1 uncultured Ktedonobacteraceae bacterium | reverse complement strand
AGACTCCTACAGCTATTTTTGATGAAAAGAATTACAGATGTCAGAGATACAGGTTGCGGTAACACTTCTCTTCACCTACCCTGTTATCTCTTCGTACTCTTTGAAAGGGCATTCAACCACTCTCGGACTTCGAGAGCCTTGTGATGCCTGATAGCTTCAAAAGCTTTTAGGCTCACCTCTCCATATGTTCTTGCCTCGTCAAAATTGTGTCGTGCCTCCGCAACGCGTGCGAGTCCGTAATAGGTACGTGCATAAAACTCATGGTGTCCTTCTGGTGTAAGCGCGAGTGCTTCCTGAAAGGCTGTCTCAGCTGCTTCCAAGTGATGCATATAAAGATGCGTTTCACCCCAATTGTTTAAAACGACGAGTTTTAGCGATAGATGTGAGGTTCGATGTGCGAGAGCTAGTGCTTCTTGATAATATGCTTTTGCTTGAGCATACTTTCCTTGTTCTCCTGCCCTTCTGCCCAGATGAGCAAGCAGGACACTCGTTCGCATAGGATGTACGATTTGGCGTGCTACTGTCAGTCCTTCCTCAAAGTATGCATCGGCCTGTTCATTTACTCCTCTTTGCTCTGCCGTTACTCCAAGAAGTGTGAGCAAAGCGGAAATATATTCATAATGCTTCATGCGACGTGCCAGCAATAACCCTTCCTGGAAATACATTTCGGCTTGCGCGTAGTCGCCCCGCTTCTCTGCGATTTCACCTAAATAAAGCGACGATATAATACTATTATTGGTGTCACCTAGCGATATTGCTAGCTGATGAGCACGTTGCACATGATGTTCCGCCAGACTATAGAGACCACGTATACAGAGGAACGCCGAAAACGTATTTACCCCTTGCACGAACTCCGCTTTCATCTCTTGCTCATAGGCTATATCCAATGCAGTTAAGATAGTGCCAGATTCTTGTCCAAGAGCACGATAGTCTTTTTCATGCTCTACAATATAGCGCACAAAATATGTCACGAAGCGACGATAGGGCATTGTATCATGAAGAGATAGACGTGCATAATCTGCAATAGTCTGATGTATAGTATAACGATTTGAGCTTGTACACTCTAAAAGTCCTGCATCACAAAGCTCGTCGAGGGCTGCTGCTGGCAATGCTGATACTGCTAAAGCGGCCTCCTCCGAAAAACTTCTTGGCTTAGCAGGTAGTATAGAGAGGGCGCGCAAAGCTTGACGTGCCTGCTCACTTAGACGCTGATCGCTAATGGCGATCACTGATTGCAGCGAGAGAGGTGTGTCATATGTGAGACCTGTGTGATGGTCGAGAACACCAAGGGGTTTGCTTAAGTGGAGGCGCTCTTTTTCATCACTCAGCTTTTGAAGAGCCGTATGGAGGCGGCGCGGTTGTCTGTTGTATGTTTGTACGCGTAAATAGCTCCCCATTAGCGTCAGTGCGAGGGGCAGACCACCTACAGATTGTACAAGATTTTGAAGCATAGGCTCTTCATTCGTCACTCCCTCTGAGGCTAAATGTACCAGGAGCGCAACACTCTCCTCCTCATCTAACTCTGGTACGGCGATGGCTTTATGTGAGGCTAGAGCAAGAGGGGGTAAGCGCGTGGTAAGCAAGCAAGCACAGTTAGGTCCTCCCACACTCAAAGCAAGGACATCCTCCAATGTCCATGCGTCATCTATGACCAATAACATACGACGCATACCAATTGCGGCACGAAGCCGCTCAGCAATCACATGGTTGCTGTTGTTTTGCTTTAACGTTGTAGCGTCTACGCCTAAAAGTGATGCCCAGCGACTCAGATGTCCCGTTATCTGTGGTCTTGGTCCTAAACCCGCCCACAAGATACCGTCGCTAAACCATGCTCGTACATCTTTGTCATGTACGAGTTGTACAACTAGTGTCGTTTTGCCTACTCCTGGTAAACCGTTTAGGCCAATAAACGCACTTTGTTCACGTACACACAATTGTTGTTTCAGTCGGGCTAGAAGTGCTTCACGCCCAACGAACGCGGTACTTCCCCCCGGTGGTAAAGGAATAGCATGGTCATAGAGAGTCAAAGGGGGATAGAGTGTATGAAGAATTTCTGCCTGATCGTGTTGCTCTTCTGTCTCGTCTCCTAGCAAGCCAAGTTCGCGCACACTTTTGCCAAAAAGAATACAAAGTTTCTCTCGAAAATGGGGATATGGCAACGAAAGACCGCGTTCCCAGCGTCCAACAGTCGTTGAGTCAATGCCAAGTGCTAGCGCAACTTTTGCCTGTGACCACCCACGAAGTTCCCGTTCCCGTTTCAAGCGTGTATTCGCCTTTGGCTTCATGGTGTGCTCCAGACTACTATGCTATCCCATAGTTGCTGCTTAGTTGTTGTTTGTTTGCCATTGTACCAGATAGCACACGTCATGCATACTTATATAGGAATATTCGATTTAAAAGTAACTAGGGCGATGACACATTCATAGACGCATGATGCGCCAGTAAGCTCTGAGACGGAGAATACACTATGATAGCGAAGGAAAGCACAAGTCGTATGAGAGTTGGGGTAGTAGAAGACGACATACTAACCTGTGGTATGCTCTCTGAAACACTAGAACGCTTTGGATACATACCCTTTATCTACCATGATGGTTGGTCATTTCTCGAAGCACTCACGGGTAATTATCATACGACAAAGCCAGACCCTTTTGATATTATTCTCCTCGATATCTTGCTACCTGGCAGCATTTCGGGTATTGAAGTACTCAATTATCTGTATCTCACAAAGCCCGAACTTCCACTTATAATACTTTCAGCACTCAGTAGCGATGACCTGGCGAATATCCAGGAGCAGTTCCCACATGTCAAGATATTACAAAAACCGTTTCACTTGAACGACCTCCGTGTTTCTATCGAAGCATAGGTTGTTTTTGGGATAAGATTATCGCATAATTTCGGTAGCACTTCTCAGTTAAAGGCAAACGAACGAACGAACGAACGAAAGAGATACCGAAGGAGCAATCGTGACAATCTACCCAAACACCTCAGCTCAATCCAATGTAGAGGCACGCATTGGCATATTACTTGATGCGCTAACACTGGAAGAAAAAGCATCACTGCTAGCGGGAGCAAGTACATGGTCCACCGCCACTATCGAACGACTGGGCATACCAGCAATTAAGGTCTCCGATGGCCCAAACGGCGCACGTGGGGCCGGAAATTTTGCGGGTGGAACCGTAACCTCGGCTTGCTTTCCGGTAGGTATTGCCCTCGCGTCTACCTGGAATCCTGAGTTAATAGAGCAGGTTGGACAGGCATTGGGTGAAGAGGCACACACAAAAAATGCACATATGCTGCTTGCTCCTACCGTCAACATACACCGTTCGCCACTTAACGGACGTAACTTCGAGTGCTATTCCGAGGACCCCTACCTTACCGCACGTATTGCCGTGGCGTACATTCAGGGCCTACAAAGCCGCAATGTTGGAGCAACGGTGAAGCATTTTGTGTGTAACGACTCCGAATTTGAACGCAACTCAATCAGCTCAGAGGTTGGTGAACGTGCATTGCGCGAAATCTATTTACCACCATTTCAGGCTGCTGTACAGGAGGCCAAAACGTGGAGCGTCATGGCAGCATACAACAAGGTAAATGGCGTCTTTGCTAGTGAAAATGCGACAACGCTACGCACACTCCTCAAGCAGGAGTGGGAGTTTGACGGTATCGTCATGTCCGACTGGTTTGGAACGAAAAGCACAACAGCCTCTATCAACAATGGGTTGGATTTAGAAATGCCTGGACCCGCGATCTGGCATAGTGTTCCACAGGTACTCGAAGGCATACAAATGGGCAAGATTCAGCAAGAAACCGTTGATGAAGCAGTACGTCGCATCTTGCGTATCGTCATCCGCTCAGGTGCGTTCGAGCACTCTACGGAGCAGCCCGAACAAGCTATTGACCGACCTGAACATCGTACATTGATACGCGCAACGGGGGGCGAGAGCATCGTTCTGCTCAAAAACGAGAGTACCATTCTGCCACTACAAAAAGATACATTGAAGACACTTGCCATCATCGGTCCCAATGCGAAAACAGCACAAATTATGGGTGGAGGTAGTGCACAGGTCAACGCACACTACGCCGTTACACCATATGCAGGCATCGCGGCACAAGTTGGAGAGAACATACAGCTTGGCTACGAGATTGGTTGCACAAACCATAAAATGTTACCTCGCCTTGATGCCAGTTCGCTCACGCCCCAAGGGAAAAGCACGTTTTCCCTTGACTACTATAACTCTTCCGACCTTAGTGGCGATGTTGTTCATCAAGCAACGACGAACACTGCGGATCAGATATGGATGGGAGCTATTGCTCCTGGTGTACATATGGACAACTTCTCAGTTCGCCTGACAGGAACCCTCATTCCTCAGGAGAGCGGCCTGCATAGCTTTAGCTTAACCAGTGCAGGATTGAGTCGCCTCTTCGTCGATGGGCACGAAGTAGTAGACAACTGGACACAGCAAGCACATGGCGATACCTTCTTTGGTATGGGAAGTTCAGAGGTTACAGCACGCTTAGAAATGAAGGCGGGGCAACCTTACATGCTGACAGTCGAATATAGCAGCCAGAACAGCGTAATGCTTACCGGATTTCGCCTGGGCTATCTTCCTCCCGTTGCAGAGGACGCGATTGAACGCGCGGTAGCGTTGGCGGCGCGTTCGGATGTGGCTCTACTCTTTGTAGGACTCAATGGAGATTGGGAGGGTGAAAGTCATGATCGACCGAATATAGAGCTTGTAGGCGAGCAGGTGACACTCATCGAACGGGTGGCTGCCGCCAATCCAAAAACGGTTGTGGTCCTGCAAACCGGTTCGCCTATTAGTATGCCGTGGCTAGACAAGGTGGCAGGAGTTATCCAGGCATGGTATCCAGGACAAGAGTGTGGAAATGCTATTGCTGATGTACTTTTTGGTGCTGTGAACCCATCAGGTAAACTCTCGCAAACCTTTCCGATGCGTTTGGAGGATAATCCCGCATACATCAACTATCCAGGTGAAAATGGTCATGTATATTATGGTGAGGGCATCTTCGTCGGCTATCGCTACTATGAAAAGAAACGAGTAGCACCACTCTTTCCATTCGGCTTTGGTCTCTCTTACACCAGTTTCGCGTACAACAATCTACAGGTACAAACATCAACGCCTGCCTCTAGTGATGTTGCCACAGTAAGTATAGACATAACTAATACAGGTCAACATGCGGGTAAAGAGGTTGTGCAAGTCTATGTACATGATAGGGAGAGTACGCTATCGAGACCGCTAAAAGAGTTGAAACGCTTCTCGAAGATCGCTCTTGTACCGGGGGAGACACGAACGGTTACATTCACGCTTGACCATAAGGCACTAGCGTACTGGGATGATGCACAACACGTATGGGTCGCGGAGGCAGGCGAGTTCGAGGTGCTTGTAGGCAGTTCGTCGCAAGATATCCGGGGACAGGCCGTATTCCAGTTGGAGAAAACAGTTGTTTTCGGCGATCCTACAAACCGATAGGACCAACAATTCGTCACGCCCTCGTCCCAACTGTTAATGGCGACGAGGGCGTGATGAAGCATAACTCTTTCAATTGACAGACATTAACGCTTGACGTAGGATAAGCATTGTAAATATAAAGAGGAGTTTTATGAAAGAGTTAACGTTATCTCAATTGAAGGCGGAGGTTCAAGGGTTTATTCAAACATTGAGCGCAACACCCATTCCCCTTCTTTATAGTGCTACTGACGGAAAAGCGGTTGGGACCTATGTAGAGCAAGCATTTCACAAATACTTAGGTGAACAATATGTTTATATTTTGGGTAACTCAGCGAGTGGTATTGACTTTCCAGAATTAGAAGTTGACATCAAAGCTACGTCTATTAAGCAACCACAATCCTCGTGTCCTTTTCGTAATGCCAGTCAAAAAATATATGGACTCGGTTATCACCTCCTAATTTTTGTCTATGAAAAAGTGGATAGACATGATATACGTGTAGCACAGTTAACATTTCACCATATAGTTTTTGTTGAACGTGAGCGCACAGGGGATTATCAAACTACCTATGGCATTAGGGGCATTTTGTCTCGCAATGGTAATAAAGATGATATTCTTGCTTTTTTAGAAGAGCGTAATCTTCCGCTAGACGAGACAGGACGTGACACCCTTGCTGACCATATTTTACTTGATCCTCCTGAAATTGGATATCTTACAGTTTCTAATGCATTACAATGGCGACTTCAGTATGGGAGAGCTATTGGAGTTGCAGGTACTATTCAGGGTGTGGAGGAGTGGTTTGGATAGAGATTTTGGAGACTTTCAAACGCCACTTCCACTCGTCTCAGCAATACTTAAGTCCCTTACAACCTTGAATAAGAGATGGACAAGAGTTCTTGAACCAACGTGTGGTCGAGGAAATTTTATTGAAGGGTTATTGAAGCAAGACGTACTCCCATCTGAAATACAGGGCATTGAGATACAAAAAAAATATGTGCAAGAGGCTTTACACATTTTAGAGCAACCAACTTCAACCAATATTACTATCGAGCAAAAAGATATTTTCGCAGTGAATCTTCACGATGACCTCTATTGGCATAGTAAAGAGCCTCTTCTTGTTATAGGTAATCCACCGTGGGTCACAAATGCCGAGTTAGGAGTCCTTGGAAGTAATAACCTTCCTCAGAAAATAAATCTCAAGGGTCTTTCAGGGCTTGATGCTCGCACTGGAAAAGCTAATTTTGATATTGCAGAATACATCTGGTTAAAACTTATACGAGAGCTTGCTGCAGAACAACCTATTATTGCCCTTCTCTGCAAAACTTCTGTAGCTCGCAATGTTCTACAACACGCGTTCAATACTGGTCTTCCTGTAACAAACGCTTTTATACGAAAGATTGATGCGAAAAAGTGGTTCCATGCAGACGTTGATGCCTGTCTTTTTTGTGTAGAGATAGGACCAGGAGAGCCACACTATCAAGCCTCCGTTTATCAAGATTTGTATACATCACAGCTTCATTCTATTATGGGCATTGTCGATGGTCATGTAATCGCAGATATTCGTACCCACATCAGTATCTTTGCATCTAGCAGCCCAAGCAATATAACCTGGCGTCAAGGCGTGAAGCATGATGCGGCTTCAGTCATGGAACTCACTATACATGAAGGCATCCCTATAAACAAACTAGGCGAAGTTGTTTCTGTTGAGCCTGAATATATTTATCCCTTGTTGAAAAGCTCTGACCTCTTTCACTATGAGAAGATAAGACAAAAGAAAGCCGTAATAGTAACACATAAAAAGCTAGGTGAAAATACTCATGTTTTGCAACAATGTGCACCCTTATTATGGAGGTATCTTACACAGCATACACAATTTTTTGAACGTAGAAAATCATCCATTTACAAGAACCAACCGCCGTTTACCATGTTCGGTATTGGTGACTATTCCTTTGCCCCTTACAAGGTTGCGATTTCTGGCCTGCATAAGATACCAAAATTTAGAGTACTCGAACCTATTGGTGGACGGCCTGTTATGCTTGACGATACATGCTATTTCATTCCTTGCTACTCGTCGGAGGAGGCGAACCTCATCGCTAGTGCCTTAAATAACCAAATATGTTTAAATTACATTCAATCAATAGTCTTTTTAGACGCAAAACGTCCAATTACGAAAAAGTTGTTGCAACGTATTCATATTCCAACGTTGATTGAACGTGTGGCAACAATACCTTTGTAGATACCGCCAATTATAGAGTGTATATTCTTGTTATCCCTACCGAGCTACTACCACATCAAGATGCGCCCAACGCTCATGGAGGAGACTTGCAAGTGTGCGTAGACCCCATAGTTCGCTTGTTTTGTGCCCGACGACGGCTACTGTTATGCCTGTTTCGTTGACTGCCGCTCGTGCAGGCTGCCGAAACTGCCCAGTGATATAGAGGTGAGCACCTTGCTCTGCGGCTTCGCGTATGGTGCTATCTGTCATTGCACCAACTACAGCGATACGACTCACGGTCTCGTGGGTGTTCTTTTCAACACTAGGAGGTGTCCCAAATAGTTCGGTAAGCATTTCGAGAAAGCTATTGGTTGATGTTACAGGAATGTTGCCAAGCATACCTAATGGCAAATTTTCTTTGTAGGCACAGGGGACAAGGTGCGTCATTTGCAAAACATTGGCTAAACGGGGGTTCAAGCCTAATGTTAATGTGAGATCGAAGGCAAGATGATAGGCCAGAATACCAACATCATCAGGTAGGATTTGCATATCGAGACGCCACGGACGATGCAAAAAGAGCGCATCCAAGTCCTTTTGCTTGACCCATCTGTCTATTCCTGTCCACGGTTCAAGCGCCAAGCCAATACGTCTCACGTTGCGTTCAGACGGATGATAGATGCCACGCTGATCGTCAGGAATGTTGACAGTTCCAAGATAGTCATCAAGATAGGCTGCAAGTGCTGACAAAGAAAGATTCATTATTTCTTTCTCCATTCCAGGCTTTTTGCATTGAGTTGTCGCAAATACTCATCTCCGTATTTCTCAATATTCTTCGCAAGCAAGACGGCTTGCTGCAATTGTTCAAATGAAAGTTGCTTGTAAGCTGGTCGCCTTTCAATTGCATCGTACCAACGCATCTGAAAAAGGTTGTCGAGTATGATGCGTTGGAAGCAGTGATCATAATACACAACCCACTTTTGTTGACGTGCGAGTTGTGGCAAAATGTTTTTTGTGTATACTAAATATTCTTCTTGTAGTGTTGCTGTATTCTCCATCGTTGCAGATTTTAGCGTAAATTTTCTGCAAAAGCAAAGACGCTATTAAGTGATATACTTCATTTACACAAAGTTGTTGATGCGCTTTCTACATTTTCAAAGACGAAAGGGAGCAATCAGGATGACGACTGAGCAGATACCAGAGTTGGACAATTTCTTTGCCACTATGCAAGACCCCTACCCAACGTACTCTTATTTGCAGCAACATGAGCCGGTTCGCTGGAATCCTATGTTCAATTGTTTCATGCTCACAAAGTATGATGACGTGAACATGGTCTTCTCGGATGCGAAACGTTTTTCCTCGGATATCTGGTCTGAGGTGCCTGAGCGCATCGGATTTACAGGTGAGGACGAGACAAGTCAGTATCTCAGGCAGATTTTGCCCTTTCTGGCCTATAACTTACAGGGTATGGACCCTCCTGGGCATACACGCCAGCGTACCCTAATGACAAAAACATTCACACCACGTATGTTAGAGTCGTTCCGCCCAACCATTCAGCGCACAGTGGATGAACTCATTGACCAGAAGTTAGCAGAAGGCAAGATGAATCTTGTCGCAGATTTGGCATATCCACTTCCATCTAATGTCATTCTGGATTTGTTAGGTATTCCGAGAAATGGACGCTCGTATATTAAGGCTAGTTCTGATGCGATTAATGAATTTGTCACAACACTGCTGTTCACAGGTGGCTCGAATTGGCAGAAGCTAGCAGGAATTTTCGCTGAGGTCACAACGTACCTCAAGAGTTTGATAGCGGAACGGCGTATTCATCCGACTGAGGACCTGTTAACCAAAATGGTGCAGGCTGAAGAAAATGGCGATATGCTGAGCGAAGATGAGATTGTGATTGCTACCAATTTTCTGCTATTCGCGGGCCATGAAACCACCGCAAACTTAATTGCTGTTGGCATGTACTACCTCATGCGAAATCCTGAGCAGATGAAGCAACTGCGTGCTACTCCTGCGAAGATGGCGAATGCGGTAGAGGAACTGTTGCGCTATGTAAGTCCAGTTCACACGCTTGGGCGCGTCACAACGCGAGATGTGACCATTCGAGGCGTTGACATTCCAAAGGGGACGAGTATTAACATCTTGGTTGGAGCGGCGAACCGTGACCCCGAAAAATTTCCCGATCCTGAGAAACTGGACATTAACCGTCTTGCGGTACGTTCGCTAGGCTTTGGCTATGGCATTCACTTTTGCATTGGTGCCGCCCTCGCACGTATAGAAGGACAGGTCACATTCGAGACGCTCCTCAGGCGGCTCCCAAATATTCGTCTCGATGGAGAAACGCCGGAGTTCCGTCCCAATTATGCATTACGTGGTCTCGTTGCTCTACCAGTGAAGTTTGATAGCGAGAAGGAGGAAAAACTGAAATGAAGTATGTGGTATGGCAAGCAACGTGTTGCTCGCCATACCACATACTTCATTTCAACTAACGGCCTTTGTAGCCAGAGCCTTTGTGATCTCGAAATATACCTTCTACCTCTTGATCGCGCCCATCGGGACGAACCACAACTACCGCACTCCCTTTGGCGAATGCATCAGTGTAATATTGGAATTCCTCTGCACTTACACCCATATTTTGAAGCATGGTGTTTAAATCGCTTTGACTCTCGTCTTGCCTCTCATTTGGGAAAACAAGCATAGCCTTGATACTTTCGAGAAAATTCTCGTTTGTGTACTGCTTCGAGTAGCGAATCTGGTCACTGGTGAAGTTTGCGTCGTGCAATGCTTCTACCGCCTGCTCCGCGTCGTCAGTAGTGTCAAATGTTGCCATCGCAATACTCTCATGCGTTGGATTGTTTGCCATATTTTTCTCCCTCTACAGTTTTATTGTTCTCATATTGACAGAGAAAAAACTCTCTGTTTATAGGCACGTTTGATGAGATAGAATCGTGTCACTATTTTTCACATGTCAAGCACCTACAACAGCAGTTACTCCACTCAAAGTTCCTATGTAAATGTGGTTACTGGAAAGCGTAGGTGTTGCGAAACGCGAGATCCCACCCACCGAGACCGTTGCACGTGTCTTACCTGTAGCACTATCAAGCGCATAGAGTGTTCCGTCACCTGTGAGACTATAGACGGTCTGCCCTCCAATAACTGGTGAGCCAGTTATTTGGCTAGGTGCTTGCCAACCAAGAGTAAGTTGTCCTTGTGCATTCAGCGAGAGTTGTCGTAAGCCAGAAGTGCAGGGAACAAAGATTTGCGTACCATTTGTGGCAGCACCACCATATGACTGACAAACGGTTAGGACTTGAGCTTGTCCATTCACACCGCCAAGTGCATTTGCATGTAGAAGATAGCCAAACTCCGATTTGCCATCGGCGTAGATCAAGTTGTTGGGTAGTAACAATGGTCCCGTTGAACCAAGATCGGTATCTTGTGAGTTCTCCTGTTGCCAGTTTTGCGGTGCGAAACCGTCTTCGAGTTTGAGTGTCGGCGAGAGACGTAGGATAGAGTCACTATGATCCCAATTGCCTTGTGTTGTCTCACCATTTCCTACAGCGACAAAAAGCTGTCCAGCCGCATTGATTGCTGGGCCAGACGGTGCCCAAATGCCACCTTCACGTGGCGTTGGCACTTCATATGAAAGCAATGGGCCATTGCCATCGGTCCGACTACCCACAACCCAACCGTGATAATTGCCACAGTCACCCGCAAGTCCACCATAAGCGATATACACAGTGTTCCCAGACAGAGCCAAGGCCGCGCGCTCTTGATGGGGTGCAATTTCTATACCCCGCGGGTCGGCAACACGGCGTACCTTTACCTGACCAGTCTTCGCATCAAGCCCAACGAGGAGATGTACAGGACCAGTTACTTCAGCAACGGCAAATATCAAACCTGTTGCGGAATCATAGACAGGAGTTCCAGTAATACCAAGCGGGAAAACATTACCACAAGGAAGGTCTGCTTGTACTACAGGAGTGCCAACATGAGTATGCCAAACAATCCGTCCTGTTTGAGCGTCGAGAGCATACAGGGTATCATTTTCAGTTGCCACAAGTATGCGTCCACTCACAACTAACGGCTCACCGTACACAACACCATCTAGTTTTGTATTCCATGAAGACGTAAGGTGCTGTGGATTTGGCATATTCGCAAGATAGCCAGCGCGCGTATTGTCACGGTGATACGTCGTCCAATCATTACTGCTCTGAGATGGTACCTTGGTCGCTGCCGGGCTAGGCGTCAGAGCGAGAGGAGTAACTTGTGTTGGCTGGGTGCCAGAAGTTACTGAACTACTGCATCCCGTAAGAAACAGCAACACAAGTACTATAGCACCCGTAAAAGAGCGTTTATAATGCGCTTTCTGTAAAAAAGCATGAGAGGAACACACTATAATAAGTAACATCGTAACGAGCAAAACAAAAACAGGAAACATTCTTCGCTCCTCTTTGAATTTCTGAAATTTATATCTCTATGTATTATCACATACGATTCGCCAAAAAAGGAGACATGAAAGGAAACAAAATTCGTTAAAAAACCGCTTGACATTATTGCATAGGTGAGGTATATTACCCAAGCCACTAAAACAAGACAATCACACGGTCATGTACAAATGAATGTGCGCTCCTGTCTTTCAGGCAATCGCCACGCTAATGTGGCTCCTCAAAGGGAACACTTCTTCCGAGAGCAAAATAACCGCAGCGCGGTTTCTTGTCGTCTTTTTGACGAGAAGATTTCGTGCTCATGTACGTTTCGCTCACGCGAAAGCAAGGGAGTAGCAACTTTTGGAAGCACTGTAAAAGTCATAAAAAAAGGCTTGACAAAGCACTAGCAATATGCGATACTACATCTACAGTCAAGTAACGAACAAAACGCTCGTAAAACTTGATAAAAGAGTACCTTGACAATTGAAGAGTGGAAAGCAGAACAGAACACACAGGTAAGTGAACAAGTAAGCAAGAGAATAAACATAGATGCGTTCACACAGTTTCTGTCAATTAAAACATGTATAGATCAACCCTGATCTGTACCTGAATAATGAGTTTCCGCGAACAGCCAAATGCAACAGTAACAACGACAGCAGTTTGGCCT
>CAXUIS010000149.1:0-12918 GCA_964250915.1 uncultured Ktedonobacteraceae bacterium | reverse complement strand
TCTATCCATGGACAGAAGTGGTTGTCGATGAGAACGAGACATTGCTCACGATGATGACCATAGACACACGTGAACAACGCACCGGACGCCGAACAACACAAGCACTTACCTATAGCCCCGGTGATATGGCAGGGTCACTAACAGGCGAACTGGCGTACGATGTACTTGATAGTATTCCTGGCAACATGGTACGCAGCAAACCTATGTTGCGCAAACGGCAACCGTTCTGGTATCTTGACATTGTGCGCTCCGATTTCCTGTAAAGCCGCATTGGTTCATTCGCACAGTCATTTTTGACAGACTGTTGACGCTATTACATATGTTCTGTATACTGACTGAACTATTCATTTCTATGTATTAAGGAAGAGACAGGCAGGTCATACGCATACATGAAAACTGTTGCCATCAACAAGTTGACGCTGGCACATCTTCGGAAACTTGACCGTTCCGTCTATATTGCTACGGCATGTAGTATTCTGCTTGTCTCATGCAGTTTGTTCTGGATGCTCCTACGTCTTGGTGGTGACGAAGGCACGGTTATTTTCTCAGATGTTGCCTATGCTATCACTTCACTTATAGGCGCATACTGGGCTTTTAGCACCGCGTACATTGCACGTAAAGGACCAGTTCTGCTTACACCACGTCATCAACTTGCATGGCTGTTTGTTGGAATTGGCCTGTTAATCAACAGTCTTGGAGACGTTTATTACACCTACCTGGAATATGTCCATCAGTCGCCTTTTCCCTCGTACTCAGACATTGGGTTCACGCTTTTCTATATTTTTCTCTTCATCGCACTTTTGCTCATGCCCACGGAACTTCGTTTTCGTACACGTATGGGGCTTGATGCTCTAATTACAACGCTCTGCTTTTTCGGCATTAGTTGGTTCTTTGTCCTGGGTCCGGTCTATTTCGCTAATGTCAAGCAAGCAGCGTCCGAATCAGCACTCTTGAGTTTATTTGTTGGGCTTTCATACCCTTGCTGGGATATACTGCTCATTCTCGCCATCGCATTGCTCATTCAACGTCGTACAGAGCGCGTTCTACATCCCTCATTTATTTTGCTTGCCTCCGGCATTATTGCCCAAATTTGGGCTGATACAGGATATGCTTATACAAATATCTTTACGCATACCTATACATCTGGGACACCCTCAATCGACCCGTTCTGGTTCATTGGCTACATGCTCATGGGACTCGCTGGCCTCTATCAATATGCCACCATTGCACGTAGAGCTTATTCCGAGCAACAGATACAGCAGACACAGAGTACGTTGTCCACTTTAACATTGCCTATGACAATCGATGCAAACGAGGTTGCCAATGGCGCGTGGCGACGACTACAAAGCTTAGTTATTTATGTTCCACTTGCATTCGTATTACTTCTTACAATCGTCGGTGAATTGTTTTTTGATGATATTCGTACAAGCTCTCTTGCTGTACTCACAGCTTTTATTGGCATTCTCGTCGCTGTGCGCTACTTGCGTGCTACACATGAGAACGAGGTCCTGTTACAGGAGCGCGAATATGGACAACATAACGCTGAACACTTACGCCAAATAAGTACAACATTGACGCGTATCCTCGATATCGAACCCTTGCTTGCAACCATTCCTGCACTTGCCACAGAGGAACTGGGGTTTGATGCAGCCCTTCTAATTCTGCTCGAAGAACATTATCAAAAGATAGGTCCGCAAGGGTACATGCTTGTTAACACGTCGTCTACAACAACGCCTGCAACAAAATGGAGACTACAAGGTGATACCTTTTTTTACTACCTTGTAATGAGCGAAAAAGAGGTTGAGATACGCTGGGATACGCTCGTGCACGATGTTCCACCGGATATACATGCATGGCAACGAGAGCAGCATATCGCAACCATGAATTTTTTCCCTCTTGTCTACCAGGGAGATGTATTGGGCTGTTTAGGGCTAGCACGTCGCACATCACGTCAACTTCACCAGAACGATATGTCGTTAGCAAAAACGTATGTTGAGCAAGTGGTGACAATCATTAAGCACGCCTACCTTTACAAAGAAGCATGTGAGCATGAGGCGTTCGCACGCGCAATGGCGAATATTGCAGCACGTTTGAATTCTGCCGTTGTTGCTCCTAGCGAGATACAACAATTGATCTGCACAGAGGGCGCGAACGCGCTACAAGCGGATTATGCCATTCTTTATGTAGCAGGGGATCATGGACAACTGGTAGCACTCTCGGCCTACGATGGTTCAACAGACATTCAAGGAGCATATAACGAGTGGGCACCTATTCAGCCACATGAGAATGAAGCACAAATCTTCTACTCGTTACAACCAGTGCTTATCCGTCTACACACTCCGCTTGCTCAACAAGTTGGCTACGAAGTCGCTTCTCTTACAGGATGGGATACACAAATATCCCAGCGACATACTCTTCCGCCAAGGATACGCGAACAACGGAGAACCTATGGTCCTTCGTTACGTGAGCAGTTAACGCAACATGGTATTGATACTGCTATATTTGCACCGCTCATCGGGGGAGGTAATCCTGTTGGGCTGCTCGTCTTTGGTCGCTCTGTTCCCCTTGGTTCACGCGATAGACAATCATTCGGCAATGAGACTCTACCACTTGCTCAAGACTTTGCGGAACAAGCGGCGGTCGCGCTCACAAACGCACATTTATATCAGCATTTACGTAGCGCACATCAACGCATGCAAGAGCTAGACCAGTTAAAAGATCAATTCATGGTTACAGCTTCACACGAACTACGAACACCCCTCACGGCAGTTCAGGGCTATATTGAGTTGCTCTCGCAGTATGATGAGATTCTTCCCAGCGAGCAACGCCACGAGTTTTTACAAAAGGCTCGTCGCAGTTGTGAAGAACTGGTGGTGATGCTGAGCAACGTCATGGACGCGAGCCGTTTGGAGGTAGAGGCTGGCATTCGACCCGCATTCTTAGAGCGCACAGACGTGCGGGAGATGGTAGAAAGCGTGATTACCATTATAGAGCCACAAGTGCAGCAAGAACAACGCAAGCTACAGGTTTCGATTCCGCCACACACATATGTGCTGGCAGACCCAGTGCGTCTCCGTCAAGTCTTAATGAATGTTAGTGTGAACGCCTTAAAATACTCGCCCCATCGTACGCCCTTGCTCTTCTCGATATCGGCACTCGACACCCAAACATCCTCGCTTGTCCTAAGTGTAACTGATAGAGGTAAGGGAATTACACCACAGGAGCAAGGACGACTCTTCCATCGGTTTGTGCGCTTAGAGAGCGATATTAATAGTCCTATACGTGGCTCAGGTCTTGGTTTGTATATCTCACGCCGCCTTGTAGAGGCTATGGGGGGGAAAATCTGGATCGAAAGCAGCGGCGTTCCTGGCGAAGGGTCCACCTTTTGTATTCGCTTACCTGCCGCATGAACAACATATACTCATGTAGAACAAAACAGTAAACTGCTACAAAAAAGCGAATAAGTAGAACAGTGCAACTTTACAGACTATCTCAGGAAAAATAAATGCTGGTAGTGAATTTACATGACAATGGGATAATGTCACAAGAACTTATAGGTGGTAAAGCGGTCTCTTTAATGAATTTAGCTTCTCTCTCTATACTTATTCCCAATGGTTTCTGCATTACAACAACAGCTTATACTAATCACATACATAGTCTATTATTGGAAGAAAAGTATTTAGAGCTACTCAACGTTATAGATCAGCCTACCTTGAGCACCGAAATGCTTGCAAAACTTCGGAGTTATATTACGGGAGCCGAGTTACCGAATGAACTAAAGCAAGCAATTATTGTTGCCCTCAACGAATTGAAAAAGTATTGCCTACATGTACCACTCAAGACAGTTATAAGGTCTTCAGCAAATACAGAAGATTCACTTAATGCCTCGTTTGCGGGTCAATATGATACCTATTTGAATGTTCTTAATGAAGAAACGATTATGCACAGAATAAAGCAATGTTGGGCTTCTTTATGGAGCGAACGTGCCTACTTCTACCGAGTTAAAAACGGATTTGACCATTGGAAAACGCACATGGCAGTGATCGTGCAAGAGCTACTACCTGCTGAAGTTGCAGGAACGTTGTTTACAACTAACCCCGTAACAGGGCACATGAATGAAACGATTATTGAAGCCAGTTGGGGTTTAGGAGAGCTAGTAGTTAGCGGTCAGGTTACTCCTGACACCTACTTCATTCGTACAGATCAAGGACTACCTGTTATCACTAAAAAACTCATCAGCAAAAAATTTAGGATGTTATCCGCTAATCCACACGAACAAGAAGGTACAGTAGAAATCGATGTTCCTAAAGACAAAATTATCGCTCAAGTTCTATCTGATCAGTTAATTCTCGATCTTGTTCATTGGAGCACAGTCTATGCTAGACACTATAACTACCCATGTGATATAGAATGGGCGTGGTTTGAGGGGAAGTTCTACATTCTACAGATAAGAGCTATAACATCATTTGTGGCTCAATCTAGTTGAGCCACAAATCCTTACCACGTGATGTTTTCTTTAGAAGCTCGCAACTTCTTACGAGCAATAGAGAGTGATACGCGTGAACTTCGCAATTCGTTTTCTGCTTCGGGCCACTCTAAGCTTTCAACATCTACTTCATATGGTGAAAACATATCAGCTAGCGGTAGCAAGTCCGCAATCTGATCTTTCAATGTGCATATCATTGCATGTCGCTGGTGTAGCGGCAGTTTAACAACTTCTTGAGTTAGTTTACTAGAGTAACTTTCTAGCATTTCGTCCAGTTCGACGTTTTCTACTGGATCATATGCTTCTTGACTAGCAGCGACTACTACAAACGTTTGAGATGGCTCACCATCATCATTTGTAACAAGCCGCGTTGTTGGTTCGTGCTGTCGCACCATATTTACAATCTCGTTACGCACGATTCCCCTGATATAGCTTTTCATATCATAAATTTCTCGCCTCTGAAGTGCCGTCCAAAGCTTAGAGCGAATATTTTGTGCAAGATCATCAATTTCCATGTCTATCTTCCACACTGGTACGATGTTGCGAGGAATATTTTTTCGTGCTAAGTATAGAATGAGGCTATCATGTTGCTGTAAAATTTCATTTATCTCATCGTTGGTGATACGGATGTTTGAGTTAAACATATCGTGCTGCTGTGTCATATGCACCTCCGTACATCTTCGTTGTAGGTCTCTGGCGAATCTCTACAGCGTTTTTCAACTACGTGAGAATGTGTTTATTCCTCTGTGATAGAGGTCTACTAAAATGGCACTCTCAACAATGGGAGCAAGCCAGTGTAAGAGAGCGAGCGCATCTGGAAGGTCTTGGGCATACACAATTTCGCTTGCATGAGGAGTTTCAATAAGGATCAGGTAGCGTGCTTTTCGTGTCTCTTGATGAACGTACACGTATACAAGTGAGCCACTATAATCAGATCGAAGGAATGTTGGTCCCAGCGTCCACGGTGTCAGTTCGTAACCGTGAAGTACACGACGGCGTGTTTGATGCTTGGGACCATTCACGTGGGCGGTGGGAAGTTCTTTCTCAAAAAGAGGATCATTGATACAGAACCATTTGCCTCGATGAAACAACCATGCCTTTTCCCTTTGAGGAGATACGAAACGTCGTTGCATGTGTAGCCCTCCGATGGTAGGATTAGTCAATCATTTGTGTTTAAGGTGAATGTGACTACAGTAGTCTTAAATGTTACTAACTCCTGATTATAATATACTACAGAAACTTCATTTTGTAAAGCTTTTTTACTACTGATACTATTTTGGTTGTTTATACGTTACTTCTATAGAGGTATTAGATAAGACGTTGCAAAGTATGTTTTCTAAAGCTGTCAATCTTACTTGCTTTTCTTGTAACTATTGGATAAAATACTGTAGTAACGTTCTTGAGTAAATTTTTGTACTTTATCAGTAAGGTCAAGCAAACATTGTTCCTATAATGTAAGCGAAAAAGCAACATTGTTACGATAGTGATAAGAGTTCCAGAGGTTTCTTGCTAAAACTCTGTGAATGTGGGAGAGCAATGAATACCTTTTCTGATTTGCTTGAAGAATTTCGTATAAGGCGAGGAATAAACAAGAAACAACTCGCACATATGATCGACAAAACGCCTGGCTACGTGAGTTTACTGACACGCGGAGAGCGTCTCGCTCCGTCTTTTGAAGTTGTGATGAATATCACGAAGGCTTTGGAATTAAGCGAGGAGGAGCGTTCACATTTTTTTGAAGTTACCGGATATTCTTCTTTATACTCCTCATCGGCTTTAGAAGTCTTCTCAGAACAGCAGCCCTCTGACCTGCACAATACTGACCCAACAGAAGGTTTATCAGAGGAACAAAGGCATGCTATTCCCAGACAACAAGCATTTTATGGACGAGAGAGAGAACTTGAACAACTACAACAACTTATATTGGGATTATCTCCTGTACACTGCCTCGCAGTTCTAGGAATGGGAGGGGTCGGCAAGACAAGTCTCACTATAGAACTGGCGGAAAGAATTCAAAGAGAGTTTACCTATACTGCATGGTATCCCTTTCAAACTCTTTCGGAAGAAACTTTTACTAATATTATAATGGATTGCTTACACTTTTTCTCTGAGGAGCCAGAAAAATATGTAGAAGATGATGTACAGAGTAAACTTGAGGCTTTTATTGCATGTTTGCAAAGGCATCGCTGCTTAATCATTTTGGATAATTTTGAGTCCTTGCTTAAAAGCGGAAGTCTTATGGGCGAATATGCTGATGGCTACGATGATTATGGAACGTTACTTGAGCTTGTTTGCTCACGCCCACATGCTAGCTGCCTTGTACTGACCAGTCGTGAGAAGCCAAAAGAGGTAGCTCATTCAGAAGGAATGGGAGTAAAGACATTAGTGCTTTCCGGTGTGGAGGACGAGGATGGACGCCAGATTCTACGTGATAAGGGTTTGATGGTAGAGAATGATGCGTGGAGAGGCTTAGTGCAACTGTACTCCGGCAACCCATTTGCGCTACAACTTGTTTCTACGTCGATACGCGATGTCTTTGGGGGCGATATTGCCGTTTTTCTTAACAGTTTAGAAGAACAACAAGTCGTTGTCAGTGTGGTACATGACTTGCTCGACCAACAGTTTCGTCGCCTTTCGGAAATGGAAAAGGAGGTTATGTACTGGCTAGCTATCGAGCGCGAGGCAGTGGATACGAGAAGGTTGCGCGAAGATATCTTGAATATCGCCGCGAAGCCAGACTTGCTCAACGTACTTGAAGCTCTATTGCGGCGTTCTTTCATCGAGCGAAGGGACACAACCAGATTCGGGTTAAGGCCATTGGTTATGGAGTATATTACTGATCAACTTGTGCAAACTGTGTATGAAGAGATTGATACGCAGCAAATTGCTCTTCTGGAGAACCATACACTGATTAAGGCAGAGATAGAGGATTATATACGAAAAGAGCAAATGCGCTCCATTCTTGACCCACTTAAAGAGAAACTGTTCGCAAGTTTTAATCAGCCAGAGATTGAGGCAAAACTACGAAGTTTGCTTACCACACTACGCAAGGAAAAAACACAAAAGCTGGGTTATACAGCAGGAAATATCCTTAACCTCCTGATTTATCTTGAATATGACTTACATGGCTATGATTTTTCGTTTCTTACAGTACGGCAAGCCTACTTGCGTGAAAAAGGGTTGCCTCAAGTGAACTTTGCACATGCGAACCTGTCTGGCTCGGTTTTTGCGGATACCTTTGGTAGCGTCCTCTCTGTAGCATTAAGTCCAAACGGCAAACTTCTTGCTGTAGGAACTGCGAATGGCGAGGTGCGTATCTGGGAGATGGAAAAGAGAAGGTTATTGCATAACTGGAAAGGTCATAGTGATTGGGTACGCTCAATTGCCTTTAGTGCAGATGGAAAGCTATTGGCAAGCGGTAGTCACGACCAAACAATACGTTTATGGAACGTAGATACAGGGCAAGGGGTAGGCTTATTACATGGGCATGAGAATAGAGTAAGAGCGGTAACATTTGGTTCGATTAATGGAAGATTGTTGCTGGCAAGTAGCAGCGACGATAAAACTATTCGTATCTGGGACGTACAAACAGGCGGATATACTGAACTACGCGGACATACTGATAAGATCAATGCAATCGCTTTTAGTCCAGACAATCGAACTCTCATAAGTGTCAGCCATGATGAAACTATTCGCATTTGGAATATAGAGAGCGGCGATCTTCTACAAGAACTACATGGGCAAGGTGGATGGATCTGGTCTGTAGCGTTTTGTAGTAATACGAGGTTCGCCTGTGGTAATGAGGATGGTACAGTTAGCCTATGGGATACATACAACGATAACGGTATATTGACGTTTCATTGTACACAGACATTGCTCAATCACAGCGCGAGAGTGTATACAGTGAGTTTTAGCTCTGCCAATAAAGATATATTGATTAGTGGCAGCGATGACGAGACAGTACGTGTATGGAATATGAATACAGGTCGTGGGCAATTGCTACGTGGTCATACCAATGGAGTACGCTCGTGCGTGAGTCATGATGGTTTTATCATTGTAAGTGGTAGTGACGACGAGACTGTGCGGATATGGAACGCGAACAACAATCAGTGCCTTTACACGCTACAAGGCTATAGCGGCTGGGTACATTCTGTCGCCTTCAACTCGAATGCAGCACCACTTCTTGTAAGCGCGGGAGAAGACAGGCACGTACGCGTATGGGATGCATCATCTGGCAAGCGTTTGCCGTCTTTGCACGGACATACTCATCGTGTTCGGGCCGTCGCTTTTAGTCCTGATAACAGTAGAATTGCGAGTGCCAGCGATGACCAGACCGTGCGTATCTGGGAGACCGAGACAAGTATTGACTTTCCACCGTTGCGAGGGCACAGGCAACGTGTGCGCTCTATAAGCTTCAGCCCTGATAACAGTAGAATTGCGAGTGCCAGCGATGACCAGACCGTGCGTATCTGGGAGACCGAGACAGGTATGTGCCTCTATACCATTGAAGCACATTTGAGTAGGGTGTACTCAGTAAGCTGGAGTCCCGATGGCAACTTCCTTGCCAGTAGTAGCGAAGATCAGCACATCTATCTATGGGATGCACATACTTACGAACGTCTTGGTGTCTTTTCTGGTCATAAAGGGCGCATTTACAGTGTCCGCTTCAGCCCCGATAGTACGTTCCTTATAAGTGGAGGTGACGATAAGGTTATACGCTTATGGGATGTCTCTACCAGAAAATGTATTCGAGAAATGCGAGGTCATAGTAGACGAATTTGCTCTCTTACGTATACGACCGATGGACAACTGTTTGCCAGCGCAAGTGAGGACAAAACCGCTCGTGTGTGGAACGCTAGCACTGGTGAGTTAGTGCATACCATAACAGGTCATAACGGAAAGATATCTTCTATCGCTTCTTTTGGTACAACCCTGTTCGCCACCGGCAGCTACGATGGAACAATTAAACTGTGGCAGCCCCAAACGGGAGAGCACCTGAGAACATTAAGAAGCCCACGACCATACGAAGACGTTGATATTACCGATGTAAGAGGGTTAACCGCAGCACAGAAAGCCACACTCAAAATATTAGGTGCTGTGGAAAACTTCTAAAGTGAAAGGAACATTACACGCTTTGAACTTCATGAATGGTGCCCGTTTCTCCGTCAACGCGCACAAGCGTTCCATTCGCTAAAAGCGATGTAGCTTGCTCAACCGCAACGACACAGGGAACTCCCATTTCACGAGCAACAATCGCAGCATGAGAGATCATGCCACCAACCTCACTGATAATGGCACCAGCACGAAGCATACCAACCGTCCAGAGAGGACTACTACGCTGCACTACAAGGACTTCGCCAATTTCGAGTTGATCGAGTTCTTCTGGATTAAAAAGAACGCGAACCCGACCCGTAACAATGCCCGTACTGACGCCCAAACCTTGCGCAATCATTTTCATTACATAGTCTCCCTATTTGGTCTATAATAGGCTTTTTTTAGAAAGTATATCACAAACAAGGTTTACGCATCTATTCTTTAGGTTAATGAACCCATATGATTTCAATTACAAACCAAATTCTTGTGTTTTTTGCATGTATACTAGGACTTTTGGAGTATGAATGTTGTACATGGCCTCTGTATCGTTGGACATTTATGATACCTAAGCTAAAGATACAATAACTTGGGTATTCAAAGAAGAAAACCTATTTATTGATCTTTCAATATGAAATTAATGGAAGAGGCAATAAAAAGAATGGGAAATATATATGGACGTTCGGGGGAGCGACGACACTAATTCTCCGCAGTTACCCCATGTCAGAGTCAGCTTGCATGGGGACTGCAATATGCGCTGTATCTACTGTCCTCCTTGGGGAGAGAACAGCTACACAACTGATGACAATCTCGATACTCCTTCACTGAAAAGTATTTTACTACAGTTGAGTGAGGCAGGGTTTCGTGTTGCCAAGTTTACTGGGGGCGAGCCAACGTTACGAAGAGACCTCATTGATATAGTAGATTTTTCCACACCTCTATTTCCAGAAACGAGAATCATTACGAATGCCTGGAACTTAAGCAAAATTGCATCAAAGCTTAAACAGGCAGGTTTGAAGATAATCGAAATAAGTTTGGATGCTGCGGAACCTGAAAGCTACGCAAGGATGACGCAGACCTCACCTGCTATGTACACAGCTGTACGTGCGGGTATTGAGGAAGCTCTAGCGCATGAATTTCCAATTCAACTAAATATGGTTGTCACACGAAAAAACTTCGACCAAATTGAACCAATGATGCGCCTAGTCGAGAACCTTGGCAACATCACGTTAAAGATGCTTGAGCTCGTGTACTATGAATATCCTGGCTATCAATTTTGGAAGAGTAACTTTGTTAGTATGGATGAAGTTATACCTATTATTCAAAAAAATAGTAAAGGCTCAAGTTGGGTGTATCCACCTGGCAATGTTGGCTCACCTATGCCTGGTTTTGCGTTAGAAAATAATGCACATGTTCTTGTAAAAGATGGTGTTATTGGAACAACATATGCTCGTGTATGTGATAAATGTCCTGTCTTTCCATGTCAGGATGGGCTGTATGGTTTGACGCTGACTATTGACGGCTTCCTGAAGATGTGTAAGCACCGCACAGACCTGCATGTACCATTATTTGAAATACAAGAGGGAAGGCATGTGTTCTTGCCAGAGATGACACAGCAAGGTGTACAGAAGATTATGGCACGTTATGGTTCACTTTATTTCCGTGAGCAAGGAAAGGGTGGGTGGACTCCTGATGTAGTTGAGCAACACAAATCCACTACTCTAGTGAAGCCTACACAGAAGATATTGAAATGGTATCGTAAGAAAGAGTATGGCAACGGTTATGAGGAGGTTGTTGAAAAGCAACACGCTGAAGTTGCGGACGCGGCACATTCACAAAAGGCTTTTTAGAAAAGGTATAGATTAAGGCTTCCAGCAATTCCAGATGTATATAGCGAATAGATGCTGAGAGAGATCAACAGATTGACCTTTCTCAGCATCTATCTTTTTATCTACAAAAGGTCATACTGCCTACGTAGTACCTCTAATGAGGGATTAGCACTGCTGGAGTCAGGGATATTTTTCTCTATCACACGGTTGAGAACCTCTTGCGGAGGTCTCCAATCTTTTTGAAGTGCATGGCTAAGGGCAGCTTTACGCCACCAGAAAATATGAATGTAGTGTCGTACAATCTGTTCGAGTGTCCAAGAATTTACTTTACTCGTTATTGCAGCTATGGCCTTGCTTGCTTCTTGAATCAACTGCTGTATTTGTGAAAGCGTAGCTGTGTGACCATCTATCAGCACTTGGCAGGAGATCACTTCATCAATCAGTCGTGTGCCTGCATCAACGTAGAGGTTGTTGTATACATCCAGATGTGCTCTAAAATGATTATATACAACCAGAATGCGAATTTTTTGGTTAGGTACAAAAGAGTCCTTTAAAGGCCAGAGAGCGGAAGGCTGTAGATCAAAAAAATCGCGCACAAGCAGCGAGTAACCACTGGGAAGTTTATAAGAACCATGTATTTCGACAGAAAGTTCGTGAGCAACGAAATACAGAGATTCAGCGTAAGCCCAGAGTACTCCCGCTAGTTGATGCACAAGACGTGCTGCATCGAATCCTTCGAGAGGCTGTAAATCATTTATTGTATCAATAACCTGGGCAGGCGACCAGATAATATTTGCTCCATTACTACAGAAAATATCACCATACTTGAGGTAAGAAATAATGTCTAATAAAGTGAGTATTGCTTGTTGTTGAGTTTCTAAAGAGGTATTTAGGAGGCGTAAGCCATTGAGAAGATGATGACTCATTCTCCACAAGCGCGATGGATTTTCTAAAAGAGCAGCGATAGACTGCTCGGACATGTGCAGGCGTAGTGACTGGATATCTTCAAAAAATTCGCGGCTGAACTCGTCGAGGCAGAGGCGGCTAATACGACCAGAGCGAATCGGCCACTTGTTGGCATCTGTACTTACCAGAGGGAGAATAACACTTTCTCGAAAACGTAATAGACGGTCTTTTGCTACATCATCAATCACGATGCGATTCCTTTCGCGAAGTTCTCATTTTTACTAGCATTGTCAGTTATGCACCTGATTCCATTTTAAAAGACACGCCTAATAAGAGAACGTAATTTCCTCTGATCGTTTGTAAATGTACTCAGGTGACGTGATGTTTCGTAAAAGTAAGCAGCTACGAAAGGGTGTAAGAACATACGTGTTAAAAATATGAATAGAATCGAAACGATCACACTTTCAAAGAATGGGAACTCCGCTTTTCATTTGTGAAATTTTCTGTCATTGAGAGTATTTTAACTAAAAATAGCGATGTTTGGCAACGAATAGTCCAAATGATTTTTGTATGAACGTATTAACTTTTTAGGACATCCATCTAAGA
>CAXUIS010000148.1:0-12961 GCA_964250915.1 uncultured Ktedonobacteraceae bacterium | reverse complement strand
CGCTCAACTGGCGTGTCGAGCAACGCTTTGAGAATAGCTTCACCTTCGATGATACGCAACATCTCGACCTACCCGAAATCTTTAAGCCCGGACAATGCACGGTGCTACAGCTAAACGATGTAGATGAACGCGATCAACAGGTGATTGTGGCAACTCTGTTACGCCGACTCAATACAGCTCGTATGGATACCGAGCGCGGCAAGGTGCATTCGGGCGAGACGTACCTACCCTATCCTGTCTTCATTCTGCTCGAAGAGGCGCATCACTTCGCGCCGAGTGGGACCGATGTTGTCTCAACATCCATTCTCAAACAGGTACTTGCCGAAGGTCGTAAATTCGGTATTGGTGTTGGCCTGATTAGCCAGCGTCCTGGCAAATTGGACGCCGACGTGTTGAGTCAGTGCCAGACGCAATGTATAATGCGTATCGTCAACGAAATCGACCAGAAGAGTGTCGCGTCAGCCATTGAAGGCGTTGGACGTGACTTGCTGAATAATCTGCCTGCGCTCTCTAAGGGACAGGTGATTGTCGCGGGTGCGGGTGTCAATACACCTGTAATCTGTCGTGTGCGAACTCGTCATACACCACATGGTGGCGAAAGCAAGGACGCCCCAGATATGTGGCGTACCTACTTCAGTAGCGATACTCAAGAGAGCAAGAAGCGAAGCGAGGCTCCACTCAACGGCAACAAACCGTTCAATTTATTGAGGTAGTTGTGCATCAGGGGCAAGGGCACCCACAAGGGGATGCCCCTCCCATACAACATCGCTCCACATGCACGGTTCGTCTGTGGGAGGGGCATCCCCGAAGCCTCATTCGGGGAATGATGAAGGCAGCGAGCGCCCTTGTAACCCTTGCATATAGATAGAGGTATATATGACAGGTCGGACTGTACTTTACTCATCGGCGGTTGTCGCACTCTTAGCGTGGATTGCGGTTGCGCTTTTTACGCGTTTTGTGTCGCCAACGAGCATCATCGCATTCACAACGCTCTTCATACTGTTGTGTGTCGCACTTACATGTACATTGACACCTATTACCTATGGTATTGGTCTTCGCTTGATCACTTCGCATATTTATCGTGCGACAATTAGCCATGCAGTGCGTCAGGCACTCCTTTTGTCACTTGCGGTTATTCTCAACCTGATATTATTGTCCTTGCATAGTTGGAATATCTTTACAGGTCTGATTATTCTCGCTGCTGCCGTTGTCGTCGAAGTCCTTTTCCTGGCTCGCAAGTAAGTTCCGAGTAACATCATGGCTACACACGTCCTCATTCTTCGTCCTGGCGCAATCGGTGATACCCTGCTCACCTTTCCCCTCTTACGCGTACTCAAGACGCGAAATGAGTATACACACATCACGTTTGTGAGCAATACTGCTGTTTTACCTCTCGCGCATATGCTTGGGCTTGCCGATGTCGTTTTTGACTATGGAGCAGTCGAGTGGAGTCAACTCTTTTCAGAAGCTGGCATTCGCTCTCCATTTCTGCGCGATACCACGAAGCATATCGACCGTGCCATTTGCTGGTTAAGCGACCCTGATGAGATTGTTCAAAGCAATCTTCATACTGCTGGCATTCAAGATGTGATAGTTGCCTCTAGTCATCCGGCAGAAACAAGCGGATTGCACATAGTAACATATCTAGCAAACGCTCTAGGCATGGTGCTCACCGAGCAGGAACGCTTGCAACCATTTTCCTCTGGCCCCTTAATTGATGCTCAGGGTATTGTGCTTCACCCTGGAAGTGGAGGTGCCGCGAAATGCTGGCCCATAACGCACTTTGCGGGAGTTGTCACAACACTGTGGCAACAGAGCATCCCCGTTCTCCTACTAGCAGGACCCGCCGATATCGAACGCCTTGACGCACTACTACAACTCATTGGAACTCCGCACACTCCCTCGCTACTCAAAACCGTTGTGAACGCTCCTCTAATTGAGGTTACGGAACATCTGCGACACTACAAAGGCTATCTCGGCAATGACTCTGGCATTACACACCTCGCAGCGATGCTGGGCATACCAACTATTGTCTTGTTTGGGCCAAGTAGTCCTACAACGTGGAGACCAGTTGGACCGCGTGTATATGTACTATATAAGTCTGAGCTAGAGAATCTTCCGATAGAAACTGTGCTCAATACGATCATGACAGTTCTCAACGCACAACTGTAGGGGTTTAATTCATTACACCCTCGCGGCGATGCACAATTTCGGAGGGATATTGAAATGCTTTTCACATACCCTAACATTTGTACGATGCTAGCAGGGTGTAATGAATTAGACTCCTACAATTGCTTATATAACGTGATATTCTACCTATTGCACACGTATATTCTCATACCCTATACTATGTTCACGCTCTTCTTATTTCTTTCTACAAAGGCAAAGGTTGTTCTATGCTGCAAAACGATGAGATACGCAAGATTCAGGAGGCCACGCGTGCTATTCGCCATAATACAGGGCACGTGATCATTGGCAAAGAAGAGGTGATAGACCTGCTGATGGTTGCGCTCCTGTGCGAAGGGCACGTCCTCTTTGAAGATGTTCCTGGTATAGGCAAAACGACGTTAGCAAAGGCGTTGGCGAAATCACTCGGCTGCTCCTTTCAGCGTATTCAATTCACTCCCGATCTTCTACCCTCTGATATTACAGGTATCACCTTCTATAACCAAAAGCATGGTGAATTTGAATTTCGCCCCGGTCCTCTCCTTACACAAATTGTTCTTGCCGATGAGATTAATCGAGCCACACCACGAACACAATCCGCTCTGCTTGAAGCGATGGAAGAGCGACAGATCACCATCGAGCGTGAGACAATGGCACTGCCACGTCCCTTTATCGTCATCGCTACACAGAATCCAGTTGAGCTAGAGGGCACATTTCCACTACCGGAGGCACAACTTGATCGCTTCTTGATGCGTTTGCGCCTGGACTATCCTAGCCAATCGGAAGAGCGCCTGATTCTACAGCGTTTCAAAGAGCAACAACCCCTACAAGACCTTCAGCCCGTTCTGGATGCCGCGACACTACAAGGACTGCAAAAGAGTATTCGCGGCATTCATATAGAACCAGGAGTGGAGAGCTATATCGTTGAGCTTGTACGTGCGACACGAATACACAGCGCGGTTGAACTCGGTGTAAGTCCCCGTGGTACACTTGCACTCTATCGAGCAACACAAGCATACGCTGCAATCCACGGACGAAACTACGCCATTCCTGATGATGTAAAACAACTTGCCCATGTTATTCTCGCGCATCGCATGATTGCCACCAGTCAATCCCGGATGCATGGCGATGTCATGGAACAGATTATCGACGACGTATTGCGTAGCGTCGCGGTGCCGGTTGAGTCATGAGTACCGATTATCGAGGACCTGAATTTCAAAAGCGGGCAACTATTCCAGGTATGAACCGAATCCTCCGCTCGCCGACCCGCGTGAAGAACGTATTTGAGATACTGCAAGATACGGAAAGCCGAGAGGACCGCACGCTCAGTAGACGTTGGTATTACCTTGGCATTGGGCTACTCATACTAGGTATTCTTTTTCAGCAGCCACTTTTTGTTGTTGTGGGCCTTCTGCTCACGCTCATTCTCGTTATGATAGACCTCTGGTCGCTCTACTGCTTGCGCAATGTATCCTATCAACGAACACTGAGCGCGAAACGTGTTCTTTTTGGTGAAGAAATAACGCTCTCACTTGTGTTAGAAAACACGAAGATACTTCCGCTTCCCTGGCTGGAAACAGAGGATGTGATTCCAAAAGCATTGGACCTTCAGGAGCAAACGGTGCGCTCAAGTGGAATGAGGAATGTCTTCACGCTGGATTGCCTCTTTAGTCTGCGCTGGTATGACCGTGTAACGCGCCGTTACACAATACGCTGTAACACACGCGGCGTGCATACCTTTGGACCAACAAAACTGCGTAGTGGCGATGTCTTTGGCTTTGCTACGCGTGAAGCAGAGTTACTCACCTATCAGTTTGTACTTGTCTATCCATTAATTGTGCCTATCACGAACTTTGGCTTACCAGCACGCCATCCATTTGGGGATCGACGCGCTCCACGGCGTCTGCTGGAAGACCCGGCACGTGTTGTGGGTGTGCGTGATTATGTGTATGGCGATAGTCTACGACGCGTCAATTGGAAAGCTACTGCGCGCACGCTTCAGATGCAAAGCAAGGTGTATGAGGCAAGCACAACGTATACAATTGTCCTGTTTCTGAATACAGCCGCGCGACATGACAACTATTATGGTATTCAGCCTGAATTGCAAGAACTCTCAATCTGTGCCGCCGCCTCGCTTACAGATTGGGCGATGAACCAGAACTATGCAGTTGGCCTATATGCCAATGGTAGTCTATACCTACCAGACGAACCACACATCGTCACGAGTGATGTAGATGAGCCAGAAAAGGAGGTACGTGACAAAAGCGAACGCGTAGAGGCTACGATAGAAGCTCTACGTAAAAGACGGCGTATTCATATTGCCGCATCGAGCAATGAGACGCAACGTCAGCGCATCATGGAGGTCCTGGCACGGATACAGCCTTACTTTGGGACCAACATCGAAGATGTCTTGCAGGCCGAACGCACACATTTGCCATCCGGCGCAACAGTTGTCGTCATCACCACCACAATGAGTGACCGCCTGATAGATACACTTGCACGGATACGTCAAAGTGGTCATGCTGTAAGTATTCTCTTCGTTGGAGACTCGCCCATACCCATTAAAATAGCAGGTGTCACTGTCTATTCCATAGGTGGAGAAGATACCTGGAATCAATTCGCGGCAGCTTATAGTACAGAAGCAGGACATACTGAGTCCAATTTGCCCGAACTGCACCTATAAAACACATAAAAATAGAGTATTCTATGGTGAGGCTCGCTGCACTTGAGCACTAGTACTATGTCTGCCGAGACGATGAAGCGCATATACTATTCAGCAAACACACTATTCACTATCTGAATACTCATATATTGAGTATAAAAGAAAAAATAGCAAGAGTCAAGTATCACCCTAGACGAAACAGACAAAAAAACGTATGATGATACATACAAACATCTTGATATATGATAGGGGACTTTGATGTACGCGAATGATAAAAATTCGCACAGAACTCCGTTCGATGATGAGCGGATACTATACAGTGACCTTGAGCCAGATGAGGAGTCTTCACACGCTCTAACAACATTCGGACAACGCATCTTCAAGCGTTTTGGCATCAAAGTGGTGACGCATGCCGTAATCGAAGAGGAGAATGACGAGGGCGATTTTGATGTTCGCATCACATATGTGCCTGATGATGTACTCGCCTCCAACACAGAACCAGACCTGGTAGAAGTGCGCCTCCTAACACTTGGGAAAGATGCATGGCAACGTACATCGCACAAACGTTTGCTGACTAGTCTTGTGCTGCTATTCCTGGTCATACTTCTTGTTAGCATCTCTTTATTTGGACATATATCATCCAGCCTCTTTCCGCTTTTGTCAACATCGCCACAAGCAGCACCGACGACGCATTTCACGTACAATGATACACCTCCTAATAGGACGGAGACTAATCATGTATCAGCAGGGCCTGATGACGCGGTTGTTATAGCAGCACAAGCTATGCCTCAATATTGTCCAACTGGCACAATGCTTGGACAAGGCAAACAGGTCGGCAATTTTCCCGTATGGCTATCAGGTATAGACGCTGAAACAGCAATGGTACACCTGCCTACGCTCGTCCTCAAAACGACAAAGGGGTGGAAGGGTTGGGTTGTTCACCTGCAGATAGCAGGCAGATACAGGTATCTCACTACCATTAACTTAACCGCTTTCAATATCTATGGTGCCGCTACACCACTCTTTCACAATCCATACACATCTTTAGATAGCCCGCGTCTCTTTATTGATCCAAAGCATCCGATGGGTTTTCTGGGTGCGAACATTGCGCCAAATATAGGTACCTGGGATATCTCGCTGTACCTTCCCAACGCGGGTTGTTATGCGATCAGCACTTCCTGGGGACAAGCAAACTGGTTTATAAACTTCGCGGCTGGTCGATAAGTGCTGATACAAACGGAAGGTGATGCAGGCAATGCCTGCATCACCTTCCGTTTGTATCAGCACTTATAACGTATCGCCCACTAAAGCGTCGCGCTCCAGTGGACCAATCGCGGCTATGGTGAGCGGGTTGAGTGGTGAGTAGCGATGCAAGACGCTCAGGACTTGTTCTTGCGTCACTGAGTCAATGGCTTCTTTGATCTCCTGAACCGTCTTGATTTTGCGCTCGTACCACCAGGAGCGGGTGATGGCACCCATACGCGCACCAGAACCCTCACTACGCATAATAGTCTCGCTCTTGAGTTGCACTTTGGCGCGTTCCAGTTCGTCGGCGGTGATACCGTCTTGTTCTAGTTTGCGCAGTTCGTTGATAATCACCTCAAGACACTCGTGACCCTGTTCCGGCGTGGTGCCAGCGTAGACACGCATGGCTCCGATATGCTTATTTCCGGCGAGGCTTGCGGAGACACCATAGACCAATCCGCGCTTCTCACGGACCTCGACGAAGAGACGCGATGCCATATTGCCACCAAGTATCTCACTGATAATCATACCTGCATAATAATCGGGATCAGTGTAATTAGGGAATGGGAACATCATGCCGAGGTGTTCCTGCTGGCCCTCTTGATACTCTAACGACACACTCATTGTGGGATGCGGTTCCTGTATTGACGAAGGTGCAACTTGCCCTTCCCAGTTACCAAACAAACTTTGCATACGCTCTACAACATGGTTCCAATCAAATTTGCCAGCAATAGAGAAAAGCGTGTTATCTGGCTTGTAACGATCCTGCCAGAAATCTTGTAAATCCTTGCGCTGCAATGTACGTACACTTTCATCTGTACCAGATGCCAGACGTGCGAGCGGTGTTCCTTTATAAAAGTTGGCACGCACAATATCGAAGATGCGGCTCATCGGCTCATCATCGCGGCGCCGGATTTCCTGTAGAATGATGTTGCGTGTCTGGTCTAACTCGCTTCTGGGAAACGTGGGAGTGAGCAGCAATTCATGAATCAGATCAAGCGTGGCGTCAAACTTGGTGTTGACAATCTGTGACCATATCTGCGTGGTCTCCATACCTGTTCCTGCCCCTTTACGCGCCCCGAGCGACTCGAAAGCTTCGTTGAGAGCACGTGCATCGCGTTTTTTCGTGCCTTGAAACAGCATGTATTCAAAGAGGTGCGCAAGGCCCTGCTTGTCTTCCGGCTCATGCACAACTGCTGCCTCAAGCTGAAAACCAAAGGTGATCGAGCTAAGGCTTGGCATATATTGCCCTATCAACTCGATGCCGTTAGGCAGCTTATGATAGAAATAGTTTGGTGGGAGACTCTGTTGAATCTGTTGGTCATCGCTCATATATGTTACATGTTCCTTTCTGAACAGGGATGTATACGGAAATAAGCTTAGTATATCACAGAGAGGAGAACAAAGTGCCGACAACGCGTGCATCGTCGGCACTTTGTTCTCCTCTGCTTATACGTCGAACTCATCAATGATAGCGTAAAAGTCTTTGAGACGAAATGGCTCATCGAGAACCCTCAAATGTTGTAGTTGGCCCTCGATAATGAGCGTTTCGTAGTAGCCATTGTTCGAGACAAGCAGAATTGGAAGGTCAGGTATGATTGTACGAGCTTGCTCTACAACCAGCCGCCACGAAAAGCTCGTTTTGGGATGGTCTCCAATAATCAAAAGTTCAAATTTTTGTTTACAACGGCATTGCGTTGAAAGTCTTAATGCTTCCAAGCATGCAAACGGTGTTTGATAGGTAGCCGGTTGATGATGCCGTAATCGTAAGGTGGCACACAACAAATCCCCTACCGACGTGACCTCGTCTAACACACATATCCTCATACCTACGTCTTCTGCCTCCCTGCATATCGACATAACACTCGACGTAGTATAGCAAATAATTATTGTAAAGCTATTAAAATTTTGCTAAAAGTTTTCCTTGAAGATAGGCTATAGGGTTCTGTTTGACCGGGGGAGCACTCAGTCAAACAGAACGACGAGTAAATGTGCTACAATTCATCTATTGATTTGCTCACAACGTCTAGTGGAGCGACTCTAGCCAGCGAAGGAGGCCGACATTGGATTTTTCTTTGACCGATGAACAGAAAATGGTGCAACAAACTGTACGTCGTTTCGTTGACCGCGAACTGATGCCACTTGAAAGCGAGGTGATGCAGAGCGAGGGCAAATATCACACAGGGATTGAGCCAAACCTGTATGATTCATTGCAGGAGAAGGCGAAAGAGCTAGGCTTCTGGGGCATCAACACACCTGAAGAGTATGGCGGCGCGGACCTGGGAGCCGTAATGACTGCGCTCATTGCGATGGAGATGGGACGTACTCTTGTTCCTTTCTCTTTTGGCGGAAATGCCGACAATATTCTCTATCATGGCAATGAGCAACAGAAGAAACAGTATCTCATTCCCACTATTGAAGGTGAGCGCAAATCATGCTTCGCGCTAACTGAGCCAGGAGCTGGTTCTGATCCTTCGGCGATTCGGACAACGGCGGTCAAGGATGGCGACTCCTGGGTTCTCAATGGGCAAAAAGTCTTTATCACAGGCGGCGATGAGGCCGATTTTGCGATGGTTCTCGCCGTGACGGACCGCACAAAGCCACCACAAAATGGCGGTGTCACCTGCTTCTTGGTAGACCGTTCAATGGGCTGGACCTCGCGCCCAATTCCTACTATGGGGGGCTGGTCCCCTGCTGAACTGTTCTTTGAGAATGTACGTGTACCAGAAGATCATATCCTGGGTGAGATTGGACACGGCTTCTCGCTTGGTATGAAGTGGATTGGGCAAGGTCGCTGGCTCATCGCCTCGCGCTGTGTCGGTACCGCTGAGCGGCTACTCCAGATGGCGGTTGACTACTCGAAGCAACGTGTCACCTTTGGGCAGGCCATCGCTGACCGTCAGGCCATTCAGTGGATGATCGCCGATTCCGCGGTAGAGATTCAAGCAACCAAATGGCTAGCCTTTCACGCCGCGTGGAAAGCCGATCAAGGTATTGACAACCGCCACGAGGCAAGTATGGCGAAGCTTTATGGCTCCAATATGGTGAACCGTGTTGTTGACCGCGTGATGCAAATTCACGGTGGCATGGGCTATACCAAAGAGATGCCAATCGAACGCTGGTACCGCGATGTGCGCGTGACCCGCATCTACGAGGGAACAGACGAGATTCAACATTTCATAATCGCGCGTGATCTGTTGAAGGGTTACGTCAAGCTAGGCGCGTGGGAATAAACTTCTCTCCTTACTGACATACATGTTTGTAAGCAGAAGTAAGCGATATTGACCGTCAAAAGCAGACACTTGTATTCTATATAGGGGAAAATAGAATACAAGTGTCTGCTTGGCAAATCTCCGAAAAGAAGTTTATACTATAACCATTCTTCGGTCGATTGCACTTTGGGCATGAAGTTCCATATACTCAAAGCCGCAATTTCTTGCCCTCAACGTAACCAGAAGCAATGGAGAAAATAGATGATCTATTCAAGAAGAAAGAATAAGTGTTGACGGTTTTTATAAAGGTTTAAACGATTTGAATTTTAGTAAAGCAATGAAAGGAGTAAATTATTTCTTTGGAAATGGCGGAATATCCGCAGGAAGGGCTACACGTGAAAAGAAATTCCCAAAGGCATGCGATAGTTGTTCCTTATATGGGGAACGAAGCCGTAATCGTTTGCCTTGAGCACCTGCAAAGCCTTTAAGAAAGTTAAAGGGAATACTATGTGTTGATGAAAACTCTACAACCTGTATACCCTGTTTCTTTTCAGCTAGTTGACACTCATTAAGCATATGATAACTTCGCATATTTCCTTTCCTAATTTCTTCTCGTATTTTTTGTTCAAGAAATTTCGGTTCCTTTTGGCCTAAAGTCTCCAGAGACCAATATGGGCATACAAGTACATATTTGAGCTTGCGTTGTACAAGATCACATGTCTGACTCATCACTACGATATTGTATCTATACAATGTCCCTGGGACATTTCGTACCGTAGACAGTTCGGGCTGTTGCTTGATTAGATCAGTAGAGTATTCTGGAACAAACGTGGGAACGTTAATGATAAAATCACCTTGTTCAAGTTCTTCCCCCTCTACTATTTCGTACCATTCATCTTCATTTGCCACGTAGCATACCCCCGTACTTGCTTAGTCACCAAGTAGTGGATCGAGAATTGCAAGAGGTTCTCCATATCCCATATCTTTTACCTGCATTACCACTTTTTCTATGGAAAGCGGGGGCATATCTACCCAAGTGTCTTGTTCCAGATTGGGGATTAGTCTTTCTGCATCACAAAATGATGTATATATCACATGAGTACCTTCAAGAAGCTGTCGGCCCAGTTGCTCTTTTATATAGAAAACTGAGGAGTAAACTGAATCTGTCATGTTCTTATAAAAGGAGCATACATCAAATGCAAGCATGACTTTAGGAAAAGTGTTTTCTACATCGATTTGCGACTTAGTCCACATTTCAATTGGCTCAGAAGCTAAAGGATACTGTGTAGGTATCTCTCTACTTTCGTCTTGGACATACGCACTAGCTCTACTCATTTGTTCCCTCCTCAAAAATCTCTTGATGAGTTCTTTCTGTGAAAGATGCATCAAATGCTTCCTCTATGTACTTGTGTGCACCCTCAAGCCAATCTGGAACTTCATCCATAGAAGAAATAGCTACAATTGAACTGAGCATACTTAAATCCAGCAGATATGCAAGTTGAGCTTGTCCTTCAGGAATTACTGTTCCAAACACAATTCTAAGAACACTTTGTAATGTGTGATATGGTACATCTACATTGAGCAAGAACGTTGGAAAATTTTGCGGTATTGGATTAGGAACTTGCGGTAGGATACGAAAGTAGTCATCTAATTCGAGTTCACCATGAGGAAATTCTATACGGTTCACATAGCGCAGAGTAACATTAGCAACACGCTCTGGCTGTGCTATTTTATGATAGACTAGGAGGTACTTCAAGATACGTGCCTTGAATTTTACCCATCCATCATAGGGCCGCAATTGGTGGATCGTCAGATTATCAGAACCAACTTGGATGACTGCCGCTCCGTCTGAACTGATAAATTGCATTTTAAGCTGTGATTGCTGAACAACTTTTCCTTCGTTTGGATCAACTCTAGTTTCGATAACATTTACTTGATTTTTATTGGGGAAATTATCTTGTATTTGCTCATAAAACAATCCTGGAATTGTCCAGTCCCATTGTTTTGAACTTGAAAATCGGAAATCACATATAGCCTCAATAAGTGGAGGTTTGTTATAGGTTCTCACCACGCGTATTTACTCCAATCCTTATAATATGAGGTCTTCGTATTCATTATAGCACAAAGCAATGAAGTATTATCAAGCACTTTATGCTATCGGTTTGTTAGCATTATAATAAGATAGTAGATTAGCACCTCTCCAGCTAAAACATTCTTCATGAACCAAATAGATGTGTTTGCAAAAGATACAAATTGACTATCAAACATTGCTTTTATGTATCTTGTATCGTTCTAGTTGTCTTCTCAGGCTGATTAAGACGGTATGAGATGAAATGTTAAAGATGATTTCCGACATTTCATCATTGTACGTGATCTGTTGAAGGGCTACGTTAAGCCAGGCGCACTATATATAATCCCATTCAACATCCTCATGCTGAATAAACCACGTAGTTTGCTCACCTGTTAAGAACAACCTGAGCATATAAAGATATGCGGTGTGTAAGTCGTGAGCAGAAGGTATCCATGAGTCCCCCCATTGCAAGCGGGAAACCGCACATCTGCTCAAAGAGATTTTCTGATGAAAGCTTGACCACATGACCTTGTACAAATTGATATGACAAAATAGCTTGTTGATGTAGTGCTTTCATAAGCGTTGGAATAAAGTATAAAACAAAAGAGGATACAAGAGAGGATTATGTCAAGAGAAAGTAGGAGTGTCAAATGGATATAAGCAGTTTTCACATTGCTTTAACACAATTTTAAAATTTTTAATATCGTTTGCATCAAATAGGCAAAAAAGGGTATGCTTGTATAGTAAGCATACCTCTACATGAAAGTTTTACATATCCTCAAAAAGCTCGCTGACCTGGCAACGAAATCCTGGTAAAAGAGGACTTTCTAGTGTGTCATCTTCGGCTAGAGTATTATAAAGTGTTAACGCCGCGTTTTCGCGTCGATAAACCTCTAGTGTTCGCGCTTGCCAATTCACAATCCAATATTCTTTGGCATTACGACGCGAGTAGAGTTTGAGCTTTACCTCCCGGTCACGGTGTGCGTTCGTAGTGCCAGGGGAAAGTATTTCAATCACAAGTTCTGGCGACTCATGCAGTTTTCCGTCTGGTTGTAGAGCAGTTTTTAAGCGTTCTCTACTAATCCACACAACGTCAGGAACAACACTTGCATCGTCAGCAAAGATAATTCCTGGTGTAAGATTTGCCTTACCAAGATGAGTTTGCTTATTCCATTCTCGCAACAAAGCCACTATCTGTACACTGACTGACTGATGTTCCCAATCCGGCTGTTTTGACACATACAACTCCCCATCAATGATTTCGTATCGGTTGCCGTCGTCTGGCAAGTATTCTAAATCTTTGGTTGTCCAGTATAGCGTTGCCATGTTTTTCTCTCTCTGGTACTAGACTCGGCATTTCTACCTTGATAGTGTTGAAATAAGTATAACATATCTCTGAAAAAAGACTCAAGAACGTTTTTCTCTTCCCTGAGCTTGCGACACGTTTGCACGAAGAGATATAATAAGAGTCTGTAACAACGTCCTGCCTTCTACTACTAGCAGCAAGCAACACACGAAAGAAGTCGTCATGTCCCACGCTGAACACGCCCCAGAGCAAAAAAAACACGTACAAAAATGGTATGCACCTTTTACGAACGGGCTGCT
>CAXUIS010000147.1:10530-12988 GCA_964250915.1 uncultured Ktedonobacteraceae bacterium | reverse complement strand
TATCCGCAAACATGGTCAATTGCCCACAGGGTGTAATAGAATTAGACCCCTACAATTGACGTATCCGCGTTATTTTATCAAACCGCATAATCGGTCCCTTTTGAATAGCTCTGGTACTCATAAAAAAAGTGTTGACGAAATGCGTGCTGACATGATACTATCATGTCACCGCATATGGGGCGGTGGTGAAATGGTAGACACGAGGGACTTAAAATCCCTTGACTGAAAGGTCGTGAGGGTTCGAGTCCCTCTCGCCCCACTCTCTTACGGCAACTTATAAACCCTTCCACGCGTCTTACCTTCTCTTTTTAATGCTCCTTGCGTCATAAGATTGTTCATTTGTCGTATAATTGTATGAAGATTGGTTCAAGTACTTCCTTTTACTAGCTAGAGAGAATAAACGCAATAAAAAAAGTTGCGTACAAGAGACACACAGAGGAGATGCAAGAATGGGGTTTGATCAATATCATGAACCTGCCCAGGAGTTATCGCAAGAGACACGCACGTTTGCACGTATGATTGCTTCGCTGACAGAGGAGGCAGAGGCGATCAACTGGTATGAGCAGCGGATGTCTGTCGAGCAGAACGATCAAGCACGAGCGATCATGGCGAACGCTCAACAAGAGGAATTCAAACACTTTGGCATGGACCTCGAGTTTCTCTTGCGTCAGAAGGCCACGTGGAAAATTGCCTTGCAGAATATCTTGTTTCAAGATGGCGATATTGTCCAACACGGGGAAATTGCGGAAAAGGCTGAAGAAAAGTAGTATCCGTCGTCAAATAAATGACAAGCTCTGGCAGCTATTGTGACTACCAGAGCTTTTTTGTGTTATTATACTCTCACTTTTGCACGGCTTTACTCTAAAAGTAGAGAATGAACTTATCGAAGAGCTTGAAAAACAAAAAATAAAACTAAACATGATCCAAAAATATGAGCCAAATGTCTGGTTTAGGAACAAACAGACGGTTGCTACAAAATTAAACGAGGCCACGAAAAAGCTCGACGAAGAGATAGACGCGTATGTGTACAAGCTCTACAATCTTGACGAGAATGCGTGAATGACCAGTGGCGTCCACTGATCCGCGACCAATCCTAGCACCTGCCGCGATAGGCAGTTCGCTTGAAAGATATCGGGGTATGTTTGTTGCTTAGTCTCCATTTGGTAACTATATCACTTTTTGGTTCCTTCTTACAAGATACAAGCTTTTTGGATATAGTAGTCACAAGTGATATATTATCAAAGAGTTTTTGAGAATGTACGCGCGAAGAATAAACAATCAGACGATAGCTGATAAGAAGGAATGAAGATAATGTCAAAAGCAGTCAGGTTTAATCAGTATGGCGGAATCGACGTGTTGCAGGTTGTAGATGTCGAGCGACCTACGCCAGGGTCGGGGCAAGTCCTTGTCAATGTCAAGGCAGCCGGTATTAATCCAGGTGAGGCATCCATCCGTAAAGGCTTGCTTGCCGAACGCTGGCCTGCCACGTTTCCCTCTGGAGAGGGCAGTGATCTCGCGGGTGTCGTTGCCGCTGTCGGTGAGGGAGTGCAAAGTTTCGCCGTGGGCGATGAGGTGATTGGTTTTACGGACAAGCGGGCCAGCCATGCTGAGTTTGTTGTGGTAGAAGCCAACAACCTTACTCCTCGTCCGCGCAATGTCTCCTGGGAAGTTGCGGGCGCGTTGTTTGTCGCTGGTACAACAGCATACGCGACAATTCGCGCGGTCTCGCTGAAACGGGGAGATACCGTTGCGGTTTCAGGTGCGGCTGGCGGAGTTGGCTCAATCGTAGTGCAACTAGCAGTACAAGAGGGTGCAAAGGTGATTGGCCTGGCGAGTTCGGCACATCATCAGTGGCTGCGTGACCACGGCGTCATTCCGGTTGCCTACGGTGAGGGCGTCGAGGAACGTATTCGTGCCGCCACTGACAATTCCCTCGACGCATTTATCGATACATTCGGTGCCGATTATGTCGAACTTGCCCTCAAGCTTGGCGTCAAACCTGAACGTATCGATACGATAGCCAACTTTGAGGCTGTGGCAAAGTATGGCGTCAAGGCCGAGGGAACTGCGCAGGCTGCGAGTGCCGAGGTACTAGCTGATCTCGCCCAGCGTATCGACCAGGGAAAACTAGAAATTCCGATTGCCCGCACCTACCCCCTCGCTGAGGTTCGAGAGGCGTACCGCGAGTTGGAGCAGCGTCATACCCGTGGCAAGATTGTGCTTATACCATAGGACCAACGGACGCCAATTGTAGGGGTCTAATTCTATTACACCCTGTGGGCATACTACAATGTTTGCGGGATATTTGCAACGTTTCATCAATCATGTAAAGATTGTGAAACGCTCACAGGGTGTAATAGAATTAGACCCCTACGCACGTTTTTGTGGCTTAATGAAGATAGTAGATATTTTTCAAGCGAACAGAGAAAAAGAAAGGCTTTTTCGATGACGACAAATT
>CAXUIS010000147.1:9298-10430 GCA_964250915.1 uncultured Ktedonobacteraceae bacterium | reverse complement strand
AGATATTTTTCAAGCGAACAGAGAAAAAGAAAGGCTTTTTCGATGACGACAAATTCACCTGTGCGACTGACAGAACTTGCGAACTGTGCTGGTTGCGCGGCTAAGATAGGTGCTGATATTCTGGCAGAAGTGCTTCGTCCTCTGCGCCAACGCAACGTGCCATCGCAACTCCTAGTCGGGCTAGGTGCCATTGATGACGCGGCGGTATATCGTGTCAATGATCAGCAGGCCATTATTAGTACGGCCGATTTCTTTCCGCCGGTTGTGGATGATCCCTACACGTTTGGCGCGATTGCTGCCACGAACGCGCTGAGTGATGTGTATGCGATGGGTGGGCAGGTCCTCATGGCGATCAATCTTGTCGCATGGCCTGAAAACCTGGATACGAGCATTCTCAGTGAGGTCTTGCGCGGCGGCATGGATATCGTTGAAAAAGCGGGCAGCGTGATTGCAGGTGGACATTCCATCTCTGACGACGAACCGAAATATGGACTTGCGGTCACTGGTATGGTGCATCCCGATTCTATCTTAACAAAAGGGGGAGCCAAACCGGGCGATGTGCTTGTTCTGAGCAAGCCGCTTGGTACAGGGCTACTGACAACAGCACAGAAGCGCGATAAAGTGTCCGAAGACGACATGGCGGCGGCAGTGCGCTCAATGACGACGCTCAACAAACGTGCCAGCGAACTCCTTGTACAAGCTGGCTCTGCCGTCCACTCGGTCACGGACATCACTGGCTTTAGCCTGCTGGGGCATTCCTGGGAAATGGCATCACAAAGCCTGACGCGAATACGTTTCGATTTCGCAGCACTTCCCCTGTTGCCCAACGTCCTGCACTATGCCGAACTTGGTTGTATCCCAGGTGGTACCGGACGTAACGAACGCGCCGTTGGAGCACACATTCACTTCGATGCAGATATAGACGCGCTGCAACGAGCACTGCTCTTTGATCCTCAAACATCCGGTGGCCTCTTCGCCGCCATAGAGCCGAGCCTCTGGCAAACGCTTTCCCAGCAAAACGAGGTTCCCTTCCGGCGTATCGGTGAGGTCACAGACAAAGTGAACGACACACAGGACGTTGTAATAGATGTGTTGTAGGGACCGATGTATAGGGGACGGAGGGGGGGGGGGG
>CAXUIS010000147.1:0-9288 GCA_964250915.1 uncultured Ktedonobacteraceae bacterium | reverse complement strand
CCCCCGCCGCCCCCCCGCCCCCCGCCCGCCCCCGAATACATCGGTCCCTACGATGGTTTTGGTCTACGCTCTTCCTGCATTGCTTCTCAAGAGATCGTACAAAAGATTCGCAATGGGGGTCGGTTCCTCCACCTGTTGCGCGGTCTTTTTCAGGAGACCAACATCCTTCAGAGGTATCGCATTCTGGCTGAAAGGCGTCACATTCTCGGCGATCCTCTTGCCGTAGTTCTGATAGATGGGAGCAGGGAATAATGTTTGTGTCAGCATATCAATAACAGCTTTCGGATCGACTCCATTTTTCCTGGCTATCGAGAGTGCTTCCATCATGGAGTAGCCTGCTGAGCCAATCAGGAAGTTTCCAACGAGCTTGACAAGGTTTGCCGAACCGACCTCTTCACCAAAATCGAAGATGCCTTTTCCGCCCATCGCCTCAAGGATGGGTCGAACTCGCTCTTTAGCACTTTGTGGACCGGAGAAAGGTATCCAGAGGCCGCGGGCGACTGCTGCCTCAGGTCTGCCAAAGATGGGTGCATCGACATAGGCACTGCCATGTTGTGCATGCAGTGCCGCAAGCTTCTTCGCCGTTTCAGGCATCACCGTGCTCATCGAAAGATGAATACCATTTGGTCCCAGTTGCTCTAAAAACCCATCACTCATGACGACGCTTTCCAGTGACACATCATCCCACAAAAGTGTCACGACAATCCCCCCACTCGTAACAGCGTCAACGGGTTGGCTCACTTGTTGCGCTCCCTGAGCAACTAGCGATTCCGCTTTGCTCGCCGTACGGTTGTACACGCGGAGAGCATAGTCGGAATTAAGAAGATTGGTGGCAACTGGCAGACCCAGACTGCCCAGTCCAATAAATCCAATTGTTTCACTCATGTGTGTTTCTCCTTCTGAACGAGTTAACATACTAAACACAACGCTTACGTTCACGTCATATTTAGCATAAAAAAATCTAGTGTTGTTCCGTTTCCTCTAACCAGTGCTCAAAGCGTTCGATATGGGCCTGTAGGTCCGCACGAAATTGCCGGAGCGCGCCGATCTTTTGGTCTGTCTCGGCGAGATGTTGGCGTAGCATGACGAGAATTTTCTGTTTTGGTTGTCTTCCACTGGGATCAGTGAAATAGAGGTCGATAACGTCACGTATCTCATCAAGGCTGAGTCCGAGCAGCTTTAACTGTTCAATTTTGCGCAGGCGGGCAAGCGTCTCCTCAGTGTAGTAGTGCTGACCGTGGCCTTCACGTTCACCAGGAGGGAGCAATCCAATGCTCTCATAGTAGCGAACGGTGCGCGGAGTCACCTCGGCTCGTTGTGTCAAATCTCCTATACGCATGCGATCATTCATTGCTCACCCCAAATGTTACGTTCACGTCATGTTGATAGGATACCATCGTAGCGAGGTATTGTCAAGGGCTTAAAGTTGTACACCTTGAGTGTGTCTCCTGCGTACCTTTATGTGTACGGAAAACAATCTTTATAAGATAAGGATACATGTATGCCAGAACAAGAAGAACAGCAAATACAGCAGGAACAGCCAAAGAACCCTACGCCACAAGAACTTTATGGTAGTCAGGGCAACACGGGTCAATATGGACAGGGACAATACGATAGCGAGGGCAAACCCGATGCACAAGGTCCACAAGCACAGCGTATTCAGCCAACACAAACGCAGGAAGGCGCAAAAAGTCCTTCTAACGACGATGTGCCGTTACAAGACCTGCAAAACCAACAAAACGCCTGATGTTTGAGAAATAATACATTTGAACACGGCAATAACGGTAGGGGCAGCAATTCATTGCGCCCAAAGATGGGTCGGGAGGGGAACATGTTGAGATGAGAAATTCGTTGCCGACGCGTTGTCCCACCTCCCCCATCTTTGGGCGCAATGAATTGCTGCCCCTACCGCTTTGGTTGTCTTTTTCCTCAGCTTCTGTGAAATGTTACCAGGCATAAAATGAATATTTTTTCATGTATGTATGTTATACTATATGGGATTACAGAAGTGCTTCCTCTTTTGTAGCTCTTGTTTCGGCATAGTACGGTATGGCAAAGGATTACAACTTTTTTAGGCAAAATTCGTATATGCTGATGAGGAGGGAGCCTGTTATATCTCTTCTATATACTGAATGAAAAGTAAGTAATGAGCGGTGATAAATGTTAGAATCGACGATAGATGCTGCAAATCCGTTAGGGGTCATTGGTTCGATAGCACAGTCGGCACGCGGAACTCGTCGGGTGCAGCGTACTGGCACTACCGGAACACTTTCACAGACCGCTGACGTTGCGAGTGTAAGAAATAGCTTATCAAATACAGGAGTTGTGGTTGATTCGCTAAGTGATGCGGGACTCGTGGAACTCGTGCTTCGTGGCGATCAGAACGTCTTTGCAGTGCTCGTTGAACGCTATAAAGATGCTGTCCAAAACCTTGCATACCGCATGCTGGGGAACGCGACGGAGGCCGAGGACGTAACGCAAGAAGCATTTGTGCGAGCCTTTACGCAACTTGCCACCTATAAGCCAGCACATAAATTTAGTACGTGGTTGCTCTCAATTGCCTCGCACTTGTCAATTGACCAGTTGCGACGTAGGCGTTTTCTCGCCTTGCCTTTAGAAGATGTGCCATTTCTCGAATGGATTGTTGACGCTGGCGTTAGCCCTGAACAATCGGCTTTGCGTGGTGAGCAACATGACGAGGTGCAGACATACTTACAACGCTTGCCAGGAAAGTATCGTGCGGTCATTGTGCTGCGCTATTGGCACGATTTTTCCTATGACGAAATCGCTAACGCCCTCAACCTGACACCTGCTCTGGTCAAGGCGCGTCTTCATCGTGCGCGTGAACTGTTAGCACGCTATATGCAAAACGGTTCAGTTCTCGAAGAGGAGCAGAACGATGCGTTGTCACGACGTTAAGCAGGTGCTTGCCCAACAGCGTGACACCGATGAGATGGGCGATGCTGACATAGCCGTGCTCCAAGAACATCTGGGCGAGTGTGCGGACTGCCGAGCTTTTGAGCAACGTCAGCGGAGCATGGATATGCTTCTGAGAACGTCACAAAAGACGGAGCAGCCCCTAGTTGCACATAGCTTCTCTAGTACAGGCAGTGTTTCAACGCTCTCGATTATGCAAGCAGTACAGCAACATAAACAAATCTCACAACAACTTGAAACGCTTCATGAGCAGCAACGTTCCCGTGTCGCGCGTTTGCGAACTGGAGGGGCAGTTTTTGCAGCGATTCTATTCTTTACACTTGGCAGTATTCCACTCCTGATACTCGCTATAACGCTTGTACAAACCGATTTCATGGTACAAGTATTGCTCTTGCTCAGTAATGTCGTGGACGTACTCTATGTGCTGGGACAATACATACAGACAAGCTTGACTATTGTTACACACAATAGTTTTCTCCTCGCAGGAGTTGGCTTTGTAGTTGTACTCATGATGGGGATGTGGCTTCGCCTGATGCGCCCTCCACACGAGGCATAGACAGGTGGCGAAGGTCATGCTTAACCAGCCTTTTTCTTCTTTAAGAAAAAACGACGTAAGCATGATAGGGAGTTATGGTATGCGAAAAGCTGTACAAAAACACTTGGTACTCTATACGCTGCCTGGACTAGTGCTCCTTGCAGCGTTCTTATTAGTGGAAGGTATCGAAGCAGGACGAATGCCTACGGCCTTTGCATCTGGTGCCCGTGTTAGCCAAACGAGTGAGCAAATAAAGCAGGTGTGCACTGGTGGCTTCCATCGAGGCCCTTCCTTCGGTGCTAATATTGTCGTGGATAGCGACGAAATAGTATGTGGCAACATCACCTCATTTGGTGGCACAATAGTTATACAAGGTGAGGTGCAAGGAGATGTAGTAGCGTTTGGCACAAGTGTTATCATTGATGGAACGGTTCATGGAACGATCTCCGTCTATGGTGGAAGTATCACTCTACAAAATAACGCATCCGTGTATGGTGATATTCACCTGTGTCAGGGTTCTTGGACTCCTGGTGGCGACCAACACTTACATGGAAATTTTGATGGTTGTCCTAAAAGTGTGGATCAGCTACTCATGAATGGTGCGGGACCAGATTTTCGCTTTTGGTCCACGCTCGCATGGATCGCATTAGGTACCTTACTTATTGTATTATTGCCTGAGCATATCATGTTGGTGCGTACCACGGTAACAAGCAAAATGCGTCGTAGTCTTGTGCTTGGCCTTTTGAGTATACTGCTAGCACTACCCGTGCTAGCTATTCTGGTAGCACTTATCATTTCTATTCCATTGGCGATTATCGTTGTGATAGGACTGATCGCGGCTTGGGCATTGGGAACGGTGGCGGTTGGCTCGCTGCTCGGCGAGTACATCGTGCGTGTTGTGGCTCCACAGAAAAACACACGTCCGGTGCAGGTTGTAGTGGGATTGACAGTGTTAGTGTTGGCAGGGTCTCTCCCCTACATTGGTTGGCTTATTAGTATCGGTGCGGGCTTGATTGGGCTAGGTGCGGTTTTCTTGAGTCGTTTTGGAACGCGGCTCTATAGTCAGCCAAAACAGCCAATAATGTTATAAACAACATAAATACACTGGAAAGATGTGACGGACATGCACAGACACGACGGGCTGTGCATTGACCGCGAGGTGAACATGAGCATTGATGTCGAACTTACAGACCTTGCCTATGGCGGAGATGCCGTGGGCCGATACGAGGGACGAGTCCTCTTCGTCCCTGGCGGCATTCCAGGTGAACGTGTACGGGTAGATATTGTCGAGGAGCGGCGTGGTCACGCGCGAGCCGATATGCTGGAGATACTGCGGCCTGCACCTGAACGTGTAGAGCCTGCATTTCCTCTCCTGACCGATAGCGGGTGTCAATGGCAACACATCGCGTATCAAGCACAACTCACATGGAAAGCTCATATTGTACGTCAGTTGCTAATGCGTATTGGCAAACAGCCTGACGCGCTTGTCCATCCCACGATTGGCATGCCTACAAGCATTTCACCCTGGCACTACCGCAACATTGCCTTATTTTCTGTCGGGCCTTCAGGTGAAATTGGCTTCAAGTTAACTGAGAGTCATGACATTCAGCCACTGGAAAACTGCCCTTTACTCCATCCGGCCCTTGATATGGTGTATCAACATGTGCGTGAAAAGCTTATGAATTATTTTGGCGACACGCTGGGCGAGATGGTACAAGGCTTTACTATCCGTGGTGCCGTTGGTACTGTCAACAATGCCGGTATAGGTGTTTCTGTAGACGAGGTGAGCGCGGCGGCACGCGCGATACCTACCTTGTTAGTAATTCATGCACGTCCAGGCTCTTCAATAGAAGACCCACAACAACTGGCGAACGAGTTGATGACCGTGGCACCAGGGATTGTCGGCGTTATTATCGAGCGGGTAGGGGGACGTTACGGGCGCGTTTTCGCGGGACAGGAGTTTTTGACCGATACGGTGTTAGGGCGTCGCTTTCGTGTCTCTGCTGATTCCTTCTTTCAGGTGAACCTGCTCCAAGCAGCCACACTGGTTGAACGCGCAATCGCCTTGCTAGAGCTACAAAGGAACGATGTTGTCCTGGATGGCTATAGCGGTGTGGGTCTCTTCTCCTCGTTCCTGGCGGCTCGGAGTACGCGTGTTATTGGTATCGAGTCGCAACCGAGTGCGGTTATGGATGCACGAGCAACGACCATACTCAACAACCAGAATACTATCACGGTGCTAGAAGGAACGTTAGAGCGTCTCCTGAGCCAACTCCATTACCGTCGGGAACGCGTTGATGTCGCACTCGTCGATCCACCACGAGCAGGGTGCCATCCCAAAGCTCTACAAGCTTTGCAGACGTTGGCTCCACGTGCCATCTGTTACGTCTCCTGTGATCCAAGTACGCTTGCGCGCGATATTGCTACACTTTGCTCTGGTGGCCGCTATCGCCTCGTTTCAGCACAGCCAATTGATATGTTCCCACAAACCTATCACATTGAAAGCGTGGCATTGTTAACTCGCGTTGGTGGTATCGGTATTCGATAAACAAGAGGGAACTATGCAGATTGATGCTGGATAGGGTGCGCTAAAGCGCACCCGATGCACCATCAATCTGCATTAGTAAACCGGCATCAATTTCTTATGTATATATTGTGTATCCTTGGCCTCTTTGAGTACCAAATCCGCTACGTCAGCACGGGAAATCTTTGTTCCACCTTTAGGAATGGTTTCTTCAGTACGATAGACCCCTGTATGCGGACCATTGGTAAATCTTCCAGGGCCAACAATAGTCCAATCCAGGCCGCTCTGAGTGAGGAGTATCTCTAGTTGTTTCATACTCGCATACAGTTTTTGTACAAAGAGTGGCTTGAGTATTCTTCTATAGAAAAAGGGTAACTCTGGAGAATCTTCGACGGCTGCGGAAGTAAGACATACAATACGTTGGACACCCTGCTTTTTCATTGCAAGAATGATATTTGTGATACCTTTTGGGTAGATATCACTACCTGTCGGGCGACTTACTCCAAAAGTCGAAAGCACAACATCCTGTCCTTTGACCGCCTCTTCGATAGAAGACAAATCAACTAAATTTCCTTGTACAATCGTAATGCGGTCAGCAAATGCTTGTAATGCTTCAGGTTTGCGTGCAAGAGCGGTTACTGTATGCTCTGCTGCTAGGCATTGCTCGACAAGCAGTTTTCCTACGCCACCAGTCGCTCCGAAGATGACTATTTTCATGATATATTCTCCTGTTGCACACTATTCTTTTTAGCATGCTCCATGCGGCATCGAGAGATGTTTTAGATCATATTTAATAATTGACAAGTGATTGTCTTTTGCTCAGTCTAATCTCGATTTTGCTCCCCTTCTCCATAAGCGTTCCCCTTGGTGGGCTTTGCTCTACCACATGTCCTGGTGCAACTGCGTTCGTTGGAATGGCATCACCAGACACCTCAATGTCCAATCCCAGTTCTTGTGCACAGTTCATTGCCGAGAGTAAGTCCATGTTTTTCAGGTCGGGTGCAGCATGTATTTTCGAGGTGGTATCTAACGATGAGACGACAGTGCTAAACCATGTCTCTAGCAGTTTGCGCTCATCATTTTCCTTCTTCACCTTGTCTTCCTTATCCTTATGGTTCTTGATGGCGTACACTTCGTCCTGAATCAAGAAAGGATGGTCAACACTTTTGAATATAATATCTGGCGAATTGCCAGGGGTCTCGACATAGACATCACCGATATCTAAGAAACGCTCAAGCACGTTCGGTACCTTCACTTTGATATCACGCAAACTCTTATATTCCGCTGCAATGCGTGCTTCGACCGTGAAGAAAAACTTCCGCTCGATATCTATGATACGTCGGTTCGTTAAGATGTAGATGTCATCAAGCCAATTTATGTAGACAAAAAACAGCGATATCAGCAAGGCCAGGAACAGTACACCCATGATGAGCCACCAATAGGTTTCAATGGTTACTGGAATATAGCCAATACTCGGTGGAACAATGGCAACGGGCAGTATCAGTATAATCAATAAGGCAGGAACGAGCAGGTTTTTCAAGAGCACGTATTGAGAGCGCTGAATGTAGCGCACTGTCTGTTCGCCCGACATATAGTGAACCCGGCTGGGGATGTGCAGGATGCCACCAAAAGTACGACGTGGACCTCGCATGCGATCAGAATTGCGAGGCACAGGATAGTTTTCATCCGCGTCTGCCAACTTGGGCACGGGTTTGCCCTCAGCAAGTTTTTTGAGTACAGAGGCTAATTCTGGGTCTTGCGGAACTGGAATAGGGTCTTCTTTTTTCTTCTTCGACTTTACAACGTCGGTAACGCCCTGAATCGCATCCTTGACTTCACGCGGGTGAGGAATATCTTTCATGATAAGATCGCCGCCCGCTAGATAGACATGAACTGTACCATATTCCAATAGTGCCTGTAGTGGCGATTTTACATCTACCCCCACCTGTGTGACCTTTTCGATAGGAGTTTCCTGGCGTGTTGGTTGCAAAAGACCACGCGAGTTGATAATACGTTTATCCGTGATGATGTATGTCTCAACCCACCACACCGCCAGGTCTTTCCAAGCAAACCACGCACCCGTGCCAATCGCGAGTAGAACAACTCCTATCTCAAGATATGCCCAGATGAGGTCATACTGAGGGTATGCAGCAATAGCACCTAGAACGAGAAAGATGGCGACAATCGAGGCAAGAAAAGGCAATGCTGGCCTCACAAGAAACCACCAATGCTTACGTACAACGGCACGCACCTCTTCACCCGGCTCTTGACCAGAAAAGTGCCACTTCTTATCTCTCCCCATACGAAATTCTTGAATACTGAAACGGGGACGACCAGACTGCCAACGGTCTACAGGCTTTGTTGCCATGCTTTGCTTACTCTTGGATGTTTCAGCCATTCATCACCTCGACACGATGTGCATAAAACACAGTATTTTTTATATTGACGTATCCGCTACCTTATTGGAACTTCACTATTAATTTCGCGCGCCTACTACTACATATACTACGTTTTCCACTACTTTTTCGCGGCAGGTGGAGCGGACTTTTTCGCTCTTCCTGCAATGAGTCCGACGACGACTGCGACGACTGCGATGACAAAAATTATCGGCATATAGTTGGTGGGGTCGGGTGGCTGCACAACAACCGAGAAGAACGATTGCCCTGCCGTGTTCTTGGCAAAAAAGTTGTTTGCGGTGAGATAGTAAAGAATGAATGCGCCAGAGATAACTGAGGGGACAATCCCAATAAAGCGTTCAGTCGGCGTGGTAGGCTTAGGAAACACGCGGTTTCCAACAATATAGCCGATGGCAACTACTATAGCAAACACCAGGAGAGTGCCCCACGGTCCCAGGAAGTTGTTGGAAACCGCAGTTCCCGTTGCTCCTGTCCGTGTCGAACCTGAAAAAAGATAGTCGAACATGGCTGGAATGCGTGCGAAAAGCCCGGTAAAAAACCCGCCGTTCGAGCTGGGACGGATCAAAATAACTGCGAGCAATACAAATACAAGCGTGATTAATTCGCGCCGCCAGCCACGCTGGAAGCCAACGACAATAAATACAAGAATGGCTACAAAAAAGCATTGCGAATCTGTAAATGGCAATGATGACATGATTCTGGAACTCCCCCCTATGGCATCAGAGCTAACACGAGACTACATTAGGGCTGATGGATGGGTACACTATCGCTAGCTAAATGTACATCTACGCTCCCTGAACTTCCGCTCTTGCACTTAATGATACCACACCTTCTTATTAAAGCATAGTGATTTAAGGGGCAAAATAGTTCTATGT
>CAXUIS010000146.1:0-13029 GCA_964250915.1 uncultured Ktedonobacteraceae bacterium | reverse complement strand
ACAGCTGACAAAGCAAATTGCTACTGCTGAAGATGAGAAAACTGCTCTCTGGGTTCTCAACTCTTACGCTGCTTAGTTCACGCGTAACGGCTTGACTTCGCGGCGTACACGTTTGCCTTGCCGTATCTGCTGAGCGGCTGTACGGTCTTTCTGAGCTTCGAGCTTGATGAGCGGAAATGGGCGGTTAAATTGCCGATCAAAGGACTCCGCCTTTTCTTCGGATAGCACCGCACGTCGCTCATACGAACGTGCAAAGATATCGCGTTTGGCATCATCAGGGAGGTCCGTCAGGAAAAGATAAGCCAACGCAAACTCTGGCTTCCCCTGTTCTGCATACGCATCGGCAAGCGTTAGCGCGTCGGCTCCCTCTTCGATTTGTTTACGAGCCTGTTCAATAAAGACATCCTTAAGTAATCGGCTATACATCTCCGCGAAATCTGTAGGCATGCTCAGGCTCCTGTACCAACAATAGCATCATGACAGGTGCTCTGCCCCTGTCATGACCATCTCCCTTTATTTGTTAGAATTACAGTGTACCACGTTTTCCCACACGTTGCTGTTGCTCTTCGCGGTGCCATTTCTGTGCATAGACGAAGAGTTCGCGGAAGGCACGGGTGATAACGGAAAGTTTCGCACCCGTCGCACGACCTCCACGACGTGGAAGATGATGAACACCAACCTCAGTGTAGGTATAGCCCTCACGTGTGAACTTGTAAAGCATTTCTGTGTTAATCATCGCACCACGCGTCTCTAAATGATTGTGCTGAAAGAAGCTAGCTTTGTAAAGTTTGAAGGCACAATCAATATCACGCACATGCAACTTAAATACCGACTGCACAAGCATCTTCCATCCCCACGCGTTGAGTTTACGCAACCACGTATCCTGACGATGGATGCGATAGCCAAGTACAGCGTCATATTGCCCGATCAAGGGGAAGAAGCGTTCCAGATCCCAGATATCGAACTGCCCATCAGAGTCCATGAAGAACACAAGGTCTTTACTCGTTGCCTCAAAACCACTAACAAGAGCTGCTCCGTAGCCTTTATTGACCTCATGGTTGATAATACGTACACGAGGTTCCTCAATGGCTATCTCCTCCAGGATGGCAGATGTCGCGTCCTTACTGCCATCGTTCACCACAATCACCTCGAAGTCTTGCGTCCATGATGTCACTGCGTCAATCACTGAACGCATTGTGCCCCCAATAGCTACCTCTTCATCATGGGCGGGCATAATGATTGAAAGACTATAAGCAATACGCATTCTTTGTTCTTTCACCTGCACAGGTTGTTTTTGCATCTTCCAGGTCCTCTTCTCCTCCAAATATGAGCTTGTTATACTATCATCAGTATGACGTTGTGGGACTGATACGTGGTTTGTTACCCCTCTTTTATAAGAACGTCGTATACTAGGAAATATAGGTCGGTGCATGTACTTATAGGAGTTACTGATGGACACCCTGGACGCGAAACACGCCTCAACACATACCTCAAATATAGAGGGACACATACAGGCTTCCATTCCTGAAGCCTCGACTGAGGCTACAACACCACAAACACCCGCTTCGACACTACAGCGCATTCGGCATACGTGGCTGTCTGCAACACTGAGTATACTCCCAGTCTACATCGCTGTCCATATTGGATTTTTTTTGACAACATGCCTTTCTTTTTTGTTCACACATAGAGATTTCGATGGAACATGGGTTCCCCTGAGTGCTCTACCACAAGCATGGCATCACTGGGATACAGGCTTCTATATGGTCATCGCTAAGTTTGGCTATCAAAAGGTTGAGCAGACCGCCTTCTTCCCACTCTACGGGCTACTCGAACGTGCATTGCTACCTATCACTCATGATCCACTTGTCGCAGGACTTATCATCTCCGATATCGCGGGCTTTTTTTTACTGATCGTGCTCTATCAGCTCGTACGCGAAGATTTTAATGAGGAGCGTGCGAATCGTGTCGTTCTCTATCTATCTCTCTTTCCTACTGCCTTTTTCCTCGCGTCTGGCTATAATGAAGCACTCTTTCTCTGTCTGGCGGTGCTCAGTTTTTACAATATGCGGCACGGTCAGTGGTGGCTCGCTGGCCTATTCGGATTTTTCGCCAGCTTGACACGCTCTGCCGGTATCTTCTTACTAATTCCTTTTTGCTATGAATATTTGCGACAACACGGCTTTCGTATAAAGCATATTCGTTTTGATGTCATAGGAGGCGGACTTATCGCGGCAGGTATGGGTGTATACGCGCTTTATTGCTATTACAAGTTTCATGATTTTCTCGCATTCTCCCATGTGCAAGCAGTATGGAATCACCATTTGGAACCGCCGTGGTATGGCATCATTAGCTCGTTCACCGCTATTAGCGAGAGTGGAGGATTGATTGGTTTCCAGGCTATGCGTAACCTGCTCGACCTTGTACCGGATATAATAATGCTTGTCATGATTATATTGATTTTCGTGGGACCGTGGCGGTTTCCGCGCTCAATGTGGTCGTATGGTATCTATGCGGTGGTTGTATATATATTCTTGCAACTGTTTCCGGTTGGTGGTACAGGACTCTTTCCCTTACAATCTGTTGGACGCTATCTTCTGGAGCTTTTTCCAGCATTTATTGTACTAGCGGCTCTAGGCAAGTACCGGATGTTTCACATGAACTATCTGGTGATCTCTGGTGCACTGCTTTTCTTCTTGCTCACACAGTTCCTCACAGGGCACTGGGTTTTGTAGGGACCGATGTATCGCGTCCTCTTGGGATTTCACCTATGGGCAAGGACGTGATAATGGACATTAAAAATTAAATCTGGATATCTTGGACATGGATCGTATCCAGGTTTATTATTTAATGTGCATCATCGGTCCCTACAAGTAAAGGATATAATACCTACATTCCCTCAACCTCGCGCATATATGGTAGTGCCTCGATACCACCATAGCGCGTACAACTGATAGCTGCTACCTTGTTGGCAAACACACCCATTTGCTGCAGGTCGTCTTCAGATAAACGAGCAAGGTCGGCTGGTGATGCGTAGCCGCGTGCAGCGAGCGAATACAGGATTGCACCCATGAAGGCATCGCCAGCACCTGTTGTATCTACGGCTCGAACGGGGATTGTTGACACCTCTACTCGATTTGTAGCTGTCATTAGAAGAGCACCTTTGCTACCAAATGTGATGATGACGACACGCGGCCCTTGTTGTAGTAGTTGCTTGCCTAGCTGAACAATTCGCGTCACATCCCCTTGTTCGGGCGTGGCGAACTGTAGTGTCGAATCAAATAGGTGTGCCTCTTCCACGCTAAGTTTGAGGACATCGGTACGCGGCACAATTTCGACCATCGCATCGTGCATCGCTTGTTCAGAAGGCCAAAACGCGGGACGCATGTTGACATCGAACGAGACAAGCGCACCAAGTTGACGCGTATGGTCCATAGCCGCAAGAGTTGCGGTACGCGAAGGCTCGGTAGATAAGGTGATGGAACAGGCATGACAAAGGGCAACATCGTGCCACGCATTCCAATCCAGGTCCGATACATCGAGCAACGTATCAGCAGTACGATGCCGATAAAAAAAGAATTGCCTCTGTCCGTCGTCTTGCAATGAGACGAGGGCAAGTGCTGTAGTGCCCTCATCGGTACTTCGTACATATTGACTATCGACGTTGTTGTTCTGCAACACCTGAATGAGTAATTGACCAAAGGTGTCATGCGAAAACTTGCCAATGAAGCGCGATGCTCCACCCAAACGTGCAACCGCAACGGCGGCATTCGCAGGTGCACCTCCTGGGTGTGGACGATAGCAGCTATCGCCGCCTTCGAGTGTATGTAGGGGAGCGGTAGGGATAAAGTCTATCAGCATTTCGCCAACACTTAGAACGTACTTCACAGAACACCTCTACAGTTCTACTGCCATTAAAACATATAAGCATGTTGTAGGGACTAGATTTATCGCGTCCGTGCGCAATTAATTGTCTATGGACGCGATAAATCTAGTACCTAAAAAATGGTTTTTATAGCTCGATAACCATACCATTTGCCATGCCACCACCTTCGCAGATGGTTTGCAGACCATAGCGTCCACCAGTACGCTCTAACTCGTGCAGCAACACGGTGGTAAGACGTGCACCTGATGCACCAAGGGGATGTCCAATAGCGATAGCACCACCATTGACGTTGACCTTACTGAGGTCCGCCCCAATATCGTGTTGCCATGCTAATACAACACTTGCAAACGCCTCGTTAATCTCTACAAGATCAATCTGGTCGATAGTCAAACCAGCCTTCGCCAGAGCTTTTTGTGTGGCGGGAATAGGGCCAGTAAGCATAAAGATGGGGTCCGCGCCTGCAACGGAGAATGAGACAAAGCGCGCACGCGGCTTGAAGCCAAGCTTTTCGGCGGTCTCACGATCCATAATCAAGACGGCAGCAGCACCATCGCTAATCTGCGATGAGTTGCCAGCCGTGATCAGACCATCGGGTTTAAAGGCTGGTTTCAAGCTTGCAAGTTTTTCAAGGCTCGTATCGGGTCGAATGCCCTCGTCACGCGAAAGCTCGCTGGTTGTGCCATCTTCATTCTTGACCTGAATCGGCACAATCTGCGAGGTGAAACGTCCCTCGGCAGTAGCTTGTGCGGCACGTCGGTGGCTCTCTAAGCTATACTTGTCGAGGTCTTCGCGGCTCATCTCCCATTTGTGCGCGATCAGATCAGCACTGATACCCTGATGGACCAGGCCATTGTGATAGCGTTCAACCATGCGTGGTCCAAAGGGTTCGCCAGGTCCCTTCGATGTGGAACCCATTGGCACACGCGTCATCGCCTCGACACCGCCCGCGATTACAACATCATACGCACCACTGATCACCCCTTGTGCCGCAAAGTGAATCGCTTGCTGACTTGAACCACATTGACGGTCAACAGTTGTCCCTGGTACAGATTCGGGGAAGCCTGCGGCAAGGGCGGCATTACGACCTACATTCAGGCCCTGCTCACCCACCTGACTCACACAGCCTACAATAACATCTTCAATCAGGTTGGCGTCAATGCCTGTACGTTGTACGAGTGTCGCAAGTGTCTGGGCTAGCAGGTCTACCGGATGCCAGTCCTTGAGTTTTCCACCTCTACGCCCTACGGGTGTCCGAACAGCCTCTACGATGACGGCTTCCCTCATTGTAGCCATGAAAATCCTCCTGCAAAGAAACGGTTGCCATGTATAGATACAAAGTTGTCTTGTCTTCTCTCTAGTAAGTCATGTTTTACAGGGAAACGCAAGAACAAAAGAGAAAAGAAATGAAGCATGGTCTCAATATGGTTGAAGCCATATTGAGACCATGCTTCATTTCTTTTCTCTTTTTAATAACTTGGGCGTCCAAATGCTATACGCTGTCGGCGATTTTGCCCAAAGAGCAGGTACAACAATGGTCCAACAATTACAGGAATTGGCATGAGCCAGATGACGGCTAGCCAGAGCACTTTGCCAGCAACAGAATGATCGTCCTCAAGTACCATAAATGTTTCAATAACATGACCTACAAGTGGCACAAACACGATAACGAGAAACAGGAACGAGTTAAAAAAACAGCCTCTATTGCTAGACATTGTATATATACTCCTTAATATATTTTTATCTGGTTATATCCATAACCATAGAATTATACGCATTAAGGAACATATTGTTGCATATAATGCTTCAGCTTAACAAACCAAGAATATTCATAGGACGTTTCACGAACTGTACAGTGAAGTGAAAGCGTGACCCTTCGTCGAGAATGCTTTCTGCCCACACTTGCCCACCATGCATTCGTACTATTTGGCGCACATGCGCAAGCCCTAAGCCCAGACTAGGTATGCTTTTGTTTATGTTCGTCTCGACACGTTCATACGGTTCAAAAATGCGATTGATTGACTCGGCTGGAATGCCAATACCGTTATCTTGCACACAAACATGGACAACACTGCCCTCTACAGCACTACTAATGTACACATCTCCATCTTCATGAGAATACTTTAACGCGTTATCGAGCAGATTTTCTATGACGTACGCCAGTTTTTCGACATCACCCATCAACACAGGCAGAGCGTTGGCAAGCTTCACATGAATCGTATGTTGCCCTGCGGTTAGTTGCATGCGGTTGACAACCTCCATGATAACTGCATTGAGGTCAAGCCAGCCATAGTGCAGTTGCATGCGCTCCATGTCCATACGTTCAGTTTCAAGCATATCGTTGATGACCCGCGAAAGATGCTGTGCATCTTGATAAATGTCAACAGCAAATTCTTTCATCTCTGCCACACTCAGGTCCCTCTGGCACATCATCTCACTAAAGCCCTGAATGGTGGTGAGCACAGAGCGAAACTCGTGGTTGATGACCGAGACAAACTCACTTTTGCTTTTATGCATATGCTCTACCTGCTTCTTTGCTTCTTGCAATGCCACAATAGCATGATCGCGTTCGCATTGCGCCTTTTCGCACTCAGTAAGTAGCGCGGCTAAAGCTGTATCCACCTGCTGCTCAATATCGTTACTCATGCTCAACTTCTCTCTATCCGCCGCATCACGCTCAACGGGTCGTCATCGTCCCCACTGTTACTCTTCCTCTTCTGACTCTAGTGTACACAGCGCATCATAATCTTTTATAGGCAAGGACAATTGTGAGTAACCTGACTCGCTTACACTCCTCTCAATCCTGTGTGTGGAGAGCCTTCACGAGATGTTGGCACAATTTGCACGCTATCACTCTTTACCTGCGCTCCTTGCTGTGAGAAAATCGTCGTGCCTTGCTGCATATCCCATTGTAGCGTGTAGGTTCCAAATTGCATCGGTGCTTGTATGGTTGCGGTAAACGAAAGCGCGTTACTAGCCTCAACATTTTGCGTTAATGCAAAAGGACTACTTGTAGCAACCGTCTGACCTCGTGCATTAACCCAACGATAGAGCACCTGTACATTGGTCGCACCACTGGCACTCCATGTGAAGTTGCTGGTATTTTTCAGAGTCAGTTTCACCTGTGCCGAACCGCCAGGGAGTAACGTTGTAGGTGAATTATCGCTTGTCACCTGGAAACGATAGCTAGGTGTCTGCGGTGTTGCCTGTACCGAGACTGGCACGAATTCAGCAGCATCAGCAGCAATCTGCATACCACTTTCACCTGTTGCATTACTCATTACGAGACGCCCATTCATCGAAGCTCTAAAGTAGTAGGTACCAAGTCCTATCCACTGTGGTCCCGTATTTTCCTGACTGAATGGTCCCTGAAATGCCCCAATATGAGACTCATCAACCCTGACATTATGTGCAATCTCGGCCCCTGGATGATTTGGGTCAGCACTATACACTGTGTATGGTACCCAACTACTGCTAGCGTGAGTATCATCGACATAGACGCCGACCTCATAATAACCATCGGCTGGAATAGTTGGATGCCATGTCGCATTGGCAGTTGCGGCACCGTTGGAGGTTGTTGTCCAATGCAAACTCCCCTTGATATCTGTACTTTCTGTAGCCGTCGCCCAGGAACCTGTACCACTCCAACCAGCATTACTATCATCAACCACAACTGCACCCGGATAGGTCGCGCTGCCATTACTGCTTAATGTTGGAACAGGCGTATTATTGACAGGATCGTTTACCCAGAGGTAGTTATCTGGCACCACGTTTGGGTCGGCATAGTTGCCAGTCCAGCCAAAGGGATCAGTTGCCTGCCAGTTGGGAAGATAATAGGTCGCCATATGCAGATGTGGACCCGTTGATGAACCCGTTGTGCCACTTGTACCGATTTGCCATTGTGTTCCGACCTGATCGCCAACGGCAACAGTAATCGCGCTCAAATGTCCATACGCAGTTGTCATACCATTACCATGATCGATAGCAACCCACAAGCCGAGCGAGCTATTATGATCCAAAGGATTGTACCAGCCCGCACGCGTCACCGTGCCAGCAGCGGTACTGAGTACTGGTTCATACCATAAGTTCAGGTCGTAGCCATTGTGCCCATCATAGCAGTTGACGCCGCCAGTACAGGAGCCAATTGATACATTCGTCCACTTCGAGCCGTCGTAACGCACGAATGTTCCGTCGTTGTCATACCACGGATGATCGTGATCGACAAAAGATACTGTACGCGATGCGATAGAGCGACTTCCATAATATGGGCGGTGCATAAACGGCGCGGGAGCCGTTGCCACTTTTGTTACTGTATGTTGTTGCGCTGTGTCTTGCTTTCGAGCAAGCGTCGAAGAAGTAGGCAAAGATAATGCAAGCACATTTGTCAGTAAGGTAAACACAATTACAAGCGTAATACGGTATCGCCAAGCATGAAATTTCATGATGTTGTTTGTCTCTCCTCTATCATTAAAGCAACGTTCAAATGTGTAGCAACGTATCCTGTACGGGTCTGCTTTAGCACACCCTGTTAGCGTTCGAGCCGAAAGGGTGTGCTAAAGCAGACTCGTACAGGGATGTAATATCTCTACCCGTTTCGTTCAGACACATAAAATTTGACAGTCCACTACGACGTACCTGTTACCCGACAGCAATAACATGTGATAGTGCGGGTGTCAGCTGTGTTGCAGCAGGTCGCGTGTTTGGGCCAATCACACGGGCGGACCAGTAGCGTGGTGAACCACCAACAACGTGATTAATGGGGTTCAGTGCTGTGAAGGTGATGTTTGCGCTATCGGCTGTCCAGGTTGGATTGAGGTGTAGCATCATCCCCGTTTGTTGCGCGGAAACAATGTGCCAGGATTGACTGCTTTGCACATTCACAACGCCAATCGTGCATTGAAGGGCTTGCGCTTGTGAATCGGCGAGTCGATCTCCTGTATTTGTACGAGCAACAAAAGCGATCTTGCGACTATCAGGAGACCAGACCGGCATAAAGCCATGACCACCATCGGTATCAGTCAGGTGACGTGATTGTCCACCATGACTATTCATAACCCATAATCCTGCGTTCAAGAAGGGCGTCGCACTATCCGAAAGCCGCTCGTAGGCAATTTGTGAGCCATCAGGAGACCATGTGAACAGCCCCATAATCGACTGCGCTTCACCCGTGCTCCTGAGCAAATGAGTACGCGCACTTCCATTAATGTTCATCATCCATGTGTCACTACCCATACCTAAACCGAGTGTGGTCGAGTAGATGATATGGGAGTTATCGGGCGAGGCAGCAGCATCAATGAGATAGGCCGAGGGCACATGAATATTTATGTTGATATGAGTATTTGTGGCAGCATCTACAATCCACAAACCAGGATTCCAGCCGTTGTTACCATCCATTGGTGCATTAGGACCTAGCGGCAACATGGGACGATAGAGAAAACTATGCCCGTTACCACCAGGAAGCCAATGTAGAAAATTTCCCATGACATTTGCAGGCACAAAACTCACCGTCATGTGCTGTGTATCATAGACCCACACTTGCTCGCCGTGATCGCGCACACCGTCGATGGCTACATATTTGCCATCGGGTGAAAGCTGAATTGTAGCGACGCTATCGGAGTCAACCAGTCCAAATTCGTTCCCCAATACCGCAAGTGTTTCAGGTGCGCCCACAGGCTGATTATTGACACCTTTACGAGCGCGTGCGATGACAAAACCTCTTGTATCCTTGAGGGTATAATAAAGATATGAGAAGGGCGAGGCACTCTGTATCCGTGTTTGCGAGTGTGCCTCCTGTTGCTTCCCCTGCACTCCAATTGCAGTTACTATGCCTGTCAGTAAGAGCAGTAAAAAAACAAGCGATGCAGTGAGTGGAAGTGACGGTCTCCGTCGCATACAATACTCCATTCATCCAAATATTTTTTAATGGAGGTGCTTCCCTGACTCGAATCACAGTAGCACATCCACGTCTCCTACTCTTCTCTATCGGAACGTTCTAAAAATGAGGTAGACGAATTTGGATGCATGGGAGAAAAAAGGACAAAGGTCCTTTGCGTTATTTGATGGCATAGAAAGGATTGATGGGTGCGTAAGCATCATAGAGGGTTAAGGCAAAAACAATAGTCTGATAGGGCATATAGCTCGACAATAGCAGACTTACATGTTACACTTACGAAAGAAGAAACATGGAAAGGGACGCAAGTCGTGGCAAAACCCAAACCCTGGGACTCCCTCTTAAAGTTGCTGGTTCGCGTCAATCCACCGGCTTTTGTACAATGGCTTATTCCAGGAGCTATATTCGTTAAAGAGCAACCTTATGACCTAGAGAGTCAAAAACGAGAAGTTGATGCGCTACTCGAAGTTGTTGTAGACGGACAGCATGTGTTGCTACATATTGAATTTCAAACATACAATGATGTGACAATGGCAGAACGGCTTCTTTTGTATAATGTCCTCGCAAGAAGCGTCTATACCTTGCCAGTCTTATCCTGTGTTATTTATTTGCTTAAAGATGGCACTATTCAACAATCACCGTTACTTGTTATGTTTCCAGGAGATAAAAAGGTACTCGAATTTCACTTTGAAAGTATCGAAATAGGAGAACTGGCACCAGAGGACATTTTGAATACAGGGATCACCTCTCTTGTGCCACTACTTCCTCTAACAAAAAATGGCACAAATCGTAGTGTATTACAACGAATGTTCGACGAGTTGAAAAAGCAAGAGACACATAACAACATCGAAAAACAAGTATCCGATTTAGAAGTAATCGGCTATACATTAGCTTCACTTGTACTACAACGCAAAAACTCACTTGACCTAGAATGGCTCATCAGGAGGTTCCGAGAGATGCACGACATTATACGCGACACCCCAATCTATCAAGAGATACTACGTGAAGGGCTAGCAGAAGGCATAGCCAAGGGACGTGAAGAAGGACGCGAAGAAGGACGTGAAGAGGGACGTGAAGAGGGACGCGAAGAGGGACGCTTAGAAGCTTCCAGACGCATACTACTCATGGCAACCCAACTACGCTTTCCTAACCTGGCAACATTAGCTCAAGAACAAGCAATGCATATTCAGGACGAAGCTATTCTTGACGATATTATAAGCAAAATAATTGCGGCTCACAGTGAGCATAATGCATTTGTTGCACTACGTGGGTGGGACACCACATTCAGTGCGTAGGATAAAAGTTTTATACCTTAGGAACTTGTGGCAACGCATATCCCCTCGACTCTAACAGGTGCGTAAACCATTCCACAGGAGCTTGATCTTTTGAGTCGGTCTGACTATCGGCAAGAAAAAAGCGTACATATAAGGGTAGTGACGAGCCTAGACGGTTGAGCAAGTTATTGATACGTTCCTCAGCATGTTGCCAGCGACCTTTGTAGGCTCCGAGACGCCAGCTATTATATGCTTCGTCGTGCAGATCGATCAGGTCAAGGATAACGGGATCGGAAATGTATTTTTCGGCGAAGACACGGGCGATGTGGGCATGATGGTTGTTGCCCATCTTGGGCTTGAGTTCGTTGACGCGATACTTGAAGGTGTCATGTATAAGGGCTATCAAGCGTAGTTTCCTGCGCTCTTCTGGTGATGCATGTTGTCGCTCAATATTTGCGAGCACGTCGGCGATATGAAATTGTATCGCACCTTCAAGGTGTCCATAACGGGGTTTGCCCCACACGACGCCTTGTTGCCACGCAGGGTCTGCGGCGATTGTCCGTTCCAGGTCGGTTTCCAAAGTAAAGGGTAATTGCATTTCGTGTTCGTTCATGTCGATAAAAATTTCTCCGCGATTCTCATAGTCAGTGGGCGATAGATATATTCATAACAGCCAGGAAACTGCACAACGCGCCCACCCCAACCACGCTTGAAACGATAGACGCCCGCCATCGCCTCGTCTTCGGCCTCTGTTTCTGGAATGCCCCAGAAATCATAGGAGCATGCCCCGCGACTTTTTGCCCAACGTATCGCCTCCCATTGTAACAGATAATTGGGCATAAGTTGCCTCTGTTCGTTGCTCGATGCTCCATAGAGGTAAATTGCCTGTCGCGCAGACACACTCACAAAGATACCTGCTAAAAGTTGTCCATTGCACTCTGCCAACAATAGTCGAACAGTATCATCCGGCGTAAATGTGCGCCACACCTGTATATAGTATGTAAGTGTGTGAATACCAAACTGGTCGCGTTCTCCGGTCGTCTCTAACAACTTATACCACGCTTGCACATCCTCTATTGTTTCCGCAACACGAATAGTTACGCCCTTACGACCCGCAAGTCGCACGTTATAACGCCACTTTTCCTTCATCTGTGCCAGTAGTGTCGTCTCGTTAGGAGTTATATCGAGGATAATCGTGCGTAACGGCTGTACTGCCTGCGTGGTATGCATTTTCTGTTGTGTTAAACGGTTGAGCACTATCTCTTTATCTGCTTCCTGGCCTGGTTCCAGACGAAGCACAATAGCACCATTTCGATGGAGGTAAGAATGCAACTGCACAAAGAATGAGTCACAGAGTGTTTTATTTGACCAGTCGAGTACTGGACCTTTCGGAATGTATGCGAGATAGCCCAACTGTAGCGGAACGTGAGGTGCGGTGCGTCGCAATACCTGAGCGGCTGCAACAATCTGATTGCGCGTGGTATCCCAGAGTGCAAGCCGCAATGGACGCCAACCAGAGGTAGACTTTAGCTCACCCCAGCCCCAACTTTGCAGAAAATGCCCCTGTGGATGCTCATTGACGAAGCAGTTCCATACTTCACACTGTTCGTTCAAGACGGCACGTAGCTCATAGTGAGAGCTAGACAATTGCGACGACATTGTAGATAGATACTCTCTTTTGACGATAGTTTTTATGCCTGTAGGGACCGATTGATCGCGTCCTTGTCGGCGATTAATTGCTACGAGGACACGATCAATTGGTCCCTACAATCAACGTATCATGATTATTTTTTCAAATTACGTAATCGGTATCTACAATAATACGCTATGTGTCTAGTATTGTAAAATCGAAGCAAGCGAACGATGAAACCAAAGCTGTACTTTTTGCGTAGTACAAAGTGAGAAAATGATGCCCACGTTATATAAGGAAAATAAATCTATGCTTTTAGATATGCTCTTTAAATTTGGTCCAACCATTCTAGCCA
>CAXUIS010000145.1:288-13032 GCA_964250915.1 uncultured Ktedonobacteraceae bacterium | reverse complement strand
ACGTTGAGCGCGATACCATAGAGCCAGCTTTTGAAGCGCGAGTCGTCCCGCAGGTGGTTCAGCGAGAGATAGGCATGCAGAAATGTTTCCTGCACTAATTCTTGTGCGATCTCTTTTTGCGCAATCTTGCCCATCATGATACGCTTAACCATCGACGTATAGCGTTCAATAAGTTGTCCGAAGGCGTCCTTGTTGCCCTCGCGTGCTAACGCAACTAACTCACTATCTGTACTCTGTTCCATGCTAATGCGTAGTTTGTGCTCCTTCATAGACATATCTACTATAGTAGTAGCATAGAGTGAGGAAAAGGTTATGTAGTAGCTTGCAATAAAGATAAAAACCGGTTCAGCGTGCTAGCACGCTGAACCGGTTTTTATCTTTATTGTAAATGCGATCACCCATGCCCAATTTTATACATGGCACGCGGAATTTGTGGCAACAAGTCAGAGGCAAGCATACCTGCATGACCTATTTGTTCGCTCACGATTCCTGCGGCTACTGTGTGCAGATAGACAGCGGCACTCGCGGCATCAAATGGTTGCATACCTTCTTGTGCTAAGAAGCCTGTTGTCATGCCAGCCAACACGTCGCCTGTACCTGCACCAGCAAGGGCGGGATTGGCGAGCCAGTTGATACGAGTGCGACCGTCTGGTGTTGCTATGATTGTGCATGCACCTTTAAGGATAAGCGTGATGTCCCACTCTTTCGCCTTGCTTTGTGCCAGTTCCAGTCGGTCAATGTTGCCGCCAGACACTTTGATGCCTCCGCAAAGACGACCCATTTCGCCAGGGTGAGGCGTAATCACGCTACCCTTTGGCAGTAGTGTCCACCAACGTTCAAGCTGAGAGAGATTGTTGAGACCGTCCGCATCTACTACAAGATGGGGACGTTTCTCATCAGGAAGTGAACGTAGGTACTCCAAAACCTCTAAAATGACCTCACGTGTGTTGGGCGATTGACCTAATCCAGGTCCGATCAGCAAGGAGCGATAGCCTTCGAGATGATCAGACAATGCTTTTGAACGGGTGAAACTTTCATCTTCTTCTGGTGGTAGGATAGCAAATGTTGCTTCGTGAAATGAGCTAGCGTAGATGGGTAGCATTTTTTCGGTGACAGCAAGCGTGATTAAGCCTGCTCCAACGCGTCCCGCCGCACTTCCCGCGAGAAACGCGGAGCCAGGATAGGGAAACGAACCACAAAACAGCATCACTTTGCCGAATGTACCCTTGTTGCTCTGTAAGGGACGAGGAGGCAATAATGTGCGTACGAGATCATCAGTCGGCATCTCCGTTTGGAGGTGGCTTTCAAGTTCAGGTGGTAGACCAATATCCCCTACATAGAGATTTCCAATGTAATCGCGCCCTGGAAAAAAGAAAAAACCTTGTTTGGGACAGGCAAAGGTAATGGTGGTATCAGCGTGTACCGCCTCTTGGTCAACCTCGCCCGTGTCAGCGTTTAAGCCAGTGGGGAGGTCAACCGCAACGATACGCATGTCGGCACGCTTTTCTCGCTCCTGGCGCACACGTGCAAGCAGAGAACGCATACTCTCTGGTAGCGGGCGCGAGTTTCCTGTTCCAAGGAGTGCATCAACAATATAATCAGCACTGCCTATGACCGATTCTAGCTCAGTCTCAACCACCGACTCATTGACATCCTCGCCACGCACGCTAAGCTTGTGTTCTTTCCAGTGATATAGGCTGATAAACGCGCCTGCTTCTTCGAGATGTTTGGCAATCACCAGTCCATCACCACCATTGTTGCCGGGGCCAATGAGAAAGAGTACTTCAAGCCCATTTAACGTGTGATGCGGTAAGAGGTGCGCTTCAAACAGGTCTGCCGCACTCTTTCCCGCGTTCTGCATCAATGTATGACCCGTCAAGCCGTATTGTGCATCGGCCTGAGCCTCAAGTTCTCGCATTTGTGCGACAGTAACAATATGCATTCCGTGCCTCCAACTTTGTGAATATATGAGGAGAAGCTCTTGTGCTTTCCCTTCCTTTTCCTGTTACACGTATTGTAGGCGCGTTACGGATATGTTGAGAGTGTCCAGTTTTATGTAACATGTCTATGCTTTGAGCCGTGCTATAACAGGAAGTAGTTGTTTACCAGAGAAGCAAGGAATGGAGAATACCGATGAGCGACGATCCGCAGAAGAATGCACAAGGTGGTCAGGATGACACCAACCGTGAGCAGCCGAAGGGCGACTATCAGCAGCAGCAAGGACAAGAAGCTACCAAACAAGATACGAAAGTTCAGGATGGAGCACAGAAACTGCCACCAACAGCTTCTGCACAAGGTGGGCAAGATGATGTGAAGCGAGAGCAACCAAAGGGTGATTATCAACAAAAGGGATAAGTTACTTTTGAAACACCCGAAACATAGCCCATATAGGCTATGTTTCGGGTGTTTCATGGTGTTTCAATGTGATTCATGATATGATACGCGAGTTCCACAAATTCATATATGCAGATGTGCATGTTTTTGTGCGCGTTGTGTGAATGGAAGGAACGCATCTTGCTACATGAATTGTCAATGCACTTATTGCGGTGCGTTTAGACAGGTAGTAGGAACTGCTTGTGGAGGTTGTAAGGGAGCATTCACTAGAAAGATTACACATTGAAAACGCATAAGTACATCCTGAAGTATTTACGTCAGGACAACAGAGGGAGTTTCGTAGTAAAGTTTAGTATTGGAGCGGTTCTTGCACTGCTCTTCTTAGCGCTCACGTTAAGCATTCATGTGCCGGGAGCACATGCGAGCGCATACACAACGCCTTGTGCCAAAAGCGACCAACATTATACTGTTGTGCAGGGGGATACACTGAGTTGGATCGCTTATCGCTACCATACGACCTGGTCGAATTTAGCATCGTATGGTCATATCGATAATCCTAACCTGATATTCATAGGTCAGGTTGTGTGCATTCCGGTACAAGGCTTCTCGACGAATACACAAGTACAACAGGTACGCACCGCGCCTCATACTGCGCCAGTCACGCACAACAATCCACCACAACAGGTACAGCAGCCGAAGAAAGCCGCGCCCGTTGTGGTAGTGCCGACCAACGTACCTTACAATCCACCACCAACAGCAACACCAGCACCCGTAACATCAGTTCCCGTGGCAAGTAGCAGTATTCCTGCTATGATTAACCAAGTATTCGGGGCATATGGACCGGCGGCGGTGAATGTTGCAAGCTGTGAGTCGGGACTTAATCCTGGTGCTTACAATCCGAGTGGTGCATCGGGCCTCTTCCAGATCATGCCCGGTACATGGGCTGGTACGTCACAAGCTGGAGGTTCGCCCTACAACGCTTATGCAAACGCTGTTGCCGCGCACGAAATCTTTGTGCGTGATGGCTACAGTTGGCGCGAATGGACGTGCCAACCCTAGTAGTAATACAGACCGTTTGTTAAAGCAGTTCGCTCCCTTTCAATCTCACAAGCAAACGTAGAACATACACGAAGAGACGCTAAAGCTACAAGGCTCTAGCGTCTCTTTGTGTAGTAACGCAAATGCTATAAAATTCAATGCAAACGTGCTATACTCAGTCAGCAACATAGTCGTCAATAAAACCTTCTCAAGAGTAGGACTCTTCTCCATGAACATACAATACATTTTCGTTATCGTCCTGTTGGCTCTCGGTGGTATTCTCATCGGTGAGAGTATTATCAGTAGTGTCAACATTATCGAAATCGTTCTTGGCTCTATCTGTCTGATTATTGCTGTTGTTCTCTTAATTCGTGCACCTGTGAAACGATGAAACTCGCACTCAAAATCACGCCGCAACGTAGTACACAATACGCCAATATGGTTGCAACACTTGCAACGCCGGAATTGCTCGCCAGCCCACTCGGAACATGTATCAAAGAGTGTGAGGCGGTTACGCTTGCGGGTCAGGCATATCTTCTGGTTACGCTTCATGAAGAAACACACCTCTCACCATATATGCTCTCAGTATTGGCTCGTATGGGAGCGACGAGCGAGGTTTACGAATACTTCGATACTATTGGTACTGTCAGTGGTCCCCTTTTGCGTCCAATAGAGCCGCAATTTGTGCCGTTTGTACCGTTAGAGATGGCGGAGACCCGACGCTATAAGGGCAAGACAAATGAGGTTTTTACACGTGTCCTCCTGAACATTGCGCTCTTCGCGGGCGGATATGCCGACAATTTGAACGAGCGTTTGCGTATCCTCGATCCTTTAGCAGGTGGAGGTACAACGCTCTTTCTCGCGCTGAGTGCTGGCTATGATGCTTTTGGGATTGAACTGAATCGGCAAGATGTCGAGACAACAGAAGTTTTTGTACGGCAGTACCTTGAGAGTATCCATATCCACTTTAAAGAGCGCGACGAACGTGGTCGTAGAGCAGGTCGTCGCTCTCAGTTCGAGATTGGACGCAAGGGTGACACAAGACTGCTTGTACTGGTGCATGGAGATGCGATAGAGGCAGATATGCACTTGCGTGAAGTGATGGGCGGTCCCCGTGTCCATGCTATTGTGGGCGATCTACCCTATGGCATTCAGCACTTCGGCGAGATTGCCTCTCTTCTCACACACGCGTTGCCCGTATGGACAAATATGCTTCTTCCAGGGGGAACGTTAGCACTGGCGTGGAATGCTACCCGCGTCGAGCGTACGGAGATGGTCAATTTCTTAGAGCAAGAGGCGGACCTTATGGTTCGCAATGAGCCGCCCTATACACAATTAGTGCATGCTGTAGATCGCGTTATTAAACGCCGCGACATTATTGTTGGCGTAAAAAAGTCTTCGTAAAAATGCGTCTTTTGACGAATGCTAGCCTCTCTTTTACATGTTATACTGAATATTATACATGGTCAGTCTAGAGCAAGGGCACCCGCAAGGGGATGTCCCTCCCATACACGAAGGTCCACCTAATGCGTTACCATATGGGAGGGGCATCCCCTTGCGGGTGCCCTAGTTATAACATCATTTGAGCAGAACAGAGACGCGAGGCATACATGCACAGAGTAAAAAACACGACAACCTCTATATGGCTTCCTCTCCTTCTTACTTCCCTAATTATTCTCACAACCAGTTGTAGCACAGAGAGCAGTAGCCCCTCCGTTTCCAATACCAAAACTCCTGTTACTAATGTTACTTCTGTACATGTGCCAGCGTTTCCGTCAACACCAGTGCCATTGCCCAAAGCTGCACAAATAGATGCTTATCTCACACAACTTATGACAAAAGGCGTGATGAATGGTTCGGTACTTGTTGCACATAACGGCATGATATTTGACAAAGGCTATGGCGTTGCTGACAAAGAGAAGCATGTTCCGAATACACCACAAACGCGTTTCCGTCTTGGCTCTGTCTCTAAGCAATTTACTGCGATGGCGATTCTTATGTTGCAGGAACGTGGTAGACTGCATGTACAGGATCGTCTATGTCTCTATATCCCCTCGTGTCCGCAAGATTGGCAGTCGATCACTATTGAGCAACTGTTAACGCACATATCTGGCATTCCAGATTATACGAACTTTCCCGATTTCGCGGTGACATGGACACAGGCCGTTACGGTAGAACAGTTGATTGCGCGTTTCAAGGATATGTCTCTGGAATTTCCTCCTGGTTCTGCCTTTCGATATAGCAGTTCAGGCTATGTCTTACTAGGGTATATCATTGAGCGTATCTCGCATATGTCCTATGCTATGTTTCTACAAAAGCAAATTTTTGAGCCACTTGCTCTGCACAACACAGGTTATGATAGCCAGTATCCATCACTACCACAACATGCAACAGGATATTATGCTGGCTATATCAAGCCTGATGCATACGATATGTCAGTCCTCTACGCAGCAGGTGCGTTATATTCTACTGTAGAAGATATGTATGTGTGGGATCAGGCTCTCGCAATGCATACACTGATTTCACAACAATCACTGAATACTATGTTCACATTACATGCTTCTTGCCCAACTTCGGGTCCTGGTGGCTGTTTGATGCATGCAGACCTTGGCTATGGCTACGGCTGGTTTATAGCGCAAGAACTCCAAGGCCGACTTATCTATCATGTTGGTCATATCGACGGTTTCCTCGCATTTAATGGCTTCTATCCAGCCACAAACACTGATGTGGTGGTATTGAGCAATCTTGAGACGACAGATGTGTTACAAATTGGTCGAACATTGGGGAGTATGGTGTAATCAAAAGAAATAATATTGCAGGTGCTCTAAAAACGTAAAGTGTTTTTAGAGCACCTGCAATATTATTTCTTTTGATTAATGAAACTATTGCATAGGTGTTCAACCTCGGCTACCGTCCCTACCGCACACACACGAGTGGCGAGGTCTTGCAACTCGCGTAACGTGTGGCCTGTAAGTACCGTTCGCACAGCAGGTAATGCGTTTGGCGTCATGCTTAACTCACTAACGCCTAGCCCAACGAGCACGGGAGCTAAACGTATATCGCTTGCCATCTCGCCACAGACGGCGACAGGTTTGCCTGCACCATTCCCCGCCTCGGCTACCTGTCGAATAGAGCGAAGCACCGAGGGCTGCATTGGGTTGTAGAGTGTAGTGAGTGCTGTATTTGTGCGATCACTGGCAAGAGTATATTGTAGTAGATCATTGGCACCGATGCTAAAAAAGTCTGCCAATATTGCTAACTCTGGTGCCATGATAACGGATGCAGGCACCTCAACCATGATGCCAAGCGGAATGGGTGTTGTCACCTTCAAGTCTGTAGAGACACGTTCAAAAATCGTCCGTACCGTTTGCAGTTCTTCGACGGTAGTGAGCATTGGTACCATGATGTGGAGTTCCACATGCTCAGCTTGTGCCGCTCGTATCAACGCCTTAAATTGTTGCTCCAATAACTCAGGATGCGCTAAATGGATGCGTACACCACGCACGCCGAGGGCGGGATTCGCTTCTGTTGTCGGACTCAGGTATGGCTCTAGTGCGGGCATCGGTTTGTCTGCACCTGCATCGAGTGTACGCGCAACTATAAAACCACTTTTTGTATCGTTACCACGAAATGCTTGGAAAACCTGAGTGTAGCTTGTATATTGCTCTTCCTCGTTTGGCATGGTTTGTGCGCTGGCGAAGAGAAATTCTGTGCGTAGGAGTCCCACTCCTTCTGCTCCCCATTGGCGTGCTGCCTCGGCTTCTACCGCACTACCAATATTGGCAAGGAGTGAAATTCTTTGTCCATCGAGCAGCAATGGTCCTTGCGTTTGCTGAGCGGCAGCTTTAAGCGCACTATTGCGTTGCTGTTGTTCAGTGATGCGTTCTGTTAAGAATGTGCGTGTTTCTGCTGTAGGATGAAGATACACGATACCTTTTTCCGCGTCCATGCCCACTTCATCATTATCATGGACCTGTTGTAGCAATGCTTCATCAAGTCCAGCTATGGCAGGAATACCGAGGGCACGGGCCAAAATAGCTGTGTGAGCTGTTGGACCCCCCTGAGTGGTACAGATACCCAACACCATTTCGTGCCGTAGTTGAGCTGTATCGGAGGGCGTGAGGTCGTGTGCAAGCAAGATAACGGGTGTCTCAAGTGCGCCGAAATCCTGATGCGAAGAAGCCTGACCGCCTAGGTGCTGCACAACCCGACTAGTAACGTCGCGTATATCAACCGCGCGCCCTGCTACAAGCGCGTCATCAAATCCCTCCAGTTGTGTTGCGTATTGCTCTCCCGCGCGTGCAATTGCACTGGTGGCATCGTAGTGTTGTTGACGAATGTTCTCTGAAGCGGTGGTGAGGAGAAGGGGATCACTTAGCAATAGTGCTTGTGCATCAAAAATGGCAGCTTCGCTTTTGCCAATCTGTTTTTGCATCTGTTGCACCATTTCTTGCAGTTCTTTGACCGTTGCGTCTATCGCTTTCTGTAGACGTGCTTGCTCAGATGCAACCTGCGTTTGCTCGATCATGCGCGGTTCTACGGCGTGTAAATCTATGCGTTGCGAGTTATAGGCCAGTGCTGGTCCTAGTGCAAACCCCTTCGATGTGGCAATACCTTGCAACTCGTTTCTCGTTTGTGTAAACGTGTAGAGTGTGGCGTTTTCTTTTATCTGGAGTGTAGCAGGAGTTTTTGTAGATGCTTCGTCGGTTTCGTAAAAGCTTGCCTCTACAAGCTTACTTAATGCGTCAAGTGCCGCTTGTGCATCTTGACCACTTGTGCGTATGACAAGAGTGCTACCTTTACGTGCAGCTAATCCTAACAGTTCAATCAGACTGGTTGCTTGTGCTTTACGCCTGTTAGCTTGTATCTCTATCCGTGCATGAAACTGTTTTGCTATTTGTATAATGTCACTTGCTGGGCGTGCATGTAAGCCGTGTTCATTGTTGAGGATGTACTGTTTTTCTAAAGCGTCAGCAGGAAATACATTAGTTTGTTGTACTGCGTCGTTAGGCTCATCTGGCGTCTCTTCTGTCTGTGTGATTGGTTTTAAGGTTTGAAGTTGTGTTTTGTTTGCTGCGTTTTCTGCCGCAGCTTTGACTTCTTGTAGTGAATGACCAAGCGTTGCTTCGAGTGCGGCAGCGAGGGTACCTTCAACGACAGGAGCAAAGGTGAGTAGCACACGCCCTTGTTTTTCTTCGTCAATCATCTCAAGTGCCATCTCGGTTGAAAGGATGGCACTGCCCATATCGAGTAAGACCAGAACACCATCGGGTCCGTTCGCATCTTCAATGGCGTGTTGAATCGTGTCTACTGATGTTCCTATAACATCGTCGCCCGCACCGCCCGCTGCCACTATAGTTATTGATCCCTGTGTCATCTGTTTCGCCAGCTCCGCAACACCGCTTGCCAGCTTTTCGCTATGTGAAACGATGACCAATCCCACCGTCATGGTCGTGTCCCTTCCGGCTGAATGGATAGTTAATCAGGTAGTTTGTTTGTGGGCACATGAGGGAAAAATGCATAAAGCATTTACAAAAGACGCTTTATGCAGATATTTCGGCTAGTGCTTTAAGCATAAGCGCGCTTGATGTAGCACCTGGGTCCTGATGTCCAACACTACGCTCGCCAAGATAGCTTGCTCGGCCTTTTGTGGCAAGCATAGGAATAGTAGCTTTCGCGCCTTCTTCAGCAGCCTCAGCTGCCCTTGTCGTTAACTGAGCAAGACTCGCATTTTGTGTGAGTGCCTCTTTCGCAGCCGTAATGGCTGGTGTGAGAGCATCTACCATTGTTTTCTCGCCCGGTTGTGCTTTACCACGAGCGACAACGCCGCCTGTGAAGGCTTCTAACAATGCGACAACATCGGCTGCATTGAGATCGTCCTTGCCTGCAACCGCAGCACCCGCACGAAGAAACGCTGTGCCATAGAGTGGACCGCTTGAGCCACCGACGGTGGAAACAAGTGTCGAACCTACAGTTTTGAGCTGTGTTGCAATGTCCATGCTTGTCATGGTAGGAAATTTGTTTCGTACCGCGACAAACCCTCGGTCCATATTTGTGCCATGATCGGCGTCGCCAATAGGTGAGTCAAGCTGAGTAAGATATTGCGCATTCTCATGGAGTACATCCGCGATGCGTCCTAGCCAGCGTAGTGTGTCTGTATTATTCATCAGCATAAGTCTTTCGGGAAAGGCAAGGGCACCCGCAAGGGGATGCCCCTCCCATAGACGAAGGTTTGCGTACAAATACGACGTTATATGGGAGGGGCATCCCCTTGCTTTCAACAGTAGGTTTTTTGGAAAGGTACCAAAAGATGGTCAAAAATGCATACAAGAAAGGCAATACCGATAATTCCGTTGCTTTTTCTGGCATTTTCATGCCAGAAAAAGACGCAATTCGCTCCTTTCGGGCGTTCTCCAAAAAACCTACTGTTGAAAGGCATCCCCTTGCGGGTGCCCTTATTCCCTTTTTACCGCGTATTATACAATTCTCACGCTGTCATCCATAAGAATCTTTTTGTGGACGACAGCGTGAGCAAAGACGGAAGAATTAGCGACCCCAGCGTAGTGCAGGTGTGTGAACGGGTGCATCCCAGTACTTTGTAAGTTCGTCGTCAAGACGAACAAGTGTAATAGAGGTACCCGCCATGTCAAGCGATGTGATATAGCTGCCCACTAGTGAGCGAGCAATAGTTACATTTTTGCCTTTGAGAATGCGGCTCAACTCTTCAAAGACGATGTAGAGTTCGATGAGTGGTGTGCCGCCCATACCATTGACGAAGGCGAGAACCTGTTCACCGGCCTTCAAGCCAAGGTCTTCGATGATGGGATTTGCCAGTAGTTCAGTGATCTCGGAGGCTGGTACAATCTTGATGCGACGGCGGCCCGGTTCGCCGTGAATGCCGATACCGATTTCGATCTCGTCTTCACCGATATCAAAGTTTGGCTTGCCATTCGCAGGTACCGTGCCGGATGTGAGTGCCATACCCATGCTACGGCCTTGGTCGTTGACTTTCTTGGCAATGGCGGCTACTTGCTCAAGTGGTGCCCCTGTCTCGGCGAGACCACCCACGATTTTTTCAACAAGTACGGTTACTCCAACACCACGACGCCCAGTCGTGTAGAGGCTGTCTTGCACGGCTACGTCGTCGTTTGTGGTAACTGACGCAACCTTGATACCATCAGCTTCCGCAAGTTCTGCTGCCATTTCAAAATTGAGTACGTCACCTGTATAATTTTTTACGATATGGAGAACGCCCGCACCACCATTAACCGCCTTTGTTGCGGCAACCATTTGATCGGGGACAGGGGAGGTAAATATGGCACCAGGGCAGGCAGCATCGAGCATACCGATACCGACGAAGCCGCCATGCATTGGTTCATGACCGCTACCACCACCAGAGATAACGCCAACTTTACCCTGCACTGGCGCACCTTTACGTACCACAATCTGAGTCTCCTGATCGACTGTGATCAGATCGGCATGGGCTAATGCCATGCCTGCAAGAGATTCTTTGACAACATCTTCCGGCTTGTTGATAAGCTTTTTCATGTGTTTGGCTCTCTCCTTTACACGCCGACTTCGGCGTCTATCTGATATTGAATAGGTGTGCGGAAAGCGTTAATCATCGCTTGAGTACGTTCGGATGTCCAATGTAATTCCTGTGCCATCATAGCTGCCACGTCTTTGACGATGCCCAGCCCACGGTCTCGGTCCTCCAATGTGATCGAGGTGCGACGTGCCAGAATGTCATAAGGTGTCATTGCCATTTCCTGGCGGCAGGCATGAATAACTTCCGCTTTGAGATAGGGAAGGTCTTCTATCAACCGTTCGGCGAGCGAGGAGTCCTCTGCGATAATATCAAGTACAGCGTTCGCCTCTGTCCCATAACTATGACCCAGATGTACGATAGCATTAGCATCTAGCCCAAGTCTGGCACCTCGTTGTGCAAGTGCTTTTTGTAAGACAGACCAGCCTGCGCTACCTTGTAAGGGTAAACTTTCGGTTGGGTGTACAGGCTTGGTATTGTCACGCTTGCTGAGTACGTCAACGGTATCCTGTGCCATGCGACGATACGTAGTAAGCTTGCCGCCAACGATGGTTACAAGCCCTGAATCAGCTTGCAAGACGACATGTGTACGCGAAAGCTTCGCGCTCGTTTGCCCTTGACCTTCTTTGCGTGGCTTCACAAGCGGACGATAACCAGCATACGTACTGATGATATCGTCTGCCGTCAAGTTGACAGAGAGATAGCGGTTAAGGTGATCGAGCAAATACTTCACATCCTCTGGGCTAGAGGTTGGATTATCAAGATCACCCGCACCAGTGTCGGTAGTACCAAGAACGGCCCGCGATTCCCAGGGGACAATAAAGAGAATGCGTTTGTCGTCCGTCTCTGGCAAAACAATAGCACTATCTCCAATATCCAGGTCCTCGCGTGAGAATACAAGATGGATGCCTTTGCTCGGTACAATCTTGATCTGTGGCTCCTCGCCCGTGAGTGCTTCCAAGTCCTCCGCGAAAACGCCTGTTGCATTGACAATGTGACGTGCGGAAATGGTTACGTCATGCCCATCAATCTTATCCTGGACATGCGCACCTGTGAGCTTGCCATTCTCCGTGACAAATGAGGTCACTTCGGCATAGTTGGCAATCACTGCACCATATTGAGCGGCTGTACGAATTACCGCCATCGTGAGACGTGCATCGTTGGTTTGCGCATCGTAATAGACAAAGCCCTCTTTAAGTCCTTGCGTGACCAAAGTAGGAGCCATCTTCTCCACTGTATTGCGGCTGAGGCGACGATGACGCTTCACGTTACGACGCCCTGCGAGGGCATCATAAAGCCAGAGACCAATATCCAACATGAAGCTGAGGCCAATACCTCCAGGCGTGGTGAAAGGCATACCCACTGGATGTCGGTCCCCTTCATAGATAGGAAGCACGAAGGCAACTGGATCAACCAGATAGGGCGCGTTTTGCAAGAGAAGACCACGCTCAATCAAAGCTTCATGCACGAGCGCGAAATCAAAATTGGGTAAGTAGCGAATACCTCCATGTACAAGTTTAGTTGATTTGCTACTGGTCCCACTGGCAAAATCATTTTTCTCTACCAGCGCGACCTTGTACCCCCGCGCCACCGCATCTAGTGCGACACCAGCACCCGTGATGCCTCCACCAATAACGAGTACATCGAACGTGTCGCTTCCTAACTGAGAGAGGCTTTGTGTACGTACCTCTGATGAAAGTGGTTGCATGATGACCTTGACCGCGAAAAGACGACTAGGTGAGTGAGCAAGGGCACCAGCAAGGGGATGCCCCTCCCATAGACGAACTCGCTTCCCATGCATTAACGTTGTATGGGAGGGGCATCCC
>CAXUIS010000145.1:0-234 GCA_964250915.1 uncultured Ktedonobacteraceae bacterium | reverse complement strand
ATTGTTGACAGCATCACCTGATTTTAACAATCCACGTGCCGCGATAACTCTGCCAATGGTGTAGTCATAGATGAATGCACCTACGACACCACCGAGAATCGGCGCGACAATTGGAATCCAGAAGTAGTAGTTGTTTGCAGAGAAGCTTGCACCACCAGTAACAAGTGCAACCCAGAGGCGTGGCCCAAAGTCACGAGCAGGGTTGATTGCGTAACCGGTGTTGAGGCCGAACGA
>CAXUIS010000144.1:0-13067 GCA_964250915.1 uncultured Ktedonobacteraceae bacterium | reverse complement strand
AAAAGTAGCAATTCACATTCTGCTATCAAACGGGATGATTGAGCAAAGTAAAAACCCCTCAAGCGGCTACGTATGCGGCGTGAGGGGTCGTCCTATAAATAGGGGGTGCCGCGAGGGGGACTCTACTACACCCGTTCTTTATCACCCTCTACGTGCTCAATTTCTCATATATCGTTCGCTCCCGTTCGTCCAACTTTGCTACAGTTCTTTCTTGTTGCTGCATCCGTTGCTACACTTTAGCAACCACAAAAGGTATACTTGTCTTATACTAGAGAGTTCGTGGACGTACTTCCCACTGTCTTGCTTCTACTAATTCTGCTAGTCTATGACGCAACTTCCGAAAAGCTCTTTTTTTATCTCTATCGGTAAAATTCGGATCGCCATGTATTTCTGCGTGTGAGTAGTTATTTGGAATAGGTACATGTGATACTTGTATTTCAAATTCTAAAATAAAATTTCCTTGAGTATCGTTTCTCACAATACCTTTTGAAGCTCGGACTTCACTAGTTACCAAACTCACAACACCTCCGTCTGAACCATCCTTTTCTTGGTTTAAAGTATCTAAAGGATTATATTTGCGTAAAATTGCACGGTCTACGGAGACTCTGCATTCTCGGTCTTCAAAAGCCGAAGGCTCAATTGTAATGCTCCCATCTGGAAATATTTGGTATAATCTTTTTCCAGATGGAACTCGCCGATATAAGATTTCATCTTCAGCTACAAATGTTATTGTAGGCATTACTAATAGCTTACCAACCATTTCCAAAGTGCTTGTCTTACAGTAGTAAGACTAGCATCACCATCATCCATATTATCGTTGATATCTGGTCCCCACGTCTTTAAGTACTCAACACTTTCCTCTCCAACATAAATTGTTAGCCTCTTTGAACCAAATCTCCATCCAAGTATTACCTCTCCGTCTCCGCTCGCCGTTACATTCGGTCTAATCCAACCTTCATCTAAATCCATAACTTCTAAAAAAAATTGGACAATCCAATTATCAGCATTTACTACAGCATCGTACCTAGGAGCACAAGCATCATAGCCGTTCCAGCCCTCACCCCATGTTAATAGGCCGTATATATCGGTTAGAGTAGTCCATATAACAGTCCTAGCAATATTCCTTATCTCTGAAGCAGAGAGTTTATTTTGTAATGGACCTTGATAAATTCCTATGATTGAACGAAGCACTGTTTGAGAAAATGCCCCATGAGATAGGCTAGTACCAGAAGGCATGCTAGTCATTGACTCAAGTACATTTTGATAGATTAGGTTGCTACTTTGATTTGTGCTGAAGGATATTCCTCCAGATACATTGCTATCTCGCTTTTTAGAATTTGCTATTTGTAACATTAGTCAAACATCTCCTTTGCCTTCTCCGTTATGCTTGTCTCAAAAATCTCGTTCTTTCGATGCCTAAGTTGTTCCAAAAACTTCCATATATCTTCATCGTCATTTCGCCAAATTTGTTGACGAAATAAATCGAAATCAAGAACAACAGTAACAAATTCAGGAGTTATTTGTGGAGCAAGCGTTTCGTTAAGTACTAGCATACAATCTAAATCTTCTTGTGGGATTTGCAGTTGCATAAAGAATGACTGTAGCGTTTTTTGTGGAAAGTTGTCTGGCACTTCTGGAAGCGTTCTTAGATAATCTTGAAGATTTACTAAACCTTGAGTTGGTATATTAATTTGATTGATATATCTTATAGCAGCTCTCGTTATATGCTCTGGTTTATAAATTTCTTCATATATATTCCACAGATATTTAGCATCACTACTAAACTCTTCCCAGGATTCGTAAGGAGAGAGGCGATTAAATGTAAAGCCACTCAGAGTGGCTTGAAATATTCGTAAATTGTCTGTACTTCTAAAGAGGAAGCCATTGTGTTGCTGAGTAGTGTTAACGTTAATAGACACACCAGGCTCGATAGTGAAGGCGCCTACACCTGTATAAATGGGTTGTTGTATTGGGAAGCGGTCTTTAATACGGTCATGAATTTCTGCAAGTCTATCAACAGAAAATTCTTGTTTGAAAGCAACTTTGAGGTCTATGATTGCTTCGGTAATAGGTGCTTTTAAATAGTGCCTTTGTACCTGCATCGCTACCTCTTTTTCGATATGTTTTGGACTATTCCAATTATAACCATCTACATTTATTATAGCTGAAAGCTGGGAATAGTGACCATGTACTAGAGTATATTATCAATGACACCTGTTGTCAATCTTAAAATGTCTTCCTGTCTTCCATTATTTGGTTTAGCCTATCACAAACTAGAAAAAGAACCATCTACTTGTTTCATAGTGTTGCTATAAGCTTACTAAGAAAGCACATGCGCTTACCCTAAGCAGGAATTGACGTACATGAGATAATATTGTCTACCATGATAACATATGTAGTTTCGACTAGTTCCGTCTTTTGGCGTTGACTGAAGCTAATTAATTTGCTCATTTGGTTTGTTTCTTGATGGTGCACTACACGAAGCACCAAAAATTATTTCCAAACACTTAATATTTGTTTAAGCCTGCACGGCATAAATTTAACACTACAGGATTATTTATGACATTAGACATGTCTTTAGTGGATGAGGCAGAGACGCGTGGCTACATCCAGTTCAATGAAGGGCGTAATCGCATCTCTTACTTGTGTGGGCGTAAATATACTGATAATTTTAACGATCCAGAAGAGAAAGTCCGTGCTATGATCTACGCGTGGCTCATTCTAGATCGTGGTTATGCGGCTGAGCGCATTGAGGTAGAATATACAGTTCCTCGCCGTACACCGGGTGACAAGGCTGATATAGTCGTATTTAAAGATACTCGGCGTACTGACCCTTATCTTGTAGTGGAAGCCAAGAGAGCAGAGGTATCAGAGCGGGAATGGCGTCAAGCTATAGAACAGGGGTTTGGCAACGCTAATGCACTCCGAACCACGCGCTATCTGTTAATAGATAAGAATCGTGAGTCAATCCTATTCGACATTCAAAATAACCCACCAACAGAACGAGAAATCAACCGTCTTGGTAGCCGTATTGCCCTTGAAACTAATTATGGTGTAGCTAGACAATTTCGCTTAGTAGCTGGGACCAATGACGACATTCAGCCAACACCGCCCAAGATACTAGAGAATCGCGTTCGGCGAGCACATGCAGCTATATGGGCTGGCGGTAAGCGCGATCCGCTTACTGCGTTCGACGAGTGGAGTAAGTTACTGTTTGCCAAAGTATGGGACGAGCGGCATACGCCAAATGGACAGCCACGCTTTATGCAGGTTGCTGGAAACGAGAGCTTGGTACTTACGGCTAACCGTGTAAGAGAACGTTTCAATGAGGCTAGGCGTAACGATCCATCTGTTTTCCTTGATAACCGCATCTTGCTACCTGATGATAAAGTGGTCGAAGTGATCCGGCTTATTGAGGATATAGGCTTTACACGATGTGAAATTGATGGATTGGGTACAGCGTTTGAACGGTTTTTTAGTTCTATTTTTCGTGGGGACTTAGGACAGTATTTTACACCAAGAGAGTTGTCAAGATTTATTTGTGCAGCTATAGAGCCGAGGGATACAGACTACGTATTGGACCCAACAGTAGGTAGTGGAGGTTTCCTCTTAGAAGCACTCATACAAGTGTGGCACTGGATTGACGACAATTACTCTGGTCAGCCTGATCACGAGCGTCGAAAGTATGACTTTGCATTGCATCACCTTTATGGCATCGAAATAAATGCTACGCTTGGTCGTGTGTGCAAAACCAATCTCATTCTTCATAAAGATGGACACACTAATGTCGAATCTGAAAGATCGTGCTTAGACTCTACTTTCTCCCAGCGTAGTTTGCGCTATGATAGTAGCATGTTTAACGTAGTAGTTGGTAATCCACCATTTGGTGATGAAGTGCATGAGGGTGATCGGGACAGACTGGGGGATGGCTCGTTAAATGACTTTGAGCTATCAAGAGGCGAGGAACAGATTAGCAGTGAATTAATCATCATAGAGCGTGGATTGCAATTTTTAGTACCAGGTGGGACTCTGGGCATGGTAGTGCCAGATGGATGCTTAAACAATACAGGTGAAGGAAGTCGATGCCCCGCTTTCCGCCGATTCTTGCTTGCTAATGCTCGTATCGAAATGGTAGTATCTCTGCCGGATTTCGCCTTCCGAAAATCCGGTGCTCAGAACAAGACGAGCCTACTTTTTCTAAAAAAATATACAAGGGAAGAGAAAAGGGCATTCGACGATGCTTATAACAGCTACCTTGAAACACAGAGTATAGAGAATGAACCGACAGTAGATCAAAGCAAGGCAGCTATCTTGTACGCTTTAGAGCAAAACCAGTATACTGTTTTTCTAGCGGAAGTTGACAAAATTGGGTATACCCCAACTGGGGTCTCCACTTCTGCTAACCAACTTTACAAGACGACGACAAATGGTAGAATAGATTATAATGACTTGGGAACTGTCTTAGGACAGTACAAACTTTATAATAGTAACACTACAGTTTACAAATCCGTTACCTCACCGTCCTGTCATGTCATCAATATTATTGATTTAGTGCGTGCTCATACATCTTATCGGCTTGACCCAAAGTTTCACTTATTCCAAGCAGAACGTATTCAAGACCCGCCACCAAACATGGAAAAATACGCGCTTCGCGATCTTCTTTTACGTCGAGAGGAAGAGGTGAACCCAATAACACAACCAGATACTGAATTTCTAACCCTCACACTAAGTCAAGAAGGAGTTCTGTCACCGCGAGAAGCGGGTAAAGGTAACAATCCTCCCTCATGGTATGGTGCCTATTTCACTAGTGGTTCGCGATGGTATAGAGCGTATACTAATGACTTAATTGTCTCACAAATAGATTTATGGAAAGGATGCGTGTCGGTTATTTCCGAGGAGTTTGATCAGGCAATTGTTACTCAGGAGTTTCCAGTATATATTGTAGCGCAAAGCAAGCTTGATCCCCGTTACCTTGCAATTCTATTACGTAGCAAGTATTTTCAAAGAGCATTAGCTGCAATCAATACAGGTCATTCAAACCGTAGACGTATTCAACAAGATGATTTTCTCGCTCTTGACGTATTCCTGCCCGACCCTAATATTCAGCAAGATATTGCAGGCGTTGTGGAACATGTACGACGATCTATTGATACTGCGTCACAGGAATACCGTAATTTATTGGAGAACGTCGAAGAGGTCGTATTAGGCATCCGTGATCCCATTGACTTTATCAAAGAAGCATTACAGCCACAGAGTTAATAAAGTAATCCATAACATCCACTACTTTTTGTTGCATTTTTGCAAGTTAAATATCTTCAAGCATTTAGTATAAAGCACTACAAAAGGCGCGTCAGACTTTTGTAGTGCTTTATATTATCCTCTCTATTCACGATTTAATGATTAATCAAGACGAGCAAAACGCTTCAATGGTCCTTTTACAAACTGATTAGGCTTCCATCCCCCTACTATGGGATCAATCAAAAGGGTATCGGCAGCACTAAGCACGATAGAAAATGGTGTAGGAAGAATAGCCTCTGCTGCTGTAAAAACAAGAAAGCGAAAGCTCTTAATTGGAGTTGTTCCTAACCAAGTGTCTTTCTCAATAGCATTGTTGTATTCGTGGATCAAGGATGCATCTGATTCCTTTTGTCCTAACCATTCCTTGAATTTACATGCCTGTTTGAGCAGTATTAGTAAGTCTCTCCAAGTACGATAACCCATTTTTATACTCTCGCCTATCTCATGACCATTTGATAGTATCAACTCCTGAAACGCTTCCGTATTGTGTTGGCTCTTTGATCGTGCGTTCATGATTTCGCTATATTTTGTATCAATGATAGAAGCAATGCCCGGACTTGTTGCAAGTTCTGAATTCCCTCGTGATGCAAAAATTAAATCATTTCTGGCATCAAACAAGTAGATTAGCAAACTGTGAACTGTAAGCAACGCACCTTCCTTTTGCCAATACTTATTGAAACTCTCATTAGCCTGACGAAAATCAATGTTCGTATCGACCCGAAAGTAGTCGCCTTCCTTGAAAATTTTGAATTTGTAGTCTTGAGGAAGGTAGTAGGTTGGTGCAAGCACACTTAACAGTTGTTTGATAGCTTTCTGTACATACATCTGGTCTGAAAAATCTGCTTCAATCATGGAAAAGATATCATTTTTGATGTCAAGCGTTGGTACAAGGCTTGCAAAACGTCTACCTAATTGGCGTCCATATCCGGGCCCTCCTGCTGCTTCACTAAAAATTTCTGGAGCCACCTTCTCCAGATGCCACTCGCCTTTAGCAGGTACTACTGTTATAGGCCGGAGTAGTCCGTTGTCATAAGGAAACATACCTATTATCTTTTCCAGGTAGCTAATTTTCAAGAAGCCTTCTTCAATAAATTCATTAAAGAGTGCAGGTCCAAGCTCATATACAAGTTGTTTTATCACACCTATATCTGCAATTAAATGTACACTTTGATAAAACAACATGGCCTCCGCCAAGAAACAGATATCTAAGTCCTCATTATAAAGAGGTTGCCGATGTCTAAAGCAAACCGACTCGAACATAAAGTTTCTTTATCCTTCACAAACCCACAAGTCTTACCTATTTTTTAAGATTGAGTTAGCGTTGCTACATGGTTACTACATTTTACCCTACATTGGTAGAAATAAAAACCCCTCAAGCGGCTACGTATGCGGCGTGAGGGGTCGTCCTATAAATAGGGGGTGCCGCGAGGGGGACTCGAACCCCCATGCCAGTGAAGGCACAACGCCCTGAACGTTGCGTGTCTACCAATTTCACCATCGCGGCTTGACATGTCTGTACCACAACAGTTCGCTGCGGACATTGCAATACTACTGTATCTGCTGCGACTTGTCAAGAGCCTTTTTACATCCATTTGACACCTCTTCTATATTCCACACGTGATATAATTATGGCAACTTCCCGTACAAGTGGTGTACATCTTGTCCGCTTCAGGCTACTTTTTGCCTGCGGCGTTTATTGTGTTTGCCATATATTGAACAATCTTTCCTAGGTGTAGGGACCGATGTATCGCGTCCTTTTGGCATTGCGACACCTAACAAGGATGCGATACATCGGTCCCTACTGAACTCCACAGGAGTTAACATATATGCAAGCTCAGTTCTCTTCTACGAGTGCGGCTATAGATATAGGCAGTAATACAATTCATATTGTGGTGGCGCGGTGCGCTCCTAAGACGCTGGATATTCTAGCAGACGAGGTTGAACTGGTACGTATCGGCGAAAGTGTGACTGCGACAGGCGAAATCTCGCAAGAGAAACTTGATGCTACCCTCACCACGTTACGAAATTATAAAGCGATTGCCGAACAACATAACGCGACCCCGATTTTTGTTGTGGCAACGGAGGCTATTCGGCAGGCAAGCAACAGCAACGATTTTATAGAGGCTATTCACAATGAGCTTGGTTTAGAAGTTCAGCTTATTGTAGGTACCGTCGAGGCGACGCTAACATTTCTAGGTGCGACCTACGAGCGTAGCCGAGAACCGCATGCACCCGCTCAACTCGGCGTCATGGATCTTGGTGGTGGTAGTACAGAGGTGATTACCGCGAAACATGAACACATCACATGGCGCACCTCCGTTCCCATTGGTTCTGGCTGGCTCCATGATCGCTATCTTCCTTCGGACCCGCCAACGCGCGACGAGTTACATACGGCCTATACCTTTCTCACTACCTACTTTGAGGGAATGCAGATCAAACGTACACCGCCATCGCTGATTGTGACTGGGGGTAGTGCTAACTCTTTGCTGGCTCTTGCACACAACGCTTTCCAACTTGCTGATAATAAACAGCGTCTGACGCGAGAGGATATTGTACGCTGCGAGGGACTGCTACAAGCACTGCCTGCCGAAGAAATCGCGCAACGCTATCAGCAACCTGTGGGGCGTGCGCGTATTTTATCGGCGGGTGCGTTAATTATTCGTGCGATGATGGAACGCTTGCAACTGAACGAAATCTTTGTTAGTCCACACGGTATTCGTGAGGGTGTCTTGTTGACCTATGCTCGCTATGGGGAGCAGTGGCTGCAACGCATAGATATGCCTGATGTATCGGAAGAAGATCGAAATACTCCCACGAACGTAAAAGAGGACAAACTACATGAGACGTTTGCGCACTCTGGTTGGCGTCTACTGGTTGACCGTACCGAAAAACTCCTGGAATGGCGTGATGATGTACTGAAACACGACGATATTGAAGCGGTACACAAAATGCGGGTCGCATCGCGGCGTCTTCGTGCAACACTTGATGCATATGAAGCTATTTGTACTCCTCAACCGTTCAAAGAGGTGTACAAAGAGACAAAGAAAATCGCGGACATCCTGGGTAACGCACGCGATACAGATGTCATGATACAGAATTTACAGGTCCAGATGCAAAACTCGCCAGCAGAAGAGCAAGCGGGCATACAATGGCTGATAGACCGTTTGCAGGGATATCGGGAGAAGCATCAGCGCGCATTGGAAGCGTTCTTTAAGAAGTTTGATGAGCACACATTTAAGCAAAAAATAGATGCGTGTCTATCCAGAGAGGAGGTACGCAATGGCAAAAGCTAGAGCAATCTCAGGGCTTGATGCACATGCATTGACGAGTACGAATGCTCGCATTATCGCGCGTACCCGCCTTGAAGAGATGCAGGTATGGGGCCGCTATGCTCATGACCCACAACGCTCGGACGAGTTGCACGACCTGCGTATTGCCGCGAAACGCCTGCGTTACACGCTAGAAATATTCGCGGATGTCTTGCCTGAAGAGAGTGCCACGGTTGTCGAGGAAGTCACACAGATACAGGAAGAGCTTGGTGCACTACATGATAGCGATGTTATGCTTGCTCTGCTTTCCCTCCGTTTGGAGCAGCACGTAAACGACAAGGGGCATATAAACGGCAAACATGCTCAAGCAGTGGAGGCTCAACAGAAGGCCGGAAAACATCTCATTACTAACCTGGACCTTGTGGCACACCTGCTCGACTCACATACTGCCCCTAATCAGGAGCAACACGATGGGCTAGAACGCTTGTTACGCGATACGCAACAGCAGAGGCAGGAACACTATAAAGTGTTTCGAGAACATTGGGATACGCTGCAAGAACGTAACTTCTACCGTGAAGTTCTCGATGTATTAGACGCATAGAATTTAATGGGATATACTACTAGACGAAGGCGGAACGCATTGATGATGTCAAACTCGATTGAAGAATTAGACTGGTGGCAAGACGTACAGCCGACAAGAGAAGAGTTATACTTGAGCGGTGGGCTACTCGTGGAAGACTGGCCTCATGCACGTCAGGTTGTACGTCTTTCCACACAAATGTTTGATGCAACCCGTCCGCTTCATCGTTTAGATCAGCATGAGTTGCGTATGCTTGAGCGTGCGGCACTGCTTCATAACGCAGGTATGCTCATAGAAGCGCGTCGTCATCACAAGCACTCATTTCGCCTGATAAAAGAGACGAACTTGCCCGACTTCACAGAAGAGGAGCGGTACGAGATAGCACTTATCGCACGGTATCACCGACGTGCGCTCCCCAGCAACGACCATGAGGAGTTTGCTACACTCAGTCGTAGTGCCCGTAAACGCGTCTCTATGTTGGCTGCTCTCCTACGTATCGCCGACGCGCTTGACTATAATCACGATGCGCGCGTGCTACGTATCGCGGCAGAACCAGCATTGTGCAACGACAACATTTGGACAATACTGTTATGGATACGTTCACTTGCCGACCTTGACGCCGAGATAGAGCAAGTACACGACAAAGCTGACCTCTTCGAGAGAGTATTTAAACGCAAACTTCGTCTCGTCGTGCAGGATGGCAGATACGCACAATCATCATAAAATTTTGCATTACGTTGGTAATCCGTGCCAGGGCGTCCCCTTGCGAGCACCCTGTTTTGGTGTCATTAATGTCCTGGGCTGGCTGATGCTGTAGGCGAGACGATTGGCGTTATGAGATGTGCTCCGACAGGTGTTGCTGTTGGCGTTGCTGTGGAACGTGTGGGGGTAAGTGTAGGAGAAGAGCTTGGAGACATTGAAGGTGTGACGCTCGGTGTCGCCGTGCTGATTGTTTGTAACTGTACGGTTGGATTTCCCTCTTGTGAAAACATGGCTGCCATTGTCCCGACCTCGTTGTTGATAAAGCCCTCGATTGCCAGGCCGAACTGTGCTTGTGAGAAGCCGACAATTGTTTTGAGAATGTCTTCGCGCGGAATCGCTTTTCCCTCAACTCTCCACAATGCATCAGCTAACGCACTTTGTTCACTACTATCCGAGAGGAGCGAGGCAATGTTTTGTGCACAGGCATATGCATGGGACAACATCACGTCTGATGGGGATTGCAAGACCTGTGTATAGTTTCCGACAAGAGCTGTAAAATCTTTTATGCTTCCTAGTTCAGTAAATATATTTTGCAACGTGCCAGTTTCTAGCAAACCGATCTGTAGATTGTTCTGTTTTTGCCCAAGCAATTGTAAGAGTAAGGTGAGTACATCGAGCGTAACTGCATGTTGTTCTAATGGCATAAGTTCTAACTGCACTTGTTGCCCTGGACCCGAAAATGCCGCCTTCAGTTTGAGCATCTCAAAGGAATAGCTTCCATTCGATGCGTCAAAAGGTAGTACTTGAGCAGGTGGTAGCAATGGCGTGGAACCAAGAAATGTGTTTGAAACAAGATCATTTGTCGTCGTCGCCGTTGGTACAATGCCAGATGGTGTAGATGTTATGCTGAGACTGTACCAGAGTGACGTGCCGTTTTGAAGGCTAAAACGTGCATTGCCTGGATCACTCATATCATCTGTCGCAACAGTCACAAATGGCACACGGAAATTGTTGCTTGTAATTGTGACCGTGTACGGTGTAGCCGCTTGGGTAGAGTGTGCTGTGATACTCGCCATTGTCCCTATAACAAGAATAGAAACGAACCAGAGTGTTGTTAAAAGGCGTAACGAAATAGAGGTATTCTTCTGTCGTTGAGAAAAAAATAGTCGCATTGTCATCCCTACCCTATTCTTCGTCGTCATCGTCTATATCGTCATCATCGTCGTCATGTGAGCGTTTCCAGTGAAAGCCTGCCAGTAGGAGACGCTGTTTCTTCGTTGGCGTTGCTGCCTTCACGCTTGTCGCTTGGAGTTTAGGTACAACAGGCTTAGGCACGATCTCTTCCAGTAAGGTATCCATTTCCTCTTCATCTTTTATGCGTTTAGCATGTCGTCGATAGAGCAAAACACTCAAGAAAATGAGTATAAGCGCGAGTAGAACACCGCCAGCTATACTTAGTATGAGAGGAGACAAAAAGGTGTTTAGAAACAGCACTGGTGCTTTGTGTTTTGCTGTCGGTGTTGGCGTAACGGGCAGAACGATTGTATCTGGTGGATGTTTCCCTGCTTTAATCAGCGTGACGACTGTTGCTTCAACCTGCGGCACTGGTGTGGGTAACAGGTTTACCGAGTTTGCGACAACCACTATTTCCCCCACCATACGTTGTGGTGCTTGTGTCGTATGGTATTCATGACCACCTAAACTGCTAAAGGTCACGCTCCACTGTTGTCCAGCAGGAATGGCAGGCGAAGAAAAACTTCCATCTGTAGAGGTAACAGCATAGGCCGTGTTTGTGTGATTCACAAAAATCACGGTATCGTATACATGAATTGTGAGGAGCGCGGGCGAGAAGCCTGGCGGTTGTGCTGGCCCATTGATCTGCACAAGCGTTGTTTCCCCAATCGCCGCAACATGCTGTGGAAAAAGAAAAAATATACATACTAAAAATATGAAGATTGGGATTACCAGGGCACCCGCAAGGGGATGCCCCTCCCATATACGAGTGCCGTACGACACCATGTTGCATGGGAGGGGCATCCCCTTGCGGGTGCCCTTGCTTCCCACATATATTTTCTTTCTCTTTTCGATACAGTTCCCAATTATGCTTTTCATTCCTGCTACACCATTTCTGCTATGACTAATTACATATTCATAATACAGAGCAGGAACAAATGTAGACCCGTACAGGAGTTATAATACTAATGGATTGCTTTGTGGCAGATCGGGCGTAAATTCGTGCAACACAATTGAGGCACCACAGGCTTGGTCGGGCGCAATCCAGAGAATGGGGCGTGGATAGTCTGGATGCTCTTTGTAGGTGTATGTGACATTGTGGGCATCGAGGTAGCGACGTGACGCCGTGAGGTTCTCGACAGCCAGAGTTATACGGCACAGACTTTCACCAAATTGTTGAAGGTGCTGTGCCAGTGCGTCCGGTTCTGGTAGATAGGTGGCATCGCCGATAGGATCGAGAAAGGTGGGTAGGGGTGTGGCTAGCTCAAAACTCTGCGCACTCTCATCAAAGCGAAATGCCACAAGCGTTGCGTCCCACGAATCTGCCTCACCCGAAAACTGTTCTGATGCTTGCAAGCCATAGATGTGTGTAAACCGTTGTGTTGCCTCATTCAGGTCTGCTACTGCGATTGTGGTACTGAGCACTTTTGTCGCGCCCAATGGATGCTCTGGCGGAGTAGTCCATCCAGCCAGACGAGAACGTCTTTCCTTCCCTGTACTATCATGTTGAATCAGAAATGGATAGTGTTGTGTCAGATCAGGACGTTCAATGTTGGTACGTAACCAGCCTCTTGTATGACCATCTTCTGCATTAAGCGACCCTTTTTCAGGCCCAACAAGAGAGATGCCCCGCGCCTTCATCACCTCGGTATCCGCTTGCAAGTCGTTTGAAGCAAGCACGAAGTTCAGATAGCCCTCACCTTTTGCTAGTCGTTCCACAATGCTCGCCTGAGCCTCGGCTGGCGTGCGAACCGTAATGAGTTCCAAGTAGGTATCACCAATTACGATGATACGATTAGCGGTGCCAATTTTTGGGTGAACGCCGCCACCACTTGGTATAAGTCCGAGCTTATCCCGAAATATCTCGGTTGCAGCATCAAGGTCTTTCACGCCGACAATGATATGGTCAAGTCCTGTTAGCATCGGTCCCTCTATCTTTTCAAAGGAAACAGGGAGACCGCAAGGGTCTCCCCTACATGTAAAGT
>CAXUIS010000143.1:0-13193 GCA_964250915.1 uncultured Ktedonobacteraceae bacterium | reverse complement strand
GGGCGTCCGTGGATCTAATTGTTTTGTTACATCACACTCCACTAGGCACGTACTGTATAATGCGCAGAATTGGTCGGCCTCCTACGGATGGCTGCGGCAGGTATATCAACTGTTTGGCTTCGTCGATGGCAATTGTATGATGACTACCGCCTCCGAGGAAGTAGTTACCGAGTTTCTTTAAGTGCCCACCACTTTCATCAAAGAGCGAGATGCCGCCCGCACAACCCACAACGAGTACATGTGAGAAATGGTCTAGCCGCACGATATCGGGATTGAATGCCACGGGCAAGAGAGGCTCAGAGAAAGGCTTCATCGTCTGCAAATCGACACGTACCATATTTTGGGAGTTAACGCAAGCGACGAAGGCTTCTCGCTGTTGTGCGTCTATCACCATACCATGAGGAACAAGGCACGCATCTGGTAGCCGTATATTTGAAACGATTTTCAGTGTAGCAGGGTCGATGACCGCTAAAAAAGATGGTGGTGTCTGCGGTTTATTAAGATTCTGGTTAATCAGCGGTAACGTGGTCACGAAAACGCGATGAGTGACAGGATCGAACTGGATGTGTCCAACATCGTCACCGAAGGGTGGATGAAGACCAAAAGGAATTCTCGTTATGAGCTTATTAGTGATGGCATCAATGACCGCCACATTCTGGTTTTTCAGAGCAAGATTAGCGTTATCAGGACTAGCCGGAGTACCAGGATCACCGACAAAGATGAGATGATCAATCGAGTCATATTCGATGGCATCGGGACCATCGTGCAGATCAAGTTGCACTCTCGCAATAATCTGAAAAGGGCTTTGCTCATTGAAAATGTAGATGATGCCATCAGCCGCGTCACCGACAAAGACCTTGCCAACATTCTGCGCGACTAGAATGCCAGCTGCCTGAGGCACAGCGACAAGCCCAACTACCTTGTTAAGTTGAGTATTAAAGACCACAACATTTCCATCCGTGCCAGCATCAAATTTCGGGTTGTGAAGAATGGCGGCCTCTTTATCCAGGTTTGGGCCAGTATGAACGATGAAGAGCAAGTGTGTATTTGGATCGTATGACTGGAAATCGAAGTGATCAAAACGTTGCGCCTGACCGGTCGCGAAGGGATTCTTGCTTGTGCGGTTGGGGTCTGGCAATGCATCTGGTAGTGGAATATCTTGCACGATTCTCAGCTTCTGTAACTGAATAGGGCTAGAGAAGCGAAGAATTTCTGATGCGAGTAAAAAGACTAGTAGTGCAAAGCTTACTACCACCAGAAGCCACCATGCAACACGGCTCACTCCGATTTTTTGACGCTGCAATGTCGTTTGAACCTTTTGAACCATCACATTATTCTCTATCATGACACCGCCTCATAGGAGAGAACTGCTCTAGGCGCAAGGAATATTCGGTCTCCATTGGAAAACACATGACGTTCAACCCGTTGACCTTGATACACAATGCCGTTCAAGCTATCGGCATCTTCGATCTGCCATGTGCCATTCTCAAAGCGTAGCTTCGCATGCAAACGTGAGATGCGTTGTGAAGGAACCTGGACATCGTTATTGGCGAGGCGACCAATTGTCAGAAGAGGCTGATCGAGCATACGTACGCCAACAGGCTTACCGTCGAGTTCGATGTGTACACATGCACGCGGCCAGTGTCCGTTACTGTTCCCGTTGTTCGCTCCCATTGGTAATGCCGTTCGGTTCGGGACCACCTGCATCGGTACAGGTTGGGGGACAGGAGCTACCGGCCTGCTCTGAGGAGAAACGGAGGGCGTGGACCAGTTTGGTTGCGAGACAATAGGAGGTCGTGCCTGCCGTGGCTCGCCTTCAATCGGCAATGGAACAAAGGCTGAACGCAGAACGGACTGCTCACCAATACGCTCGGCACTGTAACGGTTCTGTTCATCGAGCAGACCAGCAAAGACGCCTTTCATGCGCTTAAGTTCTTTATAGGTTCCTTTTTCAATAATGCGTCCATCGCCTAGTACGATGATCTCATCAACGTTGCCTAGTGTACTGAGTCGATGGGAAATGACAAGCACGGTGCGTCCAACAACCAGAGTATCTAAGGCACGCATCACCTCCGCTTCAGCTTCGACATCCAAGGATGCAGTAGGCTCGTCCAGAATGAGCAGTGGTGCATCACGCAGAATGGCACGGGCGATAGCGATGCGTTGCCGTTGCCCACCAGAAAAATTTTTCCCTTGTTCACGTACCAATGTATCGTAGCCATCTGGCAAGCGCACGATAGTTTCGTGCATTTGTGCTTTTTTCGCAGCAGCTATAATATCTTCTTCACTCGCTCCTGGTCGCCCAACCTCAATATTTTCGCGGACTGTGCCCTCGAAGAGGACTGAGTCCTGTAACACCATGCTCACGTTCTCGCGCAATACCTTGAGTGGGTACATGCGATTATCCACACCATCGACTCGTACCGAACCTTGTTGAATCTCATAGAAGCGCGGAATCAGCTTCACCAGCGTAGTTTTGCCACCACCAGACAAGCCCACCAAAGCTACTCTTTTTCCGGCGGGAATGTGCAGAGAGATACCTTTCAGCACTGGCTGTTGCGCTGAGTAGCCGAAATAGACGTTATCAAATACAACATCGCCACGCAATCTCGTTGGTCCGAGATAAGGTGCTTTACTCTCAACCACTTCTGGTGCTTGCTCTAGCACCTCCTGAATGCGCTCAGCACCAGCGGAGCCAGCATTGGCAAGAGTGGTCAGCTTTGAGAGGTCTCGCATAGGCTGGTAGAGCAGTTTAAGGTAGAAGAGGAACGAGACGATGAGTCCAGCATCGATGGTGCCAGGAAGCAACTGGAGAGGACCCACCGTAAAGGGGTTGCCTGCCGCGACGTATCCCCCAACACCGACAATGGTTGCCGTACCAAGCGCGACGAGTACGGCGACGAGAGGCGTGAACTGAGCTTGTAAGCCGCCTGCGCGTAAGCCCGCCGCGCGGCTCTCACTCACCCTATTCCCAAAGCGCATATCTTCACGCTCCTCTCGTGTGAACACTTTGATCACCGTGAGGGCGTTGATGTCCTCAGTCGCAACATCAGCCACCTGTCCGGCAGACTTTGCTTGTCGTTTGGAAGCAGCTTTAATGTTGCGTGTATAGTACAGCACAATCACAAAGAGAGCAGGAGCGATAGCTAGAGAGAGGACGGTGTAAGGAACGCTATAAAAAAGCATGATCGAGGCAACACCAACCAGTGTTAAAACACCGACCAGCAGATCAACTAGACCATCCGTGACGAATTTCTCAATATCGGTAATGTTTCCAGTAATGCGCTGTACGAGGTCGCCCTTCTTTTGCTTGCCGTGCCAGTCTAACGAAATACGCTGCAAGTGCTCAAAGAGTTGTGTACGCAACCGTGCGCTCAGGCTCTGAGCAATGTACGAAGCGAGAAAGAGGTCGGCATAGACAAGTAGCGCACTCAAAGTAGAAAAAAGCACTAACACAATTACGGAAAAGACAATCACCCCAATCACACTATGATGCGTGGTGTCAGGAGTAATAAACGTCCGAGGATCGGACGGATTCGCGGGACAAGGAGAGGTCGAAGGTGGAACTGGCTGATGACCCCCTGGTGCCGGATTGAGTGATGGATCAAGTCGCGGAGTGTCGAAGAGATCGAGTAGACCAGGATTATCATTTAATCCGAGAAAAGGAAAGGTACAGGCTGGATCGTTACCAGGATTTTGAGCCTTACTAGGAATCCATTTGAGTGGCTGGAGTGCGATAATATCGGAGCCGACCTGCAAAACAGCTACCAAAATGGCTAGTACAACCAGGAAACGAAATCCTTTGAGGTTACGGTAGAGGAACGCGAATAAGAACATAGTCCACTCCTTTTGCTGTGTAACACTATGAACGTATCCACAAGGAACACATCATGGTGATAGGTAAACGTTTATGTGTGCTCATTTTTGCGTACAAATTATTGCATAGCAACGTTTGTAGAACGGCTAAAAGCTGTGTCAATAGGTATTTTATGCTACTTCTGCACATTTTCCCACAGAGTTATCCACATTCAGTGTGGATAACTCTGTGGGAAAGCACAAGAGGCCCGAATGTGACATGTCACATTCGGGCCTCTTGTGCTTCTCTTTTTTATCCCTTGCGTTTACCAATGACAAAGATTTTGCGCATTTCGGGACCGAAGAGGGTCGCAAGGAAGAGCGCAGCAGGTGCGATAGTCGCAACACCTGCATGCTGTTGTAACGCTTGCAGAATGTTTATGGTTGGTACAACGGGTATGATTGTGTAGCCCCCACTCAACGAGAGCAGTGAGAAGGCGAACGGCACCAGGAACGCGATGCCCGCAAGAGTTTCGGGTGCGAGACGACGGCGTGCTACAAACAGGACCAGTGCCAGAAACGCAACCGAGAAGAGTACTGGTGTAAGCGTTTGTATCGACGCTTGGAATGCGAACACAATTGCTTGTCCTGCACTGTGAAGCGAGGTAATCGCGGACGGTGCTTGGCGTAGAAAGACAAATGGGTTGCCAAAGAGTGTAGCACAACAGAGCATCCAGACGCCGATGCCGAGTGCACCAAGCGTGCTAAACGCGATAAGTGAACTTTCGATATAAGCACGCGCTTGACGTTTAAGCCAGCCGATAGCGATCATAAACACAATCAGCGAGACAAACAAAGCCCAACCATCATAGCATGTCAATGTGGCTAGTAGGCAGCACATGCCTGTACCGATCAGGGACGAGAGACGATTATGGCGTGACCACAATAGGAAGCAACAACATGTCATCGTGAGTGTTGTGATGCATATCCAATCGTTGAACGAAAGTGTGTTCAGCATAAGCAGGGTTGGATTGAAGATGAAAAGCAGCGAGCCTATGAAACTGGCGCGACTGTCCTGCGTCAGGCACCGTGCAGCAATAAAGACACACATTGTAGAGAGTAAGTAGCACAGCATCGCAGGAAGCATGACGCCCGTATGCAGTAGTGCCGCACTCCATGCAAAGGGCAGAAGCAGCAGATGTGTGAGTGGCAACCATGCGCTCCACGCCTGATTGAGTGCTAGCGCACCGGACGCGAGTGTGTGCGTGAAGTAGGCATAGGTACATGAAGCGATAGTGACACAGAGAGCAAGCAGCATTGTCGCAAGAAACCACGGGTCTCTATGAGTCGCGTGTTGTGCGCGACGTAGGGTGGTAAGCTCCTTCGCTGTAAAGGCAGGTTTGTACTCATGATTGATCGTGTTCAGTGCTAAGCGCACCGATGGAAATTGGGCTGAGTTCAGATGGTGCCGCTGTGGAGCTGGGACCGCAACACGGTTATGGTGCTCAAGGTGCTGGTTATTATGTTGCTGATGAAGAGCAATACCATCTTTTTCAAGAATGGTTGATACCGCCTGTGCATCGAGCAGGTGCAACCCATGTTCCGTCTTCTCCCAATAGTGCGGCTTCACAATGAGTTGGTAGAGGGCGATACAGGCCGCAGCACTCTGTAGAAGCCAGTAAATTGGAATGAGTAGTGTCCACTTGACCAGCGAGTAGTGCTTGCGACGAATACAGGCCAGCAGGTAAATGTACAGGTAAAAGAAGTTGCCGACGACGAGACAGACCGCGCCAATCGTGACAATTGGTGCTGGAAACAACGACCCATAGACATTGCCAATGAAGGGCTTCAGGATTTGTGACACAATCAAGGCAATCCATAACAACGGATTGATAAACAGGACCGCCGTTTTGCCACCGATCATCAATTGCATCGACAGAAATTCGCGGACACGAAACTCACGCGCGTAATGCCACGGCTCGCGCATATGCACGAGGTAAGTTTGCATATAGCCTTTTATCCAACGCGAACGCTGGCGCAACCAATTTTTTGTACGTGAGTTTGCTTCTTCATATGTGGTCGAGTCGAGTACAACGGTCTCCATCTTGAACCATGCGAGTCGTAAGCCAAGATCACAATCCTCCGTGACATTGAAGGCATCCCAGCCACCTAACGCGCGAATCATCTGTGTTGGAAAGTGATTTGAGGTTCCACCAAGCGGCAAGAGAAAATGCGCTTTTTGCAGCCCTGGTAGGATCATATCGAACCAGAGTGAATATTCGGCGGTAAACCAGCGTGTAAGCAGATTCTGGTCTGGATTGTAGAAATTGAGTTTGGCCTGCACACAGGCGAGATTGGGACCGTGATTGGCGAAGGTCAGCACAGCCTTTTTGAGTTGCAATGGGTCAGGCACGTCTTCGGCATCGAAAATCACAACGTATTGCCCAATTGATTGAATCAGGCCAAAGTTGCAGGCACGCGGCTTCGTGCGTGGGTTGCCTTCTGGCACCGTGACGATTTCAAAGTGTGAGGGTAGATTCATGGACTCGATAGCGTCACGCGTCTCGCTGTCATCCTCTTCCGTCAAAAAAAGAATTTGCAGTTTATCCGTTGGGTAGTCGAGTCCTTGCATCGCTTTGACAAATTGTGGCACGACGCGAGCTTCTTTATAGAGCGGGCATAGGATGGTATACATGGGCCATTCCGCGTTCCGTAGTGCCTCTAATACCTTGTTGTCTATCTTTTCTTCTGGTGAGTCACGCACAATACTCAGCGCAAGTGTCACATCAAGAATAAGATGAAGCAAGTAGGCGATGGTGATAACCGTCATGGTGACAATCATGATTTGCCTACCATAGAAGATCATACCTACAATCCATGCCAGGAGCAGAATACCGAGTGTAATATATTGCTTGCCCGTGATGACCTTGAGTGCAGAATATTTGTAGCGAAATGGCGCATACGCCTGCACGTTTTGTTTGCCAACAACAACTACTTGTGATGCGTTCGTTGCATACGAATCTGCAATCTGCTGTTCGCTCGCTGATTGTGAATGATGCATTTGTTGCGTAAGCCATGTGCGATAGCGTATTACCTGCTCATGCAAGTAGGTATCTTGTGCCTCATCAGAAGTATAAGGACTATCGAGGGCGTCATGTTGTCTCGCGCCCTCTAGTTGCTGTAAACTCATGCGATATCTTCTCCATCCAAATACGACATACGATGTTTATCACAACCAGAAATGGTGTGTCTCACGTTTTCTCATCGGCATGTATCTTGTGGTTCGGTAGGGGCAGCAATTCATTGCGCCCAAAGATGGGTTAGGAGGGGTTCGCGTCGGGTAAGGGAATTGTTGCCGACGTGTTGCCCCTCGACCGCTCCAATCTTTGGGCGCAATGAATTGCTGCCCCTACCGAATTGTTTCGGGATGTCGATAGAGGAGGGTAACAAGCAATTTATGTGTACTATTTGGAAGGAGTAAAAAGTTATGTCCTGGTCACGTTTCTTACGGATGTTCATGTTAATAAGTGTATGGGCGGCGGCTGTGTTTGCCGTATCGCAGTCGGTGATTTCACTATTTAGAAGGCGACGCGGAGCTGCACAAAAACCGCTTGAGCCTGTAGTGCCCTCTAGTGTTAGTGTGCCTTTACCTCTTCCAGTACCAGAGGTACAAAGCAAGGGGTTTCGTTCACCTATTATGCAACGGAACGCGTTACTTATTGTCGTCGCAGTCGTGTTACTCGGCGTTCTTGGGCAAGCATTATTCGCCTTACATATGCCCATATTGTCTGCGTTTGGGAAGAGCACGAATGTTGACGGAACCACATTTATTACACAACCACCTGTTGCAACGGTTACACGCACACAAGCGTTTGAAACAGGTATTGTTACTCCACAGTGGCAACAGCAGAAGGCATATGGTCCGCAATGGCAACAAAGCCTGTCGGACATTCAGACGCAGACAGGTTCACAGTGGATAGAATTATCGTTGTTGTTTTCACAATCTACCTCAGCTTCCACGACTGTTCGTACCACGCAGAGTACACCCCTTGTCTCGTCCTTTGCGGCAGGTGTGCGTGCGGCTCATGCGAAGGGACTCCACGTTTTTGTGGTGCCTTTGATGGGCGTCGATGAGAAAGGCGGCTGGGCGGGCAGCATCCAGCTTGGCTCACAGCAGCAGGAGCAGGCGTGGTTCGATAGCTATTGGAACACGTACAAGCCTTATGTAGTAGCCGCAGCGCAGGCGGGCGCAGATCAAATGGCGATTGCCACGGAGTGCTCATGGTTGCAGCAGCACGCCCCAGCCGCCATGTGGAATCAGTTAATTGACCGTATTCATAGTGTTTTCGCTGGAACATTGACCTATGATATGAACTGGTATCCAGTGACTCAAGCTATTCCTAGCTGGTTCAGCAATCAGAATATTAGTATGATTGGTGTGTCCTCATACATTCCCTTAACCGACGTGTCAACACATATCGACCCAAAGAATATGATGAGCTTATGGAAAGATAAAGTTAAGTCTATTCTGGACACGATTTCGACGCGCATTGGAAAGCCCGTTCTCATCTCCGAGATTGGCTATCGCAATAGCTCTAACGCACTCTATCACTCATGGGAGCAAGACAGCGCCTCGCCGCTTGACCCGGCAGAACAGGCGGGCGCCTATGATGCGGCACTTGCCAATGCTGTACCAGATCAGCGTATCGCAGGCATCTTCTTCTGGGGTTGGGAGGATGTTGGCAAGTTCACAATCAAGGGGCAAAATATGACGACTGCTGTACTGCATAAGTGGTACACCTCTGCTCAATAAGATTTCCCTAAACAGAAGAGGGAGTGCATCGACGCACGCGTTGATGCATCCTCTGTTATCATATCTCGCTATGAGAAGCAATGCCTGATGAATATTGACAACCAAAAACGTAATTCTTCTCGGTAGGGGCAGCAATTCATTGCGCCCAAAGATGGGGGTGGTGGGGCAACGCGTCGGCAACGATTCACTCTCCCAATGCGAACCCCTCCCGACCCATCTTTGGGCGCAATGAATTGCTACCCCTACCGGCATTGACGTGTTCGATTGTCAAAGGTCATTAGGGACTGATCTATCACGTCCTTCTGGCATTTCGACATCCAACGAGGACGCGATAAATCGGTCCCTACAGCAAGTAATTTTCATCGTCGGAATATAGAGTACATACCCTTCAAAGACTTGCCGTTGATAGATGGAGTTGAACTGGCTATCTTTGTTCATTTTGGCATCGAGGGCAGCAACCTGCTGAAAGCCTACAGGAAATACATATGCAGGGTGAGGAGATGCCTTAACGATGTCTCGATAAGGCGTATAGCGATCAAAACCAGGGTCAAGTTTCTCTGCAAGTGCGCTGCAAATAATTTTTTCTTCACTTTGAAAGGTAAGACGATTGCACGTCCAATACTCTGAATAAATACGAGTGGCGTTAAGCGTGAGAAGATGTTGTACAAGATGGTCTTGCTGTATATAGGCCGACTCTGCCGCAGGAACCTGTAGAAATGTTAGAAACGTTCCCCTCGCAAATAGTATGAGCAGCAGGAACAAAATACCTCTACTTATCAAAAGATGTGCGTGAGTGCGCCTTTGAAACAATGTTTTCTTCGTCCATCCGCTATTCCACACAGGCCAACACAGAGCAGGAGTGGCAACAAGCACACAGACAAGATAGCGGGCCGTAGGTCCAGGAACGGCGGCGGCAGTAGGGCTAATGGCATAAAGAAGAATAGTGCCACCCGCGCTCACTAGAAGCATCAGCCGACAGCATTGGCGTACTAGTTGCTGTCGTTCTATCCCTTTATGCTCTAATGTTGAGGATGCTCTGGCCTTCCATCCTCGCCAAACAACCGATGCTGTAAGGAATGTCACTAACGTCAGTAGAATCAGGTATCCTATTCCCCAACCGCCTTGTAGAACGACGCAGTACATGTTTACAGCCCCAAAGTATGGGAAAACATTGTCTGGACAGAGTGGATTAAATCCGGTGGCATTGGGTACGCTAATCATAAGAGTGCCAACTATTTGCTGTAGAAAAGGCAGATGCCGTGAGGCGTCAGAATGCTGAATAGATAGCAGTGTAGCAATGGAGTTGCTGCTTAGGGGTCCGGTAATATTGTAGTAAAGGAGGGGAAAAGCACCAATTATTAGACCTATTAACAAGCTAAGGCCAGCCCATGACACAAGTTCACGACGACAGAAGAGAAGCAGGAGAATACTCGCGGTACCTAGAAAAGGGAGGATCAAGAAATCAACCCAGAGCGCGCACCCTACTACCAGACCCAGTACTCCATATGCAAAGATGCGGCGTGGCGTCGTTCGTGTTTGTCCAGTTATCTCGGAAGAAGAAAGGACCAGCCAGCACACAACAAGGCAGATAAAAGCCGCAAAGAAAAGCGTTTCTGGATACTCACCAACGGCTCTTAACTGCCGTCTTATAATTTCTTCTGAACCAAAGCCGAGCAAGACGACAGTAAAAATTGCTAACCTTGATGTGTACAATAGGCGTGTCAAATAATACATACAGAGAAGAAAAAGCGAGAAGAAGGGCAAGAGAGCAAGTCGAAGCGTGAATGTTGAGGAACCAAAAAGATGAAACAATGGGGCTGCAATATAACCCTCGACAGGTCCTAAATAGGGCAGACCATAAAAGAAAATAGGCCATTCCCCGTTAAAAGCCACATGACGCGCCAGAATACCCATATTTGCTTCATCGCTATTTGTTACCGGCCAGTTCAAAGAGATCAAGATAAAGCGTAGGAGAGTAGCTATAAAAATGAACACCAGGATGTAAAATTCTTCTCGCCCTAACCACACATATTTTTTCCTGTGAGACTGTATCACGTGACTTGATGACACCTTTCCTATTATTTCCTATGTATTATAGCAGCACTTATACATCATGTTCTTACAGCCGAGATAAGGTCCAAGCATCCATCTATGACGTAGTTATGTGTGACATGGAAATAATTTTTCTTGTCTGTATACTGATCTTGTAAAGAGCACTAACAAAGGAATTGTTTCATGTCACATCTACGTAACACGCTTTTACGCGTTGGATTAGTCGTACTTGTTTTTCTCATAGCTCCACCGACTGCATCAGCGCACGAAAAATGGTTTGTTGATGGGAAGTTATACCCAATACATTTTGAATTGTTATTCACACTCCCTGTTTTGTTCATGATTGGCCTTGCTTGTTTGGGCGTAGGCAGTTTAGCACTGCTACGACATCTTGCTGGTGGGCATAATCGCTTCTTGCAGATTGGTTTTCTACGCTATTATGACCGCTCTAATCGGGTGATTCTGGCGATACAAACGGCGATCAGCCTGATTGCTGTTGCTGTCTTGTCACATCTCTTCGCGCCAAATCTTATCACAGGCAACGCTATTGTAAATATGTTTTTGGCAACCGTTGAAATTTTTGTGGCCTTTACCTTTGTCACGGGCTACTTGACACGGATTGGAGCCGCTATTTTGCTTGGCCTGTTTGGAGTTGCATTTTTCTTTTTCCCACCTTGGATAGTGCTTGAACAGAGCGTCTACGCTGGTATTGCTGTGTATCTTTTGATTATGGGACGTGGACTGACCAAACCTGGGGCAAAGCGAGAGCCACTGGCATACATGGCCCGTTATTGGAGACTTGCACCAACGGTATTGAGTGCTGGCGTTGGTGTCTCGATTGCCGTTCTTGCTTTCACAGAAAAGTTGCTTGACCCAGCACTCGCTCTGGCATTCTTGAAGATACATCCTGAGTTCAATATTGCTCATACAATAGGGCTTAGCTGGTTTACGAATGAGCGTTTCATCTTTGCGGCTGGTGCTGTTGAGCTAACAATTGGTCTAGCTCTTATTAGCGGTATTCTCCCTCGCTTGGTTATTCTTGGCATGTTTGTACCATTTAACCTGACACTTCCTTTTCTGCCACCGACAGAATTACTTGGACACTTACCGATTTTCGCGGTGATGTATGTCCTCTTCTTCTTGCCACCCGTTGCAGTGCAGAAGATGGATGCGGAGCGACAAAGTCTTGAGACAAATATTGTGGATACAGATGCTGTAGAAGATACAGTGAAACTGGTACGCCCGATGTTTTCCTTTGAAGGCAAGTTGCGTAGTTATCGCTCCTTACTGAATACCGACAAACAATCGCGGTAACTAGTGAATGTTGTTTTACGTATACGCTCTCGCTTCGGTAGCTTTGAACGTTGCGTACACAACTGAGCCTTCGTGTACGTCGAGACGAGTTGCAGACGCCTCAGTTATTTCGGCGGTAAGAGGTGGCATAGTGGCGTCGATGAGGAGCGTTACGCGGAAGACACCTTCATTTTCCGTATTTGGAGCGTGCGATGTGTTTCCTACGCGCAGTAGTTGTATGACCTCGCCACGAAAGGTATTGCGAGCGGAGCTATCGGGCTGGGTTAGATAGAGCGTAATACTGCGTGGCTCGACGATGACAAACGCCTCTTCACCGCTATTTGGTCTCGGAGCATCCGTCTCTTGTTCATGCAACGTTGCTAATATTTCGACGTTTTGGAAGCCTGTATGAACTTGCATGACGCATACCGTAGGCGATTCGTAGCGTAGAATGTGTCCGCGAAAGAAGTTGACTCCTATTAACTCGGCAACGTAGGACGAGCGTGGGTGCTCAAGCAGGTCGCGCTGTCCACCCTGCTGCAGGACGTGCCCACCCTCAAGCACAAGAATATTTTGACCGAATAAGAGTGCTTCGAGATAGGTGTGCGTTACTAATAAGGTCGTAGTATCAACCTCTGCAAGAATATGCCGCAATTCCTGGCGTACCTCGCGGCGTGTCTGTACATCGAGGGCTGAAAGCGGTTCATCCAAAAGCAATAGGTGTGGCTGTAACGCCAAGGCACGCGCAATGGCGACACGTTGTTGTTGCCCACCGGAAAGCTGGGCGGGTCGGCGTTGCTCAAGCCCTGGCAAATGTACCTGCTCAAGAGCGGCACCCACACGTTGTCGAACGACTGAACGTGGAAGGCGTTGCGCTCGTAATCCAAAGGCGATATTCTCAAAGACGCTCAGATGTGGAAAGAGGGCGTAGTCCTGAAAGACATAGCCGAAGGGCCGCTCCTGTGGTGGAACGTTTACGCCTCGTTCGCTATCGAAATACACGTCGTTTTCTAATGAGATCAGCCCTTTTTGAGGAGTGAGTAGACCAGCTACAAGACGTAACACAGTACTTTTGCCCGCACCACTCTCGCCAAGCAAAACAGTCGTTTGCCCTTGCTTTGCTGTGAAGTCTAGCGAAAGATGAAATGTGTTGAGATGTGTATTTAGTGAGATATTCAGCATAGTAAATTATATCGCAAGAGGGCATGTATGTGATAGTGTTCCTCTATCACATACATGC
>CAXUIS010000142.1:0-13234 GCA_964250915.1 uncultured Ktedonobacteraceae bacterium | reverse complement strand
TGAAAGGATACTCCTTCGATCAACATCCGTCAAATGAAGTGGGTCAGTCTACTACCACCATTGCCGTGTTCGATTGTCAAAGTTCATCAGGTGACGTATCTAGATGAATGTATCAATTACGTTAGTAGTTAAAAAGCATTGCCTCGGTCCTGTAATCTTGCTCTACTTGTTGCGCGTGAACAACACTTTGGACACGTGTTGTGAGAGAAGTAACAAACGTATTCAAGAAGCCTTGTGCCTTCCCTAACAACGAGGGATTGTAAGCTTGCTCATATGCGTCTGTGAATGTAACAATTGTTGCGAAGCGTAACGCCACATCTTTTTTCAGGGCACAGAGAATAACCTGTTCGACCTCTTGCGAAATCGCGGGATTGAGAGAGGAAGGCTGCATTGGCAGTTCCTCTATCTGACGCATGCAGACGCCCCAGGAATCTGTGCCCTCAAAGGGTGCCTGTCCGGTAAGCATCTGATAGAGCAGAATGCCGAGTGCATACACATCGCTACTAACACTGGCATGTCCATAGCAAAGCTCTGGTGCCATATAGATCGGTGTGCCCATCACGCGTCCATTTTGCTCAATCGCGCTTTCACCTATATACGAGGCGATACCAAAGTCCGCGAGATAGACCGAGCCGTTATCATCCAACAAGATATTCGCTGGCTTTATATCACGGTGCAGAATACCATAATCGTGCATATAGCGGAGCGCATTTGCAATCTGTATGAACACTGCATGAGCTTCATTCGGTGTGAGTGGACCTTGCTCTAAACGGTCTTTGAGTGTTCCCCCTTGGATGTAGGGCATAACGAGATACGCATAGCCATCCTGACGACCTGCGGCAAGAAGAGGCAAAATATGCTCATGACGCAGACTTTTCATAATACGTCTCTCACGACGGAATTGTGCAAGTTGCTCACTCTCTTCAAAAGAGTCACCCTGCACCTCTATAACCTTCATGACAACTGTTGTGTAGGTGTATTCGTCATAGGCTAGATACACGCTTGACATTCCCCCTTGTTGTAAGAGCCGACGAATAACATAACTTCCAAATCGTGTGCCGCGTGCAAGTGTTGTTGTGCTTTTTGAGTCAATAATCGCGTTCATAAAATATTTCCCCATTTCTTTGCCCTGCGCATTCTGGCTCAACTAGTTGTTCCCTTAGACGCTATCCTCTCATATAAGTCACACGTAAACTATGAGCAAATACCCAAAACTAGTGTGAATTGTTTCTCACCCCCTATGTGACTATTCTTTTTGTGCACCGTCTAAAGGGAAGAGAACACCCATACATCGGTCCCTACTGATAAAAATGCAATACATACATTTGTGTGTTTTACGTGAAAAAGTGAAGCTAGACAATAGACTGTAACGCTTGTATACTGATTGCGATTAACAGAGAAGCGGAGACAGCAAACATGTGTAGCGTTGCGATTATGACGGATGAAGAGTTAGTGACCCGTTGCAAGCAAGAACTTCCCAGGAACACGCGAAGCTATGAGCAACTGGTGCAACGTCACATGAATCGTGTGTACGCCATCGTGTACCGGGTTGTCAACAATAAAGAGGAAGCTGAGGATATCGCGCAGGAAGTGTTTGTGAAGGTATTTCATGGTCTCAAGAAATTTGACCAAAAATCTGCCTTCTCTACCTGGCTTTATCGCATAGCCACGAATACAGCACTTGATGCCTTTGATCGACTCAAGAAGAATAGTAAGAATACATCTGTTGTAAAAAGTCGTGCTGATGGAGAAGATGCGGTTGATGCGTTGACACTACAACCGTCACCAGCTCCAGGACCGGAGGAGAACATAGTGCAATCAGAACTACGAGAGTGTATTCATCGTGTCCTGAGAAGTCTTGAACTCGATCACCGACGTGTACTTCTATTACGAGATTTTGAAGACCTGAGTTACGATGAGATAGCCGATGTGCTGCAGGCAAAGTTAAGTGCAGTAAAGATGCGCATTCACCGTGCGCGCTTGGCCTTTCAAGAGATTTTTAATCAATTTTGTGGTCCATCATATGTACAGGTTTCGACCTCTTCTAATCAGAACGCTCCTGGCAAGGGTCAGACGAGAAAGGGATAGTTTATGTCAATGAATCAAGAAGAACTTACACAACTTTTGCCAGACCTTGTAGATGGAACGGTGACAGACGAGGTACGTACCGAGGCTGAGGCTGCATTGCATCTCTATCCAGAGGTGCAACGCGACCTTGAGATTGCACGCCAAATTAGAACTATGCTCGCAACTCTACAGGCAGACTATCCAGAATTACGGATGCCAGCAGGCTTTGAGGCAAAACTGCTCGCTCGTGTACGTAAGCAGAGTGCAGGGCTAGATGTCCTTGATCTTTCCTGCACAACGTTTACCGCATGGCTTGTCGAGTTCATCAACCTTATTGGTGGTTTGCTTGTTCCCATTCCCGCCACAAGGTCAACACGTCCCGCAGGGGCATGATTTCACATTTCATATATTCTAATAACCCATGAATGGATGTAGGGGTCTCATTCATTACACCCTCGTCCCATACGACAAGCTAAACGAGGGTGTAATGAATGAGACCCCTACGATGCTATATATTTGTAGTGAGGTCCTGTATGTTTTTCCAACCTGTTCTTGATTCGCTGACAAAGATATTCACGGATATTTTGAATTTCCTGCCACATTTCGTCAATGGCCTTATTGTGCTTATCGTTGGCTATCTCGTGAGCGCGCTTGTACGTTTGATTGTACGCGCCGTGTTACGAGGTGTACGACTAGAGCAGGTCGCGCAACGCGCAGGTATTACTACTGCACTACAGGGTTTAGGAGTGCGTGCCCCAATTTCAGAAATTATCGCCCAGATTGTCTTTTTCTTCCTTATTCTCAGTTTCGCCACCTCCGCGATGCAGTTAATGGACCTGACCACTGTTGCCGTTCTCTTACAAAATGTGCTTGCCTTTGTGCCGAGAGCAATTAGTGGTGCATTGATCGTTATCTTTGGCTCAATGTTAGCACGCTTCCTCGGCGGTACCATCACGTCAGTTGCTGATAGCGTCAATATCACCTATGCAAATGCACTTGGCAAAATTATCGAATACGCTATCGTTGCGTTTGTCGTTGTGCTTGCCATTTCCACACTAGGCGTTGATACAACTATTCTCACCACTAGCCTCACCATTATCATTGCCTCTACTGGTCTTGCCCTTGCCCTTACCTTTGCTTTCGGTGCACGGGACTCTGCCCATAATGTGATTGCAGGTTACTATGTACGTCAAGCATTTCAACCCGGTCAACGCCTGACTTATGGCTCTTACACTGGCACTGTGCGTACCACATCCGGTACGTATACCGTGCTCGATGTCACCAACGAAGCAGGTGAACAAAGCACGCTCTCGCTTCCCAATGCTCTGCTCTTGAAAGAGGCAATTGTCAGTAGTGAGAATACACCTCCAATTGCAAGTAATCAGCCAACGGGTAATACGCGCTAGAATAAATAATGCCATTCTGTAGGGACCGATGATCCTGTTTAATAAATCGGTTCCTACAATTACCATATCCTATTGCGCTAGTTCAACATTTTCATAAATTTCTTTATCGCCTGTATATCTTTCTCTGCGCGCTCATTGAAGCCTCTATTAAGCAACCACGGAATTTCAGCAATATGTCTCAGAAGGCGATACTGGAAGAGCAATTGCTTTGTTTGTTCGTTGTTCTCAATGCCTATGTACCCTTCAAGCACTCTATTTGCAAGGTCATGATCCCATAGACTTAAAACCGCAATATCTAAAAGAGGATCGCCCGGTTGCGCATCTGCAAAATCGAGAAAGGCAATTACTCTTTGTGTTTGAGGATCGACAAGAATATGTTCAGCCTGTAAATCACCATGAAGAAACGCAATTGGTCTCACTGCAAGCATAGGTTGCACCATGTCAAATGAGAATTTCATTTGAGTAATCTCACTATGAGTAAAGATATCCAATTTTTCTACGTTATCTATTTCACACATCGACCACCACAAAATAAACTCATTCCAATTCGTCTGACCGCCTGAAAAAGGTGGAGCAGTTTTCATGCTATGAAATTGTTCTATGTATGTCCCTGCTTCTTTTGCCGTATTTATGTTCTTTGAAGACAAAGGCTGTCCTATCACCTGTCTCATTGCAAGCACGCTAGGTTGAGCAATGTCGAGCAGCAAGATTTCTGGTGTAGGTATCCCACTTGCTTGCACTTGTTGCATTGTGGCATATTCACGTTGTAGACTCTGCCCTTCTACATAGACCTTTAGAATTATCCTTGAGTTGCTAGCTAAAAATATTGCGCGGTCCGACTGAAGATATAATGGTTTCAGTGCTTCTTCTGAACCTATAATTTTAGCCAGAGTTCTTTGTGCTGCTCGTTCAAGGTGATTGTTCATTGGGATATAAAGTCTCCTCAAAACGATGAATATGATAAACTATTCCTATGCACTTCTCTGCCGAGACAATTCAACGGTTGAAACGTATTCAAGCTTTGCTTGACTCACTGAACCCGGACGCTGAGCCGCAAGCTTTGCTTGTACCAGGGTCTCCTATGCCTCAGGCGACGATCATTGTGTTTCCTGGCTCGTTCAATCCACCTACAAACGCGCATATTGCACTTTTACAACAATCGCGTCTGTTTGCGCACAAGTATGAGCCTGCGTATCTTTACGCCGCCATTAGCAAACGCACCGTTGATAAAGAGCAGGTGGAGCGTCCAACATGGCTTGATCGCATTGATCTCCTGAATACTGTGTTGCACAAATATCTACAAAATACAGGCATTATTCTTTTTAATCGTGGTCTCTATGTAGAACAAGCGCAGGCTCTACGTGCTTCATTTCCTGACGTACAACGTATTTTCTTTTTGTTGGGCTTCGATAAAATTATGCAGATATTCGACCCACACTATTATCAGGACCGCGACGCATCACTTGTGGCTCTATTCAGTCTCGCGGAACTCTTGGTCGCGCCACGTGGCAACGATGGTGAGAAGGAGCTAGATGCGCTCTTACATCGTCCCGAAAATGAACGCTTTGCACAATATGTACATTCGCTCTCATTTGACCCTCAGTACCGTCAAATGTCCTCAACGCTCATTCGTCAAGGCAATGTTGCATCTCTGCATGATGTACCCTCTGAGGTGCAGCAATTCATACGCGAGACACACGTTTATGACTCTCCATTACATCAACCTGACGGTACTGTTGTCGATGCATACGAAGAACGTGTACAGGAAATCAATCGTCTGTTAGGCATGTGACATGTGGAACGTGAATGTGCTGGCCCCGATTTGTACACTATCGCCATCACGCAACACGCCACGTTTGACCGCGCGTCCATTGATACGCGTACCTGTCGCAGAACGATTATCCACTACTTCGTATTCGCCAGTTGGGAGTTCCTTGATTTTCACATGAAGGCGGCTAACTGCAAGGTCTTCCAGGAAAATATCACACTCGCTACTGCGTCCAATAGTCATGTCGTTAAACAGTTCAATGCTGCGTACTACTGAATGCCCACTCATAAGCTCTAACCGCGCAGCTGCTTGTGGATGTGTGTCGGGAAGCTTGCCAATGTGCAATTCACGTCCACGCGAGATTGGAAGTTGAAATGGTCGAGTACCCTCGTTGGCATGAAACGTAATCTTGCTATTGCCAAAGAGCAGTTGATCGCCATTGTTCAAAAGCTGCTCTTGTACTGGGCGTCCATTGACAAAACTATCGCTACTCCCATTATCGTCTCGCAACACATAGCCTGCTATTGTCCAAATAATGCTTGCTTGCTTACGATGAACGGCGATATCCGCCAAGAAAATATCACAATCACGGCTTCGTCCAATAGATGTACTGTCCTTCCATAATTCGACACGCTTGCCAACTGGTCCCATTTGTATTACAAGGTATGCACCTGTTGTCTGCTCTTCTTCTGTCATGCTAGCCACTCTATCTTATCTATGTATTATTTAAGCAGGAACCGATCTTAGCAGGCGGTAGGGCAGCAATTCATTGCGCCCAAAGATGGGCACGATGGGGAATATGTCAAAGTTGTGTATCGTTGCCGATGCGCTGCCCCGTGTCCCCCATCTTTGGGCGCAATGAATTGCTGCCCCTACCGTCGAATGATATACTTGCCTTGCACCACATAATCGGTCCCTACGTGTATTCGTAAACTCGTATACGTATAAAAGAAAGTATATCGTATTGGCAACAAGTTAGGAAGTAGTATTTGAAAATATAGCTAAAGTAGATATTGATAGCACTTCTGTTTCCTGGTTATTTGACAAAGGACATCATAAGTAACTAGCTTAACGACGATCAAAGAGAAATATTCTATCCTTCTTGCTTTTGATCATTTCCTAGCTGTTCTTGTCTTTTAATGTATTCTTCGATAGCTTCTCGCCTGAATCTCCATTGACCGCCAACTTTAAATCCTGGTAGAGTATGCTGATTGGCGAGCCTCTTAACCGTTCGTGGATGAACTTTTAGCATTTCTGCTACTTGATCAGCGTCAAGAATGTTTTCTAACACTAGCACCCTCGCTTCCTTTCTCCCTCTGTACGCTAGATCATACTAAGACGTTACAAATTTGTCAAGGAAGTTGCGATAGACCAAATTTTACCTTATATTACTAATATATGCGCTTATGGTATATTAGACCAAAATATACCGTAAAAGACTTGATTTTACTGCTTTCGTATGTTACGATTTGAACGTGTCATGAACGATCATTTTTGTGTACATGAGAATGTCGTTAGTAAGTTTTGTAAGTAGAAACAAAAGAGCTTATCGAGTCAACGATAGGCTAATAGAGAGACTACTCTCAGTTACAACTGTCCTAGACTTAGATAGTATTAACAGAGGAGAGTGAGCATTCTTACTCTTCTCTCCTGGGAGGACATCATGCAGCTTGTAGAGCAGCATATTATTGGCAAGAGCGACCCGCGCTATAGCATAATTGATGAAGCAGCTTTTAAGTCCAAGAACCTCTACAATGCAGCGAACTATGAGATACGGCAAGCTTTCATTCGTGAAGGCAAGTACCTGAATTACCGTAAAACACAACGGTGTATGCAGTCCCATGAGGCTTACAAAGCTCTACCTGCAAAAGTTAGTCAACAAATTTTGATGCTATTAGACAAGAATTGGAAAAGCTTCTTTGAGGGACTCGAAGCATATAAAAAGGACTCATCAGCGTTTCTTGGACGACCTAAGTTACCGAAGTACAAGGATAAAATAAGAGGCCGTAATATCCTGATCTATACAGATCAGGCAGTGAGTAGAAATTTGAATAATCGTGAGCAAGGCATTATCAAGCTTTCGATGCTTGCGATAATCGTGAAGACAAAGCAAAAGGAGATTGATCAAGTACGCATTGTACCTCGAAACGGATACTACATGATCGAGGTAGTCTACGAAAAAGCTGTGAAGCAAGTTCCCATGAACTCTACATACTACGCTGGCATAGATATTGGCATGAATAATCTAGTTGCGCTAACTTCAAACAAACCAGCCTTTCAATCGGTAGTTGTTAACGGGCGTCCAATAAAGAGCGTGAATCAATTCTACAATAAGCGCAAAGCAGAGTTACAGAAGAAACTTGGTCACACAAGCACTACTAAACGCATAGAGCGTATAACGAACAAGCGGAATCGTCGTATCAATCACTACCTGCATACGGTCAGTAAGCGGATTATCGATCTTCTTGTAGAGGAGAAGATAGGCGTATTGTGCATCGGGAAGAATGACGCGTGGAAGCAAGAGGTGAACATGGGTAAGCGCACAAATCAGAATTTTGTGCAAATTCCTCATGCCCGTCTTGTGCAGATGTTTACTTATAAGGCAGAACTGGTTGGTATTGCTGTCAAAATCACAGAGGAATCTTACACATCAAAGGCCAGTTTTCTTGATCGTGACTCATTACCAGTTAGTAAGCCAGGGGATGAGACCAAATATGCATTCAGCGGCAAGCGTGTTAAACGTGGGTTGTATCGAGCATCGAACGGACGATACATCAACGCTGATATCAATGGAGCAGGCAACATTATCAGAAAAGTAGCACCCGATGCCTTCGGGTCGGAGGGTGTAGAGGATTTTGTAGTGCATCCGGTGAGGATGAACCTCACGAAATAAACAGAAAATATAGCGTGTGCAATAGAACGTTTTATTTTCTGGCACTATAGCGAATTGGACAAAGGAGTGTCAAGCGTCGCTAGCACCTTCCCCTTTACACGTTGTATCATATCCTTATGGTGCCTGTACGCCATTCTGAGTACAACTTCATAGGAAGAGGAGATACTTTTCATATGTCTATGCAAATGGGTCAGCAAATCACTGTAGATTTTGATGTGCCAGCGAAGATGCGCGATGGCGTTACACTACGTGCCAATGTTTATCGTCCGCAGGGGGAAGGACAATGGCCTGTCTTGCTCACGCGTCTGCCCTACGGCAAGGACTTGCCAATTGGTGCATCTGTGCTAGAACCCACGCAAGTGGCACGACGTGGCTATGTCGTAGTTGTTCAGGATACACGTGGACGTGCAGCCTCTGAGGGCGAATGGAACCCTATGCGTAACGAGGCTCTCGACGGTGTTGATACGATTGCATGGGCCGCAAAACTGCCCTATAGCAATGGTAGTGTTGGTATGTACGGTGCCTCATACTTTGGCTTCACACAATGGGCGTCAGCAGTTCTACAACCCCCTGCACTCAAAGCGATGGTGCCATTCATCACCTGGAACGATCCCTTCGATGGTATTCTCTTCCGAGGTGGTGCAATGGAACTAGGAATATCTGCAAGTTGGCAGCTTATGATGGGACTTGACGAACTATTTCGTCGTTTCCATGGCGATCCCGACCCGCGTCATCTCGGCTATGCTCTTTATGGTTTGGTCAAAGACATGGATACATTAGGGACGCAAGGCTATTGGTCCCTACCTTTGAAAGAGTTTGCACCCATCAAGCGCAACAATGTTGGCAACGCCTTTTTTGAGAGTGTGGAGTATGTGATGGACCGTGAACATGCAGAACCACTTACTATTCTGGGCAAGCATGAACACGTAACGGCACCTTCGCTAAATGCCGGTGGTTGGTACGATATCTTCTTGAAAGATACGATCGAGAATTTTAGAATTATGCGGAATCAGGGGAGCACACCAGAAGCGCGACAGAGCAAATTGCTGATTGGACCGTGGACACATGGTGGCGTGAACAATCCCATTGGCGAATTAAACTTTGGCTTTGGTGCAAGCGCGGCCTTGATTGACCTGAAAATCGACTTTGTAAGCTTGCAAGTACGCTGGTTCGATCATTTCCTCAAAGGCGTTGACACAGGTATGTTGAACGAGGCACCCATCAAACTCTTCGTCATGGGCGCGAACGTCTGGCGTGACGAACAAGAATGGCCTCTCGCCCGTGCTGTGAACACACGTTACCACCTGCATAGCAATGGACATGCAAACACACTGCACGGTGATGGTGTACTAAGTACTGAAATACCTACCTCTGGCTCATCCGATGCCTATACCTATGACCCTGCTAATCCTGTGATCACACGTGGGGGCGCGCTACTGATGACAGCGGAGTTTCCAGGCGGTCCATACAACCAGAGCGAGACGGAGAGCCGCGAGGACGTGCTGGTCTATAGCACGCCTGAACTGACGCAGGATGTAGAGGTAACGGGTCCGATTACGGTCCATCTCTGGGCTACATCAAGTGCAACCGATACTGACTTTGTGGCGCGTCTGGTTGATGTATACCCAAATGGCTATGCTCAAAACCTGACCGATGGCATTATTCGTGCACGCTATCGCAACTTTCCACAGGGTGAGAAACCATCACTCATCGAGCCAGGAAAGCCATACGAATACGAGATCGACCTGTGGGCGACCAGTAACGTCTTCAAGCAAGGTCATCGCATTCGCCTCGATGTCACCAGTAGCAACTTCCCACGTTGGGACCGCAATCCCAACACAGGCCACGACTTTGGTGCTGATAGTGAACTGGTTGTGGCACAGCAAACCATCTTGCACGACGCTGAACATGCATCCTATATAGTGTTGCCACTTGTGCCGATAGTGCCACCTGCTGCGTAGGATTGTTTTGATTTTGTAGGGACTACAAAATCTTAATGTCCGTGACCCAAAGATAGTAACATAATCATCAAGCCTATAATAAGCACTAGCAGCAAGACGACACCGAGCACGACCATACCAAGCGTTGGTGGCTCTGATAGTGTGTGAATCACACCTGCTTTGTGTTGGACGTTAGGCATCGACGCTGTTGGGATGAACGCGAGGTCGCGTTGCCCTCGCGCTGGTGGAAGAGGTGAATGTTTTTGTTCTCGCGTTTCTTCCAATGTTGCGACACGAGTAGAGGCTGCTGCCTGTATTGCATGTGGCATCGGTGCCGCAACTGGTTTGGGGGCGGGCACTGCAACAGTTCCCAATGTCTGGCGGGGACGCGTTGCTCCCTGTTGTATACGTGCCGCCAAAACTTTTTTTGTCTCTTTTGAGAGTTCGCGTGGTGTCTCAACACTTCGACCTTGCACCCGTACCTGTCGTGTCTGTAGCACTTTTTGCAATGTTGCGTCATATGCATGCGCAAATGAAATGATGTTGGGGTAGCGTTGCTCAGGCTTCTTAGCAAGCGCACGTAAAAATACATCGTCCAGTTCTTGCGGGAGCAAGGGATTCGAGGCACTAGGCGGTGTTGGAGGTGTATGATGATGATGATGCAAAAGCTGAGCGGCGTTTCCCTCGAAGACGGCGTGGCCTGTCATGAGTTGATACATCATAACCGCTAGAGCGTACTGATCGGCTGCTGGCCCCACCTTCACGGATGTTGCCAATGAGGGATCGTCAAACTGTTCAGGAGCCATGTAAAGTGGCGTCCCGACCGAACGATGGAGCGAACGCCCGTTACGATAGAATGCCGCCAATCCAAAGTCTGCGAGCAAAAGATGCGGACGCCCATGTGGAAAGATGGTCGAGAGATAGGTTGGTTGATCTGCTTTGAGTGCTCCCCGCTCAACGCGAATGAGAAAGTTCGTTGGCTTAATATCGCGATGAATGATGCCATTGTCGTGAGCACATTGAAGCGATGCTGCCGCTTGAAGCAGATAATAGCCAGCCTCTTCCGCCGAAATGGGCCAGCCAAAACCGAATTGTTGTGTGCGACGTTGCAACCAGTTCCACAGCGACCCCTCGGACAGGTATGGCATTACAAGATAGGTGATGGGTATACTTCCACCATCCAACAATTCGTCGCCAAAGTGATAGAGTGGCAAGATGTGTTCATGTTCTAGTTCCGCGACCGCCTGGGCCTCGCGCTCGAAACGTACTGCTGCCTGCCGTCCCTCTGGCGTGTTGGGCACTGAGCGCAGATCGCCACATACCACCTTGATTGCTACTTTTCGTCCAATTCGCGCATGCTGGGCCAAATAGATGTCGCCCATGCCACCGCTCTCGATGAGGCGAAGTAAGCGATACCCACCGAGCGTTTTCCCCACCAACATAGTCATCCCATATCCCTCTACAACGAAAGGTGAGAGTATAGCAATGAAAGGATACCCCTTCCACCTCAACCTCTAATCATCACCATTATCCTTCATAAAGATAGTATAGCGCGCAGAAAAAAATATATGAGACAAATGGCCTATAGAAGAGAAGATGCAGTACAATGTGTCAAAATCAGCAAAGCTGATTTTGACACAATGTACTGCATCTTCTCTTGAGAAAGAGGTTATGCGCCGAGTTGACGTAGAGCGTCGTAGGCGGCTGGCGAAAGATCGTTACGAGCATCGACGAGATTGCGCAGAACAGGAATTGCATCGCTATCTCGATACTGAACGACAAGTTGAGCAGCCGAGCGTACTACTGTGTCGCGTGGGTCGTAGAGTGCTTCACGTGCCGCGATGCGGCTACGTATATCTTCACCTTTGGGGTCTATCCGTTTGAGAGCTTCGATGGCTTGCGTGCGAACATAGGGATCAAAGTCGCGTGTAGCACTTAGCGTACTTTCTAGTGCTTCACGCTCTCCAAATTGTCCATCTGCGCGTAAGATGGCGGCGTAGAGAATGCTCCCAGGAATGTCTTTATCGCCAGGGGCAAGATTATCGCGTCGTTTGGGCTGTTGGCCTCGTCTGTTGATGTCTACAACTCTATTTAGGAGTTGAGACATGGACGCAACAGAGCGGCGATCTCCCAGCCGAGCAAGCGTTTCACATACGCTTGCTAATGACAGAGCCTGTTCGCGGCTGGTAAGTTCACGCGTGTTATCAAGTCGTGTGAGCAGGACAGAGGTCGCACGTGGATCTCGAAGTTCGCCTAGCGTTTTCACAATGAGGGGAAATGCCTCTTCGTTGGCATCTGCAAGCGAGGCAAGCAATACATCTCTACCTGGGCCGTTCATCCAGCGTTCGACCTCGTTCATCATCGGAGATGTGGCATATACGGTATCAAGAATACGTGCGTCTTGAATAGCTCCATGTGAGGCTTCAGCCCAATAGCGACCTAGAAATAAGCCAAGACGATGCAGAGCGAGTGCAGCTTGCCACGTTGGGCTACGACGCGCACCCTCAAAAAGCGCATGGGCGAGAGGTGGCAGATCGTTTTCAAGAATAAGAGGTAGCTCGTTCGTTTCTTGTTTGGGCAGAGTCATGCTATCCTGTAGTACCTGTCCAAGCACAAGGGCTGCCTGCTCTGAGAGGCGTGGCGCAATATCGTTCCCTCCACGCAAATAGCTTGCTAATGGAATGGTGCGATAGATGGGGACCGCGACATAGCTTTCTAGCCCTTGTACGCGATCAAGCCCGCTTGCGAGCACAATCTCGTGAAATTGCGTCTGCTTGAGCGATAGGATGGCCTCGACTACATCGACCTTTGCCCAGCCCTGCGCATCTTTTAGCGTGGTGACAAGTACTTGTATGGCTGGCGAAATATTCTGGCGCGCTAACGATTGTGCCGCATAAAGTGAGGTGTTTGGGTCAATAGCAAGTTTACCCAACGTCTTGATAAATTCTGGCGTCTTGATTGTCCCAACACTCGTGCTCGACTTTGCGAATCCTACAGACTTGTTCGGATCGGTGCCATCCTGTGTCTTGTAGTTACCGAGCATAAGAATTGCATAACGACGTGCACGACCTAGAGGTGTTTCGGCGGGATTTGCCGTGATAGGCAAGTCGTGCGGTTCCTCGCGCTCAAGAATTTTGAGCCATACGGGAATCAGATTGCC
>CAXUIS010000141.1:0-13298 GCA_964250915.1 uncultured Ktedonobacteraceae bacterium | reverse complement strand
GGGTTGTGTTGCAAAAACGAGGGTGCTCTGGTAAACTCTGCTTTATTTCAAGAGCAAGAGAGGAGTCCTTCATGAGCAATCCAAACCTGTTCAAATGGCGTCACTTCGAAGCCGAGATCATTGTGCTCTGCGTGCGCTGGTATCTGAGGTATTCGCTCAGCTATCGCGACCTGGAAGAGATGATGCAGGAACGGGGATTGCCTGTCGACCACACGATCATCTATCGCTGGGTCCAGCACTATGTCCGGAACTCGACAAACGCTCTCGACCTCATTTGAAAGCGTGCAACGACTCGTGGAAAGTCGACGAGACGTACGTCAAAATCAGAAAAACCTGGATGTACCTCTACCGAGCCGTCGACTCAGAAGGCAATACGCTGGAATTTCTCCTCAGTGCCACCCGCGATGCCGAGGCGGTCAAACGCTTTTTCGTCAAAGCATTGCACTCGACAGCTTGTTCAGTTCCTCAAGCGCATCTGAGCGAGGAGCAGGTGGCCCAGTCCACTACTGTGGCTGATCCCGACACCATCATGCCAACTCCTCGCGTGATCAATGTTGATAAGAATGCCGCCTATCCCAAAGCGATTGCTGCCCTCAAAGCTGCCGGGATGCTTCCCGAGCAGGTTGAACTCAGGCAGGTCAAATACCTTAATAATTTAGTGGAGCAAGACCACCGTTTTATCAAGCGGCTGGTCAAGCCTGCGATGGGCTTCTTTTCTGTTGAAACGGCAGGGAGGACATTACAAGGGTATGAGGTGATGAACATGCTTCGCAAGGGACAGGTGAGAGGTGTAGGCAAAGGAGACATCACCGGGCAAGTCGCCTTCATCGCCAGCCTGTTTGGAGTGGGGGTTTAAGCACAACAATAAAAGAAGCAACACGATGGACGTGTTGTCCCGAGATTTTTTGCAACACAACCCGAAAAGCTCACTCCCGAATCGCTCCTTGAGTGGATACACGATCCTGCGGCGCGCTCCCACTACCTGGAAGCCTTTCAGCGCTCAGATATCGAGGCCATGCTGTACTACTACAAACAAAACTACCAGCACCCACCGTATCAGGAAGTCTCATCGCCCCTGGTCAAAGTGCAAGCCTCAGTATTACAAATTCATGGCCTGGCGGACCGCTTCCTTCTTGCAGGAGGACTTAACAATACCTGGGAATGGGTGGAGAAGGACTGGACCCTGCTCACCATACCCGGCGCGGGCCACTTCGTCCAGCACGACGCTGCCGACCTCGTCTCTCGCACCATGCTCAGCTGGCTCAACCGCTAGCTCCGCTCATGTAGAACACGCTGATGCCTTTGCACCAACGTCTCGCTTTGATAGACGGAAAAAAAGACACATTTCATGTACACGGAGAAAACAATCTATGGAAAAATTCTTGTTATTGGCGCATCTGCCTCAAGTTCAACGAGTTTGTGACGAAGGGCAAAGCGAACCAAGTGGGCAATAGTATGAAGACCCAGCTTCTCCGTGATATGAGTTCTATGCACCTGAACTGTTTTGATACTGAGGACCAAGTGCTTAGCAATCTCTTGACTAGTATACCCTTTGGCGACGAGTGTTAGGACTTCGATCTCACGTGGCGTTAAGCTTTGTAACTCTGGTCTCGGTATTAGGTCTTCGCTTCTAACTCTGTTTTTAGAGGAATTATTCTCTTTTTTTGTTCGTATCATAGCCTCTGCTCTCTCCTGAAGAATACATGTGGCACAATGAGCAATGTGAACGCAAAGAGAGAGTCCATGATCGTAAGAACTAGACTCACTTTCTTTCTACACATACCACCTTCAGAACGTTCCTCTTGTTTGAACTGACCTGCGAAATCTCTTCGCAGGTCGCTATCTCTCTCCCTACTCTGCCTTTCTCGTGTAGCAACACGCTAAACGGTAAGTGTGTCGCCCTTTATCTGTGGAACAAGCGTGTCTTCGGTTCCCGCCTGCTCTAGTTTCTTGTCACGAGCCAGTTGCATTACGAAGAACACAGCCAACACATAGAACGGGACGAACCCGATAGTCCAGCCGAGCCAGACAGGAATGGGTGGAAGGGCTACTGCTGTAATTGGGATATTGGCTACGCCCTGTCCCGCAGCACCATTCACCGTGACATGTAAAGTCCAGGGACCCTTGACCGTAATCTCTGCGGCCCCCTGTATCCCATTATGCACGTTCGGGTCGGCGTGAAACGTTGCTCGGATAGGAGTTGCATCGACCCCTCCGCCTGGAAGAGAAGAAGTCTGATAGGTTAGTGCCCCATTGACTGCTTGCGTTGGAGCAACCGCAAACGCTAAAGCATAGCCTGCATTGGCAGGGTTGGTATACAAACTCACGGTGAGATGATAGGGACCAGCCGTCACATAATCTATGCGTGCCGGAGTTGCGCTAGGGAAGGCCGCCGCTATCGAAATTCCTAGATCGATGAGGACCACGGTCAGTCCGACCACTCCCAGAAGCAGGAACAGCCGTTGGAGAAGCATCTTTGACATACTGTTTTCACTACCTTTCTAACGTGCGTGTGGTCGCGCCAATACTCTGACCAAGTGTTGTTCCTACGATGCCACCCAGGCCCCCAATGACAAGGGACAGTAGTATTCCAAGCACACCAAGGCCACGCGCTAGCTCCAGAGCAATCACTGGGTTTTCGAGCGTAAGTGGAATTCCGCCAACCAGTGTTGCGAGAACGATACTCATCAAGAGGCGTCTCTGGGACCAGGCTTGTTGCCTGGCACGTTGAACACACACGTCGATCACGACAGCACTTACCAAAGTGAGCAAGGGCCATGCAACGGCAACCAGCGAAACAGGTGGGGGATTAGCGTGTCCAGCACGATACGTCAATTGTTCAATTTGCATCAGCCACGTCAATGCAGGTGGAACTACGAGTTGATCAATCAGGACAAAGAGAAACGACACTCCGACAACACTGGTGGCAACCCACTTCCACGGAAGCGTATAGACCGCCCCGACCAACATACATCCCAGTAAAAGAGCGGTGAGGCCAGGAAACAGGCTAAAGGAGGCAAACCCTAATGAGACAGAACGATCAGGACTACTTCCCTCTGCTGTGAGAAGTGTGAATAGGGAGAGGCAGGTTGCAAACGCACCAATCATGCCGAGGTAGGCACTCCGCTCTATCTTATTTGCGTGGAGACGTGTTGCGAGGTGTGCGGCTGAAGCCAGCATGTAGATGGACCCAAAGGCCATCAGTGCCATTCCCGTGATAATCATAATATGAAACGGCGCCCACAGGGTCACGTCAATTCCGTACAGCGTGTGCCAATAGGTGTCCAGAGGAAAGGCAACCGCCGAATTGAGAGCTGCATAGCCAGCGATATAGGCTCCCAGTGGGCCAGAGAACAGACCCGCAAAAGGGGTAAACTGTTGAGCCATGTGCGGGTAGCGTCGTACCCAGATCGTCTCCGTAATGATGACCGTTAGGGCCGCGATGCCGCCTATTGTAATCCCTGTCAGCATCATCTCATGTGGGGGAATGAGGGTTCGATCACGTCCAATTAGCGAGTGCCACTGGATATCCCAACTCGTCCCAATGAACGAGATGAAAGCACCTAATAAAGCAACAAGTCCACATGTCAAACGTAATATGAGGACGGTCTGTAACGAAGGTGTATGTGAAGAGGAGGGACTGAACGCGTCCTTCCTCCCAATTGCGTGTTGTGTCATAATTCTTTCCTTTTTTTACGAATGCCTCAGGGGCATTCTTCGTCTCAAAAAACGTGGATTGCTTTCTACACCTAACGCTTTTCTGAGAACTCTCACATAGCTTACTTAAAAGAGTGCAATCATTTCGGTTTTTCCCTTCAAACGGTACAACCCCCTATCCAGTGGTTGTACTGTCCATAGCATATAAGCCCTTGCTAAAGTTGCCATGAAGCGTAGATAAAGATTTGATAAAGGGCCTGGGTTTGAGTAGGAAATGAGCAGTGACAGATGAGGACATAGAGGAATACCTATGGTATGATTTTCCCTAATAGAGAATGACGATGAGAATATGCAAGTATATCTGTTGAGAGGAAATGGTGATGGCGACACGTGTCTTACTGGTTGATGATGACCCGAAAATTATCTCCTTGCTCAAGCGAGGACTCGCCTATGAAGGCTTTGAAGTCTACACAGCCCCTGACGGTGAGGCTGGTCTGATCGTGGCACAAACATATCAACCGCACTTGGTACTGCTGGATATTACGATGTCGGGTGTTGATGGCTTTGAGGTCTGTCGCCGTCTACGCCTCCTTGATGACATTGCCATTATTATGCTAACGGCACGTGATGATGTGGCGGATAAGGTCAATGCACTGGGCCTTGGGGCGGACGATTATGTTCCCAAGCCCTTTTCCTTCGATGAGTTGGTGGCACGGATACGAGCCGTGCTTCGTCGTCATACGGGAAGTCAAGAACGGCTCTCCTATGGCGATATGGAACTCAATCAGGCTACTCACGAAGTCCATCGCAACGGGCAGGTAATAGAACTCACGACGCGTGAGTACGACTTGCTGCTCATGCTGATGCGTCATCCACGGCAGGTTCTCACCCGCGATCAACTCCTAGAGCAAGTATGGGGATACGATGCCGACCTGGAGACGAATGTGCTGGAGGTCCATATGGGACATCTGCGCCAAAAGCTAGAAGCATACGGCGACTCACGCGTGATTCAGACGATTCGTGGCGTTGGCTATGTGCTGAGAGGATAACATCTATGTCTTTACAAGCGTATGTAAAACCTCGTATGCTTCACTTTAGCCTGATTCGTACGCGTTTGACCCTCTGGATCGCCGTGATCTTAGTCGTCGGAATGCTCACATTTGTCCTCATAACGCTTGTGGTCGCCAATACATTGCTACAACGTCTAAACGAAACGCGTTTGCGGCAGACAGTCCTGTCCTTGTCTACGGCTCTCGCTCAAGAATCAGATGCCAATCTCTCGTTGGTTCGTGGTGGGCTAGATGCTTTCAGTACCCATGAGAGCTACCTCCAATATCAGAATCCGCAGGGTGTCCCTCTTGCGAGTTCAAGCAACATGGGGGGGATGGTCTTGCCACTCTCTCAGCTGCGACCAGCCATTGCCGCCGATCGTGTGGATGTTCTCACGTTTCATAGCACCTCATTTTTTATGTATGGTCATGCCGTCGTCGCGAGAGGACAGATACAGGGGTACATCATTGGCGCATATACGGTCTCCGACCATGATACCCTCAATCTCGTTTTCACATTGCTCTATACAGGTGGCGGAGTTACTCTCTTTGTGATCGCTCTACTGGTCTGGCTCCTGGTGCGTCGGATGCTTCGTCCACTAGAACAGCTTGCGGTTTCTGCCTCTCAGATTGCTAGAGTTGGCGACCATGCACTACGCGTCCAGGTCAGAGAGCGACCTGATGAGATCAACAGTCTCGCTCAGACAGTGAATGGGATGCTGAACTCACTCGAAGGTGCGTATAGGGATGTACAGAACGTCAATGACCTCCAACGCCGTTTTCTCGCGGATGTCTCGCATGAGCTACGTACTCCGCTGACGATCATGCTCTCCTCACTCGATATCATGAAAAAAGAGCAAGGAAGTGACCCAGAGTTTCAAGCCAACGCGCTAGAAAATATTCGTCTTGAGGCGGAGCGTATGGCACGTTTGGTGACACGCTTGCTCATGCTCGCCCGCAGCGACGCCAACATGCTCGTTGCTCGTGAACCCGTACTCATCGTCGATGTCATAGAAGAGGCATACCACCAGGGATGTCCTCCTAACCGCAATATACGTATGGAATGTCAAGAAGCAGAGGCCCTTGAGGATGCTGTCGTCTCTGGCAATGCGGACTACCTCAAGCAGGTGTTGTTGATTGTCCTGGAAAATGCTTGTAAATATACCCCTGATGATGGCACGGTGACGATAATGGGAAAAGTGAGAGGGCAATGCGTAGAGATTACCATTGCAGACACAGGAATAGGCATCGATCAAGCTGACGTTCCCAGGCTTTTCGAGCGTTTTTATCGGACGAAAAACGCTCACTCTCTGCCAGGGACAGGACTTGGCCTCTCCATTGCCAAGGGCATCGTTGAGCAACATAGTGGGACGATCAGCGTGGAGAGTACCCTTGGTCGAGGAAGCAGCTTTACCATCTCGCTCCCCCTTCTCAACGCAAAGACGAGTGCTTTTACAGACACGTTAGCATAAACGAAAACGAAGGGTGTTGTGTGGAAATCCTCTCTCAGTAGACAAGTTGCTTTAGGACGAGTTACCAGCATGATGTGATCAAGGAGACGTTTTGCACGCACTTCCTTGGAGTAGTCCGCTAAAGAGATATCCTCTGAGTACATCACTCGCCCAGTAAGGGTGGAGTGGGCCACTAGACTTCAATGACCACAACAATGTTCATGGACCCTTTGATGTAATGAAGTTTGACGCTTCTGGGAATCCAAATGTGATCGCAACCATTCCTGTTGACCAGCTTCAATCAGCACGATCAGGCTCCTTATCTGCAATTTGATCGATTGGTGGCTTAGAATTACTTGCACATCGCGTTAAGAAGGAAAATACATGAGGAACGTCTTCGCGGGCTACACGATGAGCGTGGTCCTTAAGGCGTTCCTGCTAGCAGAAAGAAGGGGACAGAATTACCACAAATGGTATCAGCCGTTGGAAGAGACGATCAACAGCTTGGAACCGAGCAAAACGCCTCGACGATGGGTGGTCGAACAGCTGTTTTCCTGGCTTAATCGCTGGCGTCGCCTTCTGGTTCGCTGGGAAAAGCTTGGTGAAACGTATCAAGCATTCTTGCAGTTGGCCTGTGGACTCATCTGTTTTCATTACACTTCTCGTCTATCGGTTTTCGGATAAGGTCTAATATATCCTCTACGAAGAAAGAGAGAAACTTCTAGGAAGGCTTGCTGTGCAAAGTAGAATATAGATGGGGAAGGCTCACGTTACTGATAACGTGAGCCTTCCCCATCTATATTCTACTTTGCCATGTGTACAAACACATTTGTGGTGCTCTTTTGGAGCAGCCGGAATGAAACACCTTTAAGACCAAAAAGATGTCATTTGGAACTTTGCTCTACTGCAAAGTCGATGTCGCTCCACTGCAAAGTCACAAGTGACAGTGACACAACATCCTTTGAGAATGTTGTATCGTTAACCTTCAAGAAGCAAGGTTTCCGGGTCCTCTACCAGTTCTTTGATGCGTACCAGAAATTGCACAGCTTCGCTACCATCAACGATACGGTGGTCATACGAGAGCGCGAGATACATCATGGGACGAATAACCACTTGTCCGTTCAGGGCAATTGGGCGTTGCTCAATCTTGTGCATACCCAGGATGCCTACCTGAGGCGCATTCAAGATAGGTGTGGAGAGAAGCGAACCGAACACACCACCGTTAGTGATGGTAAAGGTGCCCCCTTGAAGTTCTGACAGCGAAAGTGTATTCCCTCTCGCTTTCTTGGCAAGTTCTCCAATTTCACGCTCTATCTGGGCAAAGCTTTTGCTGTCCGCGTCGCGTAGCACGGGCACAACAAGCCCTTCTTCGGCCCCAACAGCAATACCAATATCATAATAATGCTTCAAGACAAACTCGTTCCCCTGAATTTCTGCGTTAAGACGCGGGAACGCTTTGAGAGCACCAACGGACGCCTTTGTGAAGAAGGACATGAAGCCAAGCGAAATGCCGTTGCGTTCTTTAAAAGCATCTTTGCGGCGGCTACGAACATCCATAATCGCGGTCATATCAACCTCGTTAAAGGTTGTGAGCATCGCTGCCGTATGTTGTGCTTCGACAAGCCTCTGCCCAATCGTTTGGCGACGACGAGAGATACGGATACGCTCTTCACGTCCTCGTGGAGCTACTGATGTCAGTGCAGGTGGAATTGCACCATTGCCTGCCACACGTGATGCTGGTGTCGCTATTACTGGTGCTGTCTCTTGTGGTGGAGGTGCCACTGGTGCTGAGGAAACAGGAGGTTTTGTAGATTGTTGCGTGTTCTGCTCAAGGTAATTAACAACATCGTCACGTGTGATGCGCCCATGAGGACTCGTTCCTCTCACTTGCGCGATATCGACGTTGTGCTCCGCCGCTATGCGTCGTGCAAGCGGAGACGGTGGACGTTGCGCTTCTACTGATGCCTGCTGTTGCACAGATTGTTGTGCAAGTGCTGCCTGTACTGGTGGAGGTTGAGGTGCAGCAGATTCGGCAGGTGCTGTCTGAGGAGGTGATGAGATAGAAGTTGTCACTGCAACTGTTTCTTTCGCTCCGTTGGATGAAGCCTCTTGTGTTGACTGCGAGGATGACGTACCTTCACCGATCAGACCCAAAATCTCGCCAACTGCAACGGTATCACCCTCTTGCTTGACGACTTTTTGTAGCACGCCCCCCTGCTCTGCATTGACCTCGATATTGACCTTATCGGTTTCAAGTTCCACCAGAGCATCACCTTGCTGAATGGTATCACCCTCTTTTTTGAGCCACGAAGCAACTGTGGCATCAACTATCGATTCGCCCAATGTTGGGACACGGATTTCAACGGACATAATTTCCTCCAAGCTGGCTTAGGGGTAGACGCGATGCATCTGTCGTAATCTTCTCTTGCTCTGCGATATACCAATCCCAAAAGCCTGTGGCTGGACTTGAACGATCAGGGCGCGAGATAACCCCGATCTTGATTGACGTGTCGATTTGAGCCTTGAGGTATGGTTCAACATACTTCCACGCGCCCATATTATGCGGCTCTTCTTGTACCCATACGATCTCTCGCGCATTCGGGTACTGTGCCAGGACCTTCTTCAATGCCTGTTCTGGAAAGGGATAGAGTAGCTCCACGCGTACAATCGCGATGTCGTCAACGGTAGTTCGGCTCTCATGTGAGAGTAAATCAATCGCTATCTTGCCTGTGCAAAGCACCACCCGTCGCACTCGCTCTGCGTTTGCTCGCGCTTTTGTATCATCAAGCACTGGCTGGAAAGTACCCTCTGCAAGGTCTTCTAAGCGAGATGAAGAGAGTGGATGGCGAAGTAGACTCTTGGGTGTCATCACAATCAACGGACGTGGATGATGCTGCAAGTTGAATGCCTGACGACGTAAGAGATGGTAGTATTGTGCCGATGTCGAACAATTCGCCACTTGCACATTATCTTCGGCTGCGAGTTGCAGGTAACGTTCCAGGCGTGCGCTTGAATGTTCCGGCCCCTGCCCTTCATAGCCGTGCGGAAGCAAGAGGACAAGCGACGATTGCTGCTTCCATTTTGCGCGCCCTGATACGAGAAATTGATCGATAATCACCTGCGCGACATTGGCGAAATCACCAAATTGCGCTTCCCACAGTACAAGCGAATCGGGAGCATGCACGCTGTAGCCATACTCAAAGCCCATTACGGCGGATTCGCTTAGTGGACTGTTATAGATAGAAAACGAAGCCTTGGCCTGTGGGAGGTGCTGCAACGGGATAAAGATTTCGTCGTTTCCTTGTCCATGCAGTACGGCGTGACGGTGGCTGAATGTACCCCGCTCCGAGTCTTGTCCAGTAAGGCGAATGGGAGTGCCATCAGCAAGAATTGAGGCAAATGCCAATGCTTCGGCCTGTCCCCAATCAATCCCACCCTCTGGTCCCAGCGCATTCGCACGGCGTTGCAGTGTGCGCGCAAGCTTTGTATTCGGCGTGAAGCCTTTAGGCCATGACAATAGTTCCTCATTAAAGGTGGTCAGTTGCTGTACAGAGACCTTTGGTGGCACGATGGCTTCTTCGCTGTGTCCATTTTTACCATTTTTGTCCACAGGATCAGTCTCGTGAACTGCACTATCCGCCTCGCGTTTGGCTTGTTCCAACTCTGCATTGACCTCATTCACCAATGCTTCGGCCTCTTCACGCGACACTAAACCCTCTTGCTCCAGACGGTGTGCATACAATTCTCGCACAGTAGGATGAGAACGAATGAGTTCATACATTTGTGGCTGTGTAAAGGCTGGCTCGTCGCCTTCGTTATGCCCCCAGCGTCGATAGCCAACCAAGTCAACAAGTACATCTTTATGAAAATGGTCTCGGTACGCATGCGCAATACGTACTGCGGTCATGCATGCATAGGGGTCATCAGCGTTGACGTGAATAATGGGCAGCTCAAAGCCTTTTGCTAAGTCACTAGCAAAATGTGTCGAGCGGCTGTCCTCTGAATCGGTTGTGAAGCCAATCTGGTTATTAGCTATGATGTGAATCGTGCCACCAACCCAATAGCCACGTAAGTGCCAGAGGTTCAGTGTTTCCGCAACGATACCCTCGCCGGGGAAGGCCGCATCGCCATGAATAACAATAGGGAGCGTATGGTCTACATCTAGTATGGGTGAACCTGCAACCGAGCGTGTCTCCTGAGCAGCGCGTGTCATACCCTCGATTACAGGATTGACAAACTCTAAGTGACTAGGATTAGGGGCAAGAATAATCTTCAATGCGACATGTGATGCATCTTCGCCTAATACATGCTCCGCGCCTAGGTGATACTTCACGTCTCCTGTCCACCCAAAGCCGAAGGTATCGGTGAGTGGGATACCTTCTTCTCGTTTTGTGTGGCTGAACTCGGTCAAGATTGCTCCATAGGGTTTGCCAAGAATATGGGCCAGCACGTTCAAACGCCCACGATGTGCCATGCCAACAATCACCTCACGCGTCTCCGAATCTATGGCACCATGAATGATTTCGTCCAACATGGGAATAAGTGTGTCGGTACCCTCTATCGAAAATCGCTTTTGTCCGACGAAGGATTGATGAAGATAATGCTCAAAGCCTTCGACTTGTGTTAGCCGTTTGAGTAGCTTTCTCGCCTCTACCGAGCCGGGGATAGTATGATAGAGGCGCAACCCAACGGCATCGCGTAGCCAGCGACGCTCCTCCGAACTCTTTACCTGGTCAAATTCGTAGCTAATTGTTCCAGAATACATGGAACGTAGCGCGTTAATGGCCTCAAGTGCGTTCGATGCGTTTTCTGCCGCGTGCCCTCCGACGACGCTCGGTGGAAGTTGGGCGAGGACCTCGTTTGTCAATCCATGCGTTTCTGGGAGAAGAGCGGGATCACCCAATGGTTTTCTGCCGAGTGGATCGAGTTGTGCACCCAGATGCCCGCGCTCGCGGATAGCATGTGATAATGCAGAAGCTGCGACAATGTGCGAAACCTGCTGAGGCCCCATAGCCTCTTCAACGGGAACATCGTCGTTAAATGGTTGTGTAGTACTGACCGTTTGAGACTCCTCTGAAAGTTCGGGTGCCCATGTGTCAAACGTTGCTCGTGTATCTGCATCAACCGATGCGGGGTCTTGTTTATAATGCTCATAAAGATCAAGCACATAGCCCGCATTTGGTCCGTAAAAGGTTTCAAGATCGTTCATAAAACATTCCTTTGTGTGATTAACAGTCCTCATCCACCTCATCCCATCTCATAAAGCATCAATAGTCCGTGAATTGATTACTACTCTATTATAGTACGATTCTGTGTTCTGTCGATAGCTTTTATGGTAGTAAAAACCAACACCTTTACGATTTGCTTGAGTTTCATAATAAAAAATGATTGACATGTCACACGAAGTCCAGTACAATAGCACTAAATAGAGCGTAGCATACAACGCAATTAAAAGTATGTTTCATAAACACGCCATGACGGAGAAAGTACGTACGCTAAAGCTTGTGATAGAGAGTTCGGGGTTGGTGTAACCGAATACAAGCAGTGGGCAGAAAATCACTCCAGAGCCGCTGGCTGAACGTTGAAGTAAGCCTAGCCGGAACCTTTCCGTTACCACAAAGGCTCGTATATCTTTCCTCTTGTCTCGCTTTTGAATGTACGCGATGATGAGTAAAGAGTACGTAGAACCAAGTGAGCAAGTATGCTTCTTGTCTGTATTTTTGGATTGCATACAGCTAATGAGGGTGGTACCACGGGAGTTCCTCTCGTCCCTAGTGTTGGACGAGGGGTTTTTTATTGCTATTTGCTGTTTTCACATGTATAGAGTTAGAGAGGAGCGCGACGACGATGAAGACAAAGCTGCTCTACCATCAAAATAGTTTTACCTACGAATGCACTGCAAAAGTTGTGGCTGTCGAAAGTGATGAGATAGCACTTGACGCAACTGTGTTTTATCCTGGCGGTGGTGGTCAGATGGCAGACCGTGGTGTGATCTCGTGGGAAGGTCAGCAAGCAAATGTTGTCGCCATGAATAAGCGTGATGACATTGTGTGGCATACTCTCGATTATCTTCCACCGTCAGTAGGCGCAGAGGTTGTCGGAACGATTGATTGGGATTTTCGCTATCAAATGATGCGTACGCATACTGCACTCCATATTCTGTGTGGCATTATCTGGAAGGAATTTGGTGTCCAGGTGACGGGGGGACAAATGTACCCTGATCGCGCACGCATGGACTTCTCGATGGAAAATCTGGATAAAGAGCGCATCACTTCTATTGAGCAGATGGTGAATGATGCAATTGAAGCAGATTATCCCATTCGTGTCTACACGCTTCCACGAGAGAAAGCATTCGCCATACCTGATCTCGTGCGTACAAAGATTAACCTGTTACCCGCCAATATTGAAGAGGTGCGTATTGTAGAGATCGTTGGACTCGACCTACAAGCAGATGGTGGAACACATGTGAGTCACACGAAGGCGGTTGGTGGCATTAAAATTACCAAGACAGAGAACAAGGGTAGAATCAATAAACGTTTAGAGATTATGCTCACGGAATAAGCAATTGTTGTAGTAATAGAGGACGTATTCATATTCAACGCCTGTATTCCTCTTAATTAGAAATAGGAATGTTGACAGTCGAGGAGGGTATCGTGTCGGTTACATCGAGTGTATTCCAGTCAGTCACGGCGGCAGACCGCGTGGACTACCCCAAACTGGAAAAAACTATTCAGCAGTGGTGGGATGACAACAAGGTACTAGAAGCGTACCTACATCGTAATGAACACAGCGACAAACGCTACTCGTTTATGGATGGTCCAATCACCGCGAACAACCCAATGGGTGTGCATCACGCATGGGGACGTACATATAAAGATCTGTATCAGCGTTTCAAGACAATGCAAGGCTACAAGCAACGCTACCAGAACGGCTTTGACTGTCAGGGTCTATGGGTCGAGGTCGAGGTTGAGAAGGAACTTGGTATCAAGTCGAAGCTCGATATCGAGGAATTCGGGATTGCGGCCTTTGTCGAACGATGTAAGGCACGTGTGTTCACCTATGCAAGACGCCAGATAGAGCAATCAATCCGTCTAGGCTATTGGATGGATTGGGGCAATGATTACTATACACTTTCAGATGA
>CAXUIS010000140.1:0-13304 GCA_964250915.1 uncultured Ktedonobacteraceae bacterium | reverse complement strand
TTCTTCTGCTATCATACCATGCCAAGAGGCTCTGCAAAAAAATCAATCACACCCTATTTTAATCAATCAATTGTGCAAATCAACTCTACATGCTATAATGAAAGAGCATAATGATTTTGTTCATTCAATAAAAGACATAGCAAGAGGCTACCAGAAGTTTTGTACCTTTCTGGTTCAATGAGTCGGGCAAACATTGTCGTCTTGTATGAAGGGAAAGATATCTATGACTCATTCTTCCACTCCTTGGGCTCAAGAAATTCAGGGGCGAGAAGAACAGCACCAGTTAAAGCGTCAGGTCCTCCTTCGGACAGCGGCTAAGATTTTTAACAAATTTGGCTTCCATCAAACCACACTCAACGACTTAGCGAAAGCACTCAATGTGACTAAGCCCACATTGTACTACTACGTCAAAAACAAGGATGACATTTTGTTTGAATGCGAACGAGTAGCACTAGCACGTATAGAGGATGCGCTTGCTCATGCGCATGCCGAGGGGAAAACTGGCCTTGAGAAGTTGCGCATTCTCTTCTTTCGTTATGCTGAAGTCATTACAGAAGATTTTGGTGTCTGTTTAATTCTTTCTGATGATCAGACTTTGATCGAAGAAGACCGCGTTCAATTGCGTACGAGCCGCCTGAAGCTAGATAAATCCGTGCGTTATATCATCGAGGAAGGAATTGCAGACGGTTCCATTGCTCCTTGTGACCCGAAATTCACGACATTTGCCCTCTTTGGAGCTTTTAATTGGATGGCTCATTGGTATCAAGACGAGGGACAGTTATCACCACAACAAATTGCTGAATACTTCCTGACAATCTTTCAAAATGGGCTAGTTCCACGTCCTCATTGATCCACAGCAAACGCGCCCTGCACTTTCATGCAGGGCACTTCTTTTTATTCCTATCATCTTACTTCACTTTGCCTCTCCTCGAAGAGGAGATCCAATTCAGATGAAATCCATTCATTCCTCGAACATATAACTTTTCAAGCCTATTTAGGAGAGAACTAAAATGCCTCTCCATACGGCATCTTACCACGTTTGAAACAATCAACTACAGGTTATACGCGAATTTTTCGGATTTTGCCCTTGACATTTCAGTTTTTATCAGTATAATTGTTACCATTGGGTAACATGAGATACCTAAAGGTAGATATGCATTCTGATGATCGCTACTATAGTGGGCATAATGGTCTTTTAGAGTGCAGGTTGCGAAACGTATTCATTGTAGGAGGCGGACCGTTTTCCTATTCTTCGTAAGCTTTTCAGGAGGTATATTGTGAAAAACAGTGTTACAGTGGTTGGAGTTGGTATGATCCCTTTTGTCAAGCCAGGTGCTAATGCCCCATATCCTCTCATGGGAGCCGCAGCCGTGCGATTGGCCCTTAAAGATGCCGGGCTTGAGTATACTGATATTCAGCAGGCATATGTCGGCTATGTGTATGGTGATAGTACTAGTGGTCAGAGAACTCTTTATCAGATTGGTTGTAGCGGCATACCGGTTATCAATGTCAATAACAATTGCTCAACCGGTTCGACAGCTCTCTTTCTTGCCCGGCAAGCTGTCGAGGCAGGAATAGCTGACTGTGTTCTGGCTCTTGGATTTGAACAAATGGCTCCCGGTGCCTTATCCACCTTGTTCAATGATCGCCCTTCCCCAGTTGATCAACTCATGGAAACCGCGAAAGAGGTTCAAGGAACGTCGAGTGCGCCTCCAGCGGCACAGTTGTTTGGAGGAGCCGGAGTTGAATATCAGAACAAGTATGGAACTGAAAACGAAACCTTCGCCAAAATTTCAGAAAAAGCGCGGCGTCATGCAGAACATAACGAACGTGCTATCTTCCGTACTCCCCTCACTGTGGAGGAGATTCTGGCATCGCCGCATATTTATGGTGTTTTGACCCGACTACAATGCTGCCCACCTACCTGTGGAGCGGCAGCAGCAATCATCTGTTCCAAGCAATTCGCTGCTCGTCACCACCTTAATGACTCCATTGTCATTGCAGCTCAGGCCATGACAACCGATACGCGTTCGACGTTTGACGAGAAAAGTATGATAAAGGCTGTCGGATATGATATGACCGTCGAGGCAGCTCGACAGGTTTACGAGCAGGCTGGATTTGGCCCCGAAGACCTGGATATCGTTGAACTTCATGATTGTTTTACCGCCAACGAACTCATCACTTATGAAGCTCTTGGACTGACGCCAGAAGGCACTGCTGAGGCGTTTGTCTGGAATGGAGACAATACATATGGAGGGAAAGTTGTTACCAACCCTTCAGGCGGCTTACTCTCAAAAGGACATCCTCTTGGCGCAACAGGTCTTGGGCAATGCGCAGAAGTGGTCTGGCAACTTCGCCATCAAGCAGGAGTTCGTCAGGTCGAACATGCTCGCCTGGGCTTGCAGCACAATATTGGTCTTGGTGGAGCTTGTGTCGTCACGCTGTATCAACGCACTTGAGAACTTCGCTTGAAGAAGGTATCAGAAGAACAATGATTAACAAAGACCTTATAGGGTGGACGTTTCCACTCCAGACCGTCGAAGTAGAAAAGGGGCGTCTCCGCTTTTTTGCCAGCGTTATCGGCGAAACGAATCCTATCTACACCAACGAGGCAGATGCAAAAGCCGCAGGTTACCGTTCGCTACCCATTCTTCCAACGTTTCTTTTTTGCCTGGAAGATTCTGGCTTGCTCCATTTGCTGGAAGAACAGCATATTTCCATTGAGCGATTGCTGCATGGCGAACAATCATTTACCTATTATCAGCCGATTTGCGCGGGTGATTCCATCACGTTCCACTCGATGATCAGCGACATCTATACGAAAAAAGGTGGCTTGCTTGATTGTATCATTCAGGATACGACAGTTAACGATCAAGATGGAGTGCTCGTTGCCACGTTGCGCAATCTTGTCATTGTGCGAAACTGAGAAAGGGGCAGTTCTCATGTCAGAGACGGTGTTTACGCATTTCGTGCCTGGAGAAGAGATGCCTCCATTTACCATAGCACCAATTAGTCGTCAGACTCTCGCACTATATGCAGGTGCTTCTGGCGATCACAACCCGGTCCATATCGATAGTGACTTTGCCAAGCAAGCTGGCATGGATGACGTTTTTGTTCATGGAATGTTGAGTATGGCCTATTTGGGAAGGGTACTCACCGCCTGGGTACCGCAAACAGCTATTCGAGAGTTCAAGACGCGCTTCGTTGCTATTACGCACGTGGGTGATCGACTCGACTGCCGTGGCACTGTTCAGGAAATCATCAAGCGGGATAAGGAAATGTGTGCCCGCCTCCATCTTACCGCGCAAAATCAGCACGGACAGGTCAAATTAATCGGCGAAGCTCTTATCGTTGTCTCACAAGAGGTGTAGAGAAAGGACAGAGAAAGAAGCCATGCAAAAATTAGAGGGGAAAGTTGCGCTGGTCTCAGGCTCTGGGCGTGGCATTGGACGAGCCGTTGCCCTGAAATTAGCGCGTGAAGGTGCGCGAGTGGTCGTCAACGATCTCGATGCTGATGTCGCACAGACCGTTGTCGCAGAGATGACGAGTTTTGGCGCGGAGGCAGTTGCTTGTAGTGGCGACGTTTCGGCTTCCGATTTTGGTGAGCGTTTTGTCAAGACTGCTCTTGAGACGTTCGGTGGAATTGATATTCTCGTGAACAACGCTGGCTATACCTGGGATAGCGTCATTCAAAAAATGAGCGATGAGCAATTCGAGGCGATGGTGAATGTTCACCTGCTGGCTCCCTTTCGCATTTTGCGAGCGGCTGCAGAACCGATTCGGACTGCGGCAAAGAAGGAAGCTACCGAAGGAAGAGAGGTATTCCGCAAGGTCGTGAATATTTCCTCGCTCGCGGGCTTATACGGGAACGCTGGTCAGACAAATTACTCTATTGGCAAGGCGGGTATCGTCGGCTTGACACGTACATTGTGCAAGGAGTGGGGGCGTTACAAGGTCAATGTCAACTGTGTTGCCTTCGGCTACATTAAGACGCGCTTGACGCAGCCAATTACTGAGGAACGGGCAACAATTGCTGTGGCGGGCAAGGACATTCAGGTAGGCATTCAATCGAGCTTGATCGGAACGATGGAGCAACTCGTTCCTCTTGGACGAGCGGGAGAGCCGGAAGAGGCAGCCGATGCTATCTACTTGTTCTGTACTCCAGAGTCGAACTATATTAGCGGGCAAGTCCTGGTATGTGGCGGAGGACTGTTACTGTAGATGCTGCCTTTCCGAGGGCGCAAGGCTGTCTAGTGAAGAAGTTCTTACCGTAGAATGACTTGCATAACGGAGGTATCCATGAGGCGAACGCTCTTTACAGAAGAACATCAAATGTTTCGCGATACTGTTCGGCGTTTCGTGACGCAAGAAATTATTCCGTACAATGACCAGTGGGAGAGCAATGGCGTCGTCTCACGCGAGCTGTGGCTTAGAGCAGGGCAACATGGTTTCCTGGGTTTGAATGTTCCAGAACGTTACGGTGGTGCGGAAGTAGACGATTTTCGCTATAGTGCGATTCTTTCAGAAGAAACAACACGCGCTCATGTCACGAGTGTTGGTACAGGTATCAGCTTGCATAATGATATCGTCATCCCCTACTTTCTGACGTATGCTAATGAAGAACAAAAACAACGCTGGCTGCCAGGAATGTGTTCAGGTGAGCTGATCACTGCCATTGCCATGACGGAGCCGAATACAGGCAGTGATTTAGCGTCTGTTCATACAACTGCTCTCCGGCAGGGAGATTATTATCTTCTCAATGGACGAAAGACGTTTGTTACCAACGGCATCTTGAGTGATGTCATCATCGTTGTGGCGAAAACTGCTCCCGAAAAGCGGCACAAAGGCATAAGTCTGCTTGTTGTGGAGCGAGGGATGGAGGGTTTCGAGCGTGGGCGCAAACTCGAAAAAATGGGATTGAAGGCCCAGGATACAGCAGAGCTGTATTTTGACAACGTGCAGGTCCCTGTGCAGCACCTGTTAGGCGAAGAGAATCAGGGCTTTTACTACTTGATGCACCATCTTGCCAGAGAGCGTTTAAGCGTCGCTGCCTCAGCAATTGCCGCTTGTGAGATAGCACTAGAGATAACACTAGCATACTGCAAAGAGCGGATGGCCTTTGGGCAACCAATAGGAAGCTTTCAGTATTCACGTTTCAAGCTTGCCGAGATGAAAACAGAGATAGAGATTGCACAGGTTTTCGTTGACCGTTGTATCGAGGAGTTAAATGTGGGCCAGCTTACTGCGGAGACTGCGGCAATGGCGAAGTGGTGGACCACCGATGTGCAAAAAAGGGTGGTGGATCAATGTGTGCAGTTGCATGGTGGTTATGGTTATATGCTGGAATACCCCATTGCTCACCTGTATCTCGATGCTCGTGCACAGAGTATTTATGCGGGGACCAATGAGATCATGAAGGAGATTATTGGGCACTCAATGGGCGTCTAGGAGGAGGCTTGTATGATGGACCTGCTCTTAAGTTTGAGGCGTACCGTAAACAATTTCCCTGATATGCCAGCGATTATTGACGGCAATGTTCGCATGAACTGGCACGAATATGATGTGGAAACGCGTACTCTAGCAGCTGGGTTCGTTGCGCTTGGTGTAACACCAGGAGATCGTATTGCCATTCTCGCCCTCAATAGCTATCGCTATGCCGTGCTCTATTATGCGGTCATACGCATGGGCGCAATTGTGGTTCCGTTGAACACACGTTTTTCCCCTGCTGAACATATTTATACACTCAACGACAGCGAAGCGGTCATTCTCGTCGTTGATGATACATTTCTTCCTATGATCGAAAACATTGCTTCTCAGCTACAAACGGTACAGAAGTATGTACATGTAGGAAATAGTTCTACCCCATTGGGAATGCAAGCATATCAGGCAGTTCTTATTGCCGGAAGGAGTCAGACGACCTATAACGATATCCAGCCTGATGAGAATGATGTTATTGGATTGTTCTACACAGGAGGCACGACTGGACATCCTAAAGGTGTTATGCTGACACACAAAAATCTGATGGTGAACCAAATGCAATCCGCTACCACTTGCTCGTTTCCTTCTCCGCTGAATCACTTACATGTGGCTCCTATGTTCCACCTTGCCGATGGTATCTTCGTCTTTCTGGTGACACTACTCGGCGGTTGTCATACGTTCCAGCCTACATTTGATCCTCTTACCATCTTAGAAACGATCCAACGTGAGCACATCACGCATCTACAGCTAGTTCCAACCATGATTACTATGCTCGTTCAGGTACCCACGATTCAGAATTACGATCTGAGTAGCCTCCAACAGGTCACATATGGTGCTTCTCCTATTCCATCAGAAGTTCTCAAAAAAGCGATGAGCGTTTTTCCTTGCCAGTTTGTTCAGGCATATGGCATGACGGAGGCGAGTCCTGTTCTGACGATGCTTTCAGGGAAAGCTCATAGTCAGGCAATACGTGCTGAGCAAGGTTCACCAGATGCACGACGCTTGACGAGTGCTGGTCAGCCAATTATCGGTGTCGATGTGCGAATCATCGATGAACGTGGTCAGGAAGTAGCGGTAGGAGAAGTGGGGGAGGTTGTGGCGCGTGGCCCGAATGTGATGAAAGGGTACTGGAAGCAGTCAGAAGACACAATCGTCGGTCTGCGCGATGGCTGGCTCCATACAGGTGACATGGCACAGCGCGATGAGCACGCCTTTTTCTACATTATGGACCGCAAGAAGGATATGATCATTTCGGGAGGCGAAAATATCTATTCTACTGAAGTAGAGAACGCCCTGTACACGCATCCTGCTGTCCTGGAAGCAGCGGTCATTGGTGTACCTGATACAAAGTGGGGCGAACGAGTTCATGCGGTTGTGGTATTGAAACCCAGTCAGCAAGCCACGATAGAGGAACTGATCAACACCTGCCGGGCAAGCATTGCTGGCTATAAGGTACCTCGTTCCCTCGAACTGGTAGATGCCCTTCCAAAGAGTGGAGCCGGAAAAATTCTCAAACGTACGCTCCGAGAACAATACTGGCAAGGCCATTCACGCCAGATCAACTAATCAGTCTAGTGCCCTTATCTCTTCCAAAAGTCGGAGTACAGTGTACACGTGTTCTTCAATTTCTCTTCGATGTTGGATGAGAAGGAGACAAAGAACAGGAGACACAACATGAATATTTTGATTGAGAAGAACGTCATGATTCCTATGCGCGATGGCATTCGACTTGCCACCGATGTCTACCGTCCAACAGAAGGAGGACCTGTTCCAGTCCTCCTTGCACGATCTCCCTATAACAAAGATCTGCCAGCGACGATGCAGACAGCTATTGACGCACCGCGAGCAGTGCAGGCAGGCTATGCCGTCGTCGTGCAAGACTGTCGAGGGCGTTTTAACTCGGAAGGCACATTTACTCCTGTATTTGATGATGCGAGTGATGGAGTTGATACGATAGCCTGGATTACTCAGCAATCCTGGTTCAGCGGTTTAATCGGGACAGTGGGATGGTCACACCTTGGTTTCACTCAGTGGCTTCTGGCGAAGGAGCATCCAGAAGCACTACGGGCTATGGCCCCTGTCATCACGGCGTCGAACTATTATCAGACGCCGTTGCGTCAAGGCGGAGCATTCGAGCTTGGAACGACGCTCTTCTGGTCTGTGACGATGGCATCAGATGAACTGCAGCGAAGACTGCAGCAGGGGAAGGGCAGCATGGAACAACTAGGCATACTCATGCAAATGATGAGAGATCTCCCTTTGCAGTTTGAGCACCTTCCTCTGGTCGATATGCCTGTACTGCGTGACTTGGCTCCCTACTATTTCGATTGGCTCGCTCATTCAAGTTATGATGACTACTGGCGCAGCATTGCTCATAAGGAATACTATGATCAGGTGATGGTTCCGGCCCTCAATGTCAGCGGCTGGTATGACACCCTTCTCAATGGAAACTTGGAGAACTATATTGGTATGAAGCAGCGCGGTGGCACGGCAGCAACAACGGCTCGTTATTGGCCCCTGGTCACACGGAGGCTTCACCGGAATCTTCCCCGAACGCAACTACGGCTTGATGGCGAGTGTAGATGCCATTGATCTCGTTGGGATACAACTGCACTGGTATAACCATTGGCTCAAGGGCGAAGACAACGGTGTGGAGCGGGACAAGCCAGTAAAACTCTTTGTGATGGGGTTAGATCAGTGGCGTGAGGAAGATGATTGGCCCCTACCCGATACACAGTTCCGCTCATACTACCTCCATAGTATGGGACGAGCCAATACCTCTTCTGGAGACGGGATGCTTTTAACCGAAACACTAGCAGACGAGGCAACAGATGTCTACCTTTACGATCCTCGTCGTCCCGTCCCGACGGTGGGAGGCGCTTCACTCGATTCGTTTGCATTGGGTCTTGAGCAGGGACCGCGAGATCAGCGCTGCGTGGAAGCACGCGAGGATGTGCTTTGCTATTCCACTCCCATCTTGGAGATGCCTTTGGAAGTGACTGGCCCTATCGAATTGGTGTTATATGTTTCATCGTCAGCATACGATACGGACTTTACGGGCAAACTCGTCGATGTGTATCCGAATGGGCGTGCTGAAATCCTTACAGATGGGATTCTGCGTGTTCGCTATCGTGAGTCGTTCTCGAAGCCGAAACTGATGGAGCCAGGGCACATCTATGAGTTGCACCTCGATTTGTGTGCCACCTCCAACGTCTTCATGGCTGGACATCGTATTCGCTTGGAGGTGTCGAGTTCCAACTTTCCACACTTTAATCGTAACACGAACACTGGTGGGACGATTGAGACGGAAATGGAGCGCGATTTTGTGCAGGCCGTTAACCACGTCTATCATGACAAGACGCATCACTCGCATCTGATCCTACCCATTATTGAGCGTGATGGTTTGTGAAAGTGAAAGATACGATATATTCTGTCTGCAAGGTTGAGCAAGAGGAGTGAGCAAGCGTATGCTTACTCCTCAACATTTTCTTCATACTATTTCTATGAGTCGAAAGGCGGGAATAACGATGAGCCAACGGGACCGTATTCGCATGAACGACAATGACTTTTAGCGAATGCTGTGAGTTAGCCCCTTCAACGATAGAAATATGTGAATTGCTTCACAGTTTTTTTCTCATAGTTTGCTTATACTATCTATGATGTATAGGTGCTATTTCCCCTTCTTGTTAGAGAGACATGAGCCTGATAATATCTTCGAGTCTCAAGCAACGTTTTCCAATGCTGTCTGCGGAAAGGTTGGTTAAGTATGAACGAAGACAACGATACTCATGACACATAACGATAGAAGGGACTGAGAAACAGTCTTTTTCCCACCCTTTACTGTCGTTCCTAATATTATTAATGCATGAAATGCATCGAGAGTGTCACAATTTTGTAAAGATACGACCACTGCTTCTCGTTCAGTGGTGCATACTACGGATGATGTAAGTCGAAATAGATCAGCTTGTAGCTCTCACCATAGCTCGCCTCCTTTGAGTCTGCGTTACAACACAAGAAGCAAGAAATTTTTCAGAGAGGAAAATTGATGGTAAGTAGATATCCAAACAATAATCAAGAGCAATCTCCGCTGTCTTTACGACGGAAACTGCTCCGCGGGGGACTTGTGGGAGGGGCATTGGTGATAGGAGGAACGATCAGTGAACCCTTGTGGAGTCCTTTCTTCCAGTCTACCCCTTCTCCCACTCTGTACACCTATGCTGGACATCGCTCTGGTGTAAGTTCAGTTGCCTGGTCTCCTGATGGGACCCGCATCGCTTCTGTTGGATGGGATTCGACGATCCAGGTCTGGAATGCGAAGGATGCTCAGCATCTCTTGACGTACCGGAACCATCCTGATGCCACCGATGTGGCTTGGTCCCCAGATAACACCCGTCTTGCATCGGCGGGCAATAACTTCACCATTCAGGTCTGGAATGCAAGTACTGGTCAGCAGATTTGGACCCACCAGGATGTTTCAGAGAATACGGTTGGCGCAAACATTGCGTGGTCTCCTAATGGAAAACAGATTGCCACCTATGGAACTGCTGATACAGGCACCACCGTTGCGATACGAGATGCGACTAGTGGACACCTCTTCTTGAACTATAAAGGTCATCCATTTCTACGGTCTTTTGCTTGGTCTCCTGACAGCATGTGCATCGTCTCAGGTGGCTGGGCGCGATCCGTCCAGGTCTGGAAGGCATATGATGGTCAGAAGGTCTGGATGTATCAAATTCCAGATGCGCTTGGCAAGGACTTCAACTATGTCAATGCAGTTACATGGTCTCCTGACGGCACCCGCATCGCCTCAGGGGGAAGTTGCCCCGATGTCCTCTTTGCCACTAACGGGGGTATTCAACTATGGGATGCCGTCACTGGTCAGAAAAGCTGGGCCTATTTAGGGCACGACAGCAGAGCTGATATTCAAGTGGTTGTCTGGTCTCCTGATGGAAAACGGATTGCGTCAGTCGAGACAGACAACATAGTTCAAGTGTGGAGTCCAACAAGTGGCAAAAGGCTCTTCACCTACCGGGAGCATACTAACAGAGTACGGACAGTTGCCTGGTCTCCTGATGGCACCCGTATCGCTTCAGCAGGCGATGACCGAGTTGTCCGAGTCTGGAAGGTCCTCTGAGAAATAGTTCGCTCTGCATTCCTTAGAAGTAGTTCTACAATGCTCTAGACCATTTTTGCACGTCTCCTAGTTCTCCCTCATTACAAGCTTCTTTCATTTCTGGTGCTTGTACCCTATAGCGTCAAAATTACAACGAGAGACGGGCTAGCAGAGATGTGATACTCTTTTCCTCTTACACACGTTGTCTCTTGAACCTGTACGAGCCGTACTTCTTTGAGCAGGCAAAGCAGAGCGTAAAAAGGAAGAGGACATTTTTCGTGTAAGGTTTTTGGGTCAAAGCGTGACATCTATATGGAAAGCGAAAGGGGGAATCTGAGCAGATGTGTGATACAATACTGTCTTTACACGATAAAAATAGAGTAAGAGAGAAAGAGGCTCACATCGAAGGGGACGAGTACACGACGCTCACGCATGATCTGGAAAAACGCTTGGTCGCGGCTCAGCCACGCTTAGCGCGTCTTGCCTCTGTGCATGGCGTTCCACCTGATGGTGTAGAGGATGTTGTTCAGGAGACGTTCGTGAACGCATGGCAACATCTTGCCTATTTACGCACACCGAATCGCTTTGACGCTTGGCTCAATGGCATTTGCCGCAACGTGAGTATGCGCTGGGCACACGCTCAGGGGACAGCTGATCGTCGCCAGTATACATTCTCCTCTTTGCAACCCATACAGGAGAGCAGCAGTGAAACTTCAGCATTCGACCTTCCTGATCCACAGACGCTTGATCTTGCAGAAGAGCTCAATCACCAGGACCTTGCCGTGTTGCTCGACCGTGCAATGGATTATCTGCCTGCTCCGACGCGGAAGGCTTTAGAGATGCATTACCTTGCCGAAATGCCACAACGCGAGGTCGCGTTACAACTAGGGATGACGATCAATGCATTAGAGGTCAAGCTTCATCGTGCTCGCCGCCAGCTACGTCAGGTTCTGAATAGTGAATTGCGCACTGACGCGGAAGCGTTTGGCGTAGCTCTGGATAACGAGACGGTGTCCCAGAGATGGCGTGAGACCAGTCTATGGTGCTTCATCTGTGGGCGTCGGCGTTTGCAAGGTCTCTTTGAACCGCAGCGTGGAGGCGAAGTCGGTCTCCGTCTGCGATGTCCGGAGTGTTCTTTAACAAATAGCAGTGATATTGTCAACACTGGCACTATCGTGTCATTTGCAGAGAGACGCTCCTTCCGTCCCGCCTTTAAACGAGTCCTTCAAGCCCTACCGCTCTTCTATTCACAAGCACTTGCAACCAGCTATCAGTTCTGTCCTATTTGCAAGGAGCTTGTACCATTACGCGGTATTGAGCCTGACACACCGCTCGCACCTTTTTATAAACATTTCGCCATCGTACTCGAATGTCCTGTCTGCGGGAAGATAGCATCCACTATCTTCTCGCTCTGTGTGAAGTATCCTCAAGTCTCGCAATTCATTCTGCAGCATGAACGCTGTATTCTAGAACCGGAAGAGCTTCTTGAGTACGAAGGTCAAGCTGCGATTCGCGCTGGCTTACTCGATGTCTTGAGCACTGCACAACTCACGCTGATACTTCATCGTCACACGCTTCAGGTCCTTGCTATTTTTCAAAAATAGTTTCTCTTTTTTGCTTTCCAATCTCTCATTATGAAACACATCATTCAGGTTTTCATTGTATGACCTCATCGGTGGAACGCGACAACGGTCTTCGATAGAACGGAGGCAGGTCTGATCAAGGAACGTTGCGCTCCACTAATAGAAAGAGAATTGATATGCCTTTCCTACGTCGTCTGATCTCGTTTGCACTCGTTCAAATGGGAATCGAGGTCACGGCTGTTGCTGTCCTTGTGATACTGCTCCAATTGTTGTTGAGTCTCTTTCCTGCATCGTTTCTCCAGAGCACCATTGGCGCCACTCTGATGAACGTCCTGGTCGCGTGCGTCATTGTTGGCGTGTTCCTCCTCGCATGTCGATGGCTTGAACGTCGTTCCCTCTCCGAGATAGGATTGCCAGGGCATCATTGGGGGCGTCAGTTCCTGCTTGGTTTTCTGCTCGGTGGCGGCTTGATGGGGGCTGTCATTGGAGTGCTGGCGTTGGCTGGCTTCTATCGTATTACGAGTATTGAGCCGATAGATGCAAACCAGCTCTTTCTATTCCTCATGTCCTTTCTCCTCTTCCTAGCGGCTGCCGTGCAAGAGGAAGTGCTTTTTCGTGGGATGATCTTCCGTCTACTGGAACGCGCCCTTGGCTCATGGATTGCACTAGTTCTGAGTGCTCTGAGCTTTGGTGCTGTCCACCTGGCGAACCCACATGCAACCCTCGTCAGCACTTTGGCGATTATCCTTACCGCTGGGGTCATCCTAGCAGCCGTCTATCTGCTGACGCGGAGTCTGTGGTGGGTCATTGGACTGCATCTTGGCTGGAACTTTTTTGAAGGACCCATCTTCGGCGCACAAATCTCAGGGTTAACCACGCCTGCACTTTTCCATGCATCTCTTACCGGTCCACACCTGTGGACCGGTGGAGCCTTCGGGCCAGAAGCGGGTCTGGTAGCCATCTTCGTTGTTGGGTCTGCTGGACTGCTCCTTTGTATGTTGGCTGCACGTCAACGTCGCATCATGACACCTCACTGGCTGCAACAGACGCCGAAAGACCAGCCACTACTCACATAATGTACTACTTACCAAGCAGGAAACGAGGCAAAAGAGGTCTTTTGAAGTCGAGTA
>CAXUIS010000139.1:0-13409 GCA_964250915.1 uncultured Ktedonobacteraceae bacterium | reverse complement strand
CATCAGCTATCCTCCCAGCGTTGCAACCAATATCGCTTTAATGGTGTGTAATCGGTTCTCTGCCTGATCGAAAACGATAGAGGCTTTGGACTCAAATACCTCATCGGTTACTTCCAATCCATCCAAGCTATACTGCTCAAAAAGGTGTTTTCCTAATGTCGTTTCCTTGTTGTGTAGAGAGGGGAGACAATGCATAAATTTGGTATTGGGATTGCCCGTTGCCGTCATGAGTTCGCTCGTCACTCGATAGGGCACCATCGTTTTGATACGTTCACTCCATAAATCAAGTGATGTGCCCATCGAGACCCACACGTCAGTGTACAGGAAGTCGCATCCTCGCACTGCCGACAGAACGTCCTCTGTCACCGTAATGCTCGCTCCAGTTTCACTGGCAACCGCCTGCACCTGATTCATCCGCGTTTCGCTGGGCCAGGAGGACCTGGGACCTGCCAAACGGATGTTTATACCCATCTTGGCTGCTCCAATCATTAGGGAATCCCCCACATTGTGACCTACATCGCCCAGGAAACAGAATGAAATATCTTCGAGCGGTTTATGTGCATGTTCCTGCATTGTAAGAAAATCTGCCAACATCTGAGTAGGATGCGCCTCATTCGTAAGTCCATTCCACACAGGTACGCCAGCATAGCGAGCAAGTGCTTCCACATCCGCTTGGGCAAAGCCACGGAACTCGATGCCATCGTAGACGCGACCGAGGACGCGTGCTGTGTCCTGAACCGTCTCGGCGGTGCCGAGATGAGAGCCACTCGGTCCCATATAGGTCACATGCGCTCCTTGGTCATAAGCAGCGGCTTCAAAGCTGATACGTGTGCGTGTCGAGTCCTTCTCGAAAATGAGAGCAATCTGCTTCCCACGCAGACGTGGCACTTCCGTTCCTGCATATTTCGCCGCTTTAAGTTCTGTAGAGAGATGTAGCAGGAAGGCGATCTCTTCGGATGTGAAGTCGTCTAGCTTCAAAAATGAGCGATTTTTTAGGTTGAAGGCCATAATTTTTCTCTTCATTCCATTAAAGCATGTATAATAGTTACTACTGAACGGCAAGCCAACTTCGTTGGGCGTCTGCCTTATTATGTGAAGCTCGTTTATAGGTTATTCTTAAGTACGGAGATGGTAGCTTTTCCTATACGGGTAGACCCTTCTTTCGCTGTCAAGATATAGTGTTGTGGATTGAAACGCCTTGTTCTGCGGCGAAACTCAAAGGTGAAGCCGGGCCAGATGGTCGTGTTACGTCCATGTTTATCAAGGTACCAGCTATTACATCCTGATGCCCAGACGGTTCCATGCATACGCTGCTGTAATTCTGTGTTGAATGCCTCTTCACTTTCCTGGCGTATCTCAATAGTTTGTAATGCGCGCTGCTCCATTGTATGCAAGCAATCCAGGATGTATGCAGTCTGAGACTCAATCATAAACACCATAGATGTGTGACCCACCCCTGTATTTGGACCGATGAGTAAGAACATATTGGGAAAGCTCGCAACCGTTGCCCCAAGATATGCATGTGGGTCTGGACTCCATGTATTGCTAAGTGTCGCTCCATCACGTCCGTGTATACGTTGAGGAAGTTGGGCATCGGTGACATGAAAGCCTGTTGCGCAGATAATAGTGTCTATCTCATGCTCTCTGCCATCTTCCGTCACGATGCTGTGTGCTCGCACTTCACGAATATGGTCGGTGATAACCTCAACATTTGGCTGCGAAACGGCCGGATAGAAATCATCAGAGATCAAGACCCGTTTGCAGCCGAGTGTGTATTTCGGTGTGAGCTTGTCACGTAACACTTGGTCTGGCACTTGCCGTTCTAAATGCTCATGTGCTATCTTGACACCGGTTTTCAGCATACTTTGTCGGTAGACAAATCCTGCAGCTGTTAACTCGCGTTGCCAATACATGAGCGAACGGATAGCCCGTTGTGTAAGAGGAAGTATGCGAAACATCATCTGTTGCCATGATGCGATTGGATGGTCCAAGCGTGGTAGAACCCACGGTGGTGTGCGCTGAAAAAGTGTGATGTGCTCGGCTTGCGGTTGAATGCGCGGCACAAACTGAATAGCAGATGCCCCTGTGCCAATGACCGCTACGCGCTTACCCTTCAAATCATAGTCATGTCGCCAACGTGCCGAGTGGAAAAGCGTTCCTTCAAAATCCTGAATCCCTTTAATAGAAGGAAGAGATGGTTCACTGAGTGGCCCATTGCCGAGAATGAGAATATCAGTGGTCAACGTTCCCTGGGACGTAGTAACATGCCATCGTTGCTCATCTTCTTGCCAGGTCGCATTCTGCAACTCGCTGTTCCACTGAATATAGGGGAGGATGTCAAAGCGTTCCATACAGGAGCGGAGATACTTCTGAATCTCCCATTGCGAGGAGTAGGCACGACTCCAACGGGGATTGAGGGCAAACGAAAAAGAATAAAGATGCGAAGGAACATCGCATGCACACCCTGGATAGGTGTTATCACGCCATGTTCCTCCGCTTTCCTCCGCCTTTTCAAGTACAACAAAATCATCATAGCCATGCTGCTTGAGTTGAATCGCCATCCCCACACCAGCGAAGCCTGTGCCTAGAATAACGATGTGAACATGACGGATAGGAGACTCTTGAGCAGAAGATTCATTTGAATTGGTAGCATGTTGAACTTCGTCTGTAGATATTTTGCTGTTGCTTGTAAAGGCTTGGGTCATGAGTTTGTATCCTTTGATAATTGAGCATCAGTCGGTTGGTATATCTTGATGAAAAGTATATCACGCAATCAGGTATATGTGTATCCTCTTGTACATCACATTGCTTAGCGGCAGCAATCAAGTTGCCGCGCAGGTGCGCAAGAGAGGCGCGAACCTCTGCAAGTGTAGAACAAATAGGAGTGGCAGTCTCTATTTGCGAAGCAGAAAAAACATGCAAAAAAGACCTCAGAATCACTTGAGGTCTTTTCCTACGTTTTCGGTACTATAAGCTTTTTCCAGTTCGTTCTTTTTGGGAGCGGAGGATGGTACGCAACGCGTCTGCCTGACCATGATTCCAGGCTGCGGAGCGCACTTCTGATCCCACGACGGGGATAGAACTTTGTTCGCGGATATGAGCGGCACGTTCGCGTTGCATAATCTCATGGACGAGTTGACGGTCACTAAGCCGCCACCCGCGCAATTTTGCTTGCTCGGCGAAGCGCATCACTCGCGCAAAGCCAGCACGATAGTCGCGCTCTTCTGTTTCATTTCGCATCGGTGTATCTTGCATTACAAGGCCCCAAACTATAGTCATGTATTGAGAAAAATCATATGTCTACTTTATACATTATCTCAAAAAAAGTACTCTCACGTCAAGTAAAAGCAGAGGTTGGATTCTATACGTTACGACGCATTGCCTCATGTATAGCGTTTGTGCCAAAATCTAACGCAGCTACTGGAATACGTTCGTCGGCGGCATGAATTGCCTGCAAGAAATCAAAGCCTTCATATAAGTCCATTGGCAAGAAGCCATATGTTTGAATACCTAACAGCGAGAAAAAACGTCCATCCGTCACTGCAGGCATGAGTGTTGGAACCGCGATACCATTAGGGTCAGCTTCATGGAGAATACCTGCTAATGTATCGTAGTAGCCCATGTTGGGTTCAGACCGTCCTTCTTCATGGCGTATCAGTTCAAACTCAATATCGTTGCCGAGGAGTTCGTGTAGTTCTTGAAACATATTGTCAGGAGTATAGCCGGGCAGAAGGCGACCATCTATCTCCACAACAATTTCGCTGGGGATAACGTTAATTTTATGTCCACCTTGTAGAATCGTAACATTTACTGTGTTATGCAAAATGGGATCAAAGAAATGTACGTGGGAGCCGAGTTGGTCTAATACTTCGTTTGCGCGTGTCGGCTCTAATAGTTGACGTAGACGAGAGCCGGTAGGAGATGATGCCAATGCATCTGCCATTGTTTCTAGCATCTGATGTACCACTGGATGAATATGTACGGGAAGGCGATGCTGATCTAACTGCTGCAAGAATCGTCCAAGTTTTGCGGTAGCTCCTCCATGCATGGGAATAGAGCCATGACCGCCAGGACCACGCAATGTCGCCTTTAGCCAGCACACTTGTTTTTCGAGAACTTGGATGCAATAAAACTTTTTGCCATCAATGTAGGATGTAAACCCACCCACCTCACCTAACGCATACCGCACATTTTTGAAGAGATCAGCGTGCTGTTCTACCAGGAATTTTGCACCAGTGACACCGCCAGACTCCTCGTCGCTCAGTGCTGCGAAAATCACGTCACCGGGAAGTGACTCTCCTTCTGCTTTTGCTTGTAGCAAGGCCGCGAGCATCATCGCAACTCCGCCCTTCATGTCAAGTGTCCCGCGTCCCCAAATATAATCATCTATTCTTTGACCCTCGAAAGGATTGTGTTGCCAAGGCTGGTTCGCCGTTGTCACGACATCTATATGTCCCTGTAATAGTAGGGGAGGAGCGTCACCACCTCCCTTTAAACGTGTCACCAGATTTGGGCGTTTCTCATCTATCGCCAACACCTGAGTCTCGAAGCCTGCATCCGTCAAGAGTGTGTTAATATATGCAATGCACGGTGCCTCATCGCCAGGAGGATTTGTGGTATTGAAGCGAATAAGTTGCTGTAATAATTCTGCTGGATGCTGGTAAAGAGGACCATCCTTCTGTGTAAGTGACATTGCTTTGTTTCCTTCTACAAGCCTGACTACATGTTACGCTGCAGTAGTATACAAACCTGTTTTAAAATGTATAGACAAATATAGCTACATAGAGACTTTTATTCCCCATTTTTAGCCTCTCTTCCAGTCTCTTCACATAGCAAGCTCTAGCACGATAACAACTAATCCTCAGTCTTCGATGGCTGATACTTGCGCTTCTGCCTCTCAATATAAGCATCTACATCGCTTCTATGGAAGCGCCATAGGTCGCCGACTTTAAAACCGACTAATTCGCCGCGTTCTGCTAAACGGGTCACACTACGAACGCTGACTCTTAACATCTGAGCTACTTCTTTAGGTTCTAAGACTTCTAATGCCACTATACATTCGCAACCTCTTTTCTCCAAACTGGAAAACATAATACCATCTTCCGCCTATTATGTCCACCTTCGACACTATTGACAATACAGCCATTTCTATGATACGCTCTAAATGAGCTTCTGAAATGTCAATGAAGGTCTAACATGTCATTGTAGTCTGTATTGCTAATTTGTTTAGAAGCTTCATTCATTTTTAGTATCCACTTAAATCGATGTTAAGAAGAAAAGATGATTTGAAGCCGTATCTCATATACGTAGGGTGTGCTGAATGACCGTGAAGACAAGCGGAACACGCGATGAACCTGTTCCGCTTTCTTCAGAAAGAACGAACAGAGCTGATGTACCTGACCGAACAGCATGTCATTGATAGGGATGACCCGCATTTTGCAGTGATGGATGAAGCAGCCTTTGCCTCCAAGAACCTCTATAACGCTACACTCTACGAGATGCGACAAGCGTTCATCCATCACGGCATCTATCCCTCGTATCAAGAGATGGATAGTCGCATGCAGTCACACGAAGCGTACAAAGCCTTGCCCGCAAAGGTGGCACAGCAGGTGCTTCGGCAACTAGCGGATGCTTGGAGAGCGTTTCGGGAAGCACTCCTAGCTTATAAGGAGAACCCATCGAAGTTTACTGGACGCCCGAAACTCCCAAAGTACAAGCACAAAACCGAAGGGCGCAATGTGCTCGTCTATACTCTGCAAGCTCTATCGGGAGGCCAGAGCAAAAAAGGAATACAAGGCACCATCAAACCATCGGGACTTCCTGTTACTCTCAAAACACAGCAGCAGGCGATCAATCAGGTCCGTATTGTGCCCCGAAACGGCTACTATGTCGTGGAGGTCATTTATAGCAAAGAGCTCGTTCAGGCACACGTAGACCTTTCTTTCTGTGCAGCCATTGATGTCGGTGTCACCAACCTAGCGGCGATAACTTCAAACCGAGAGGGCTTTGTCCCTCGATTGGTTAACGGTCGGACGTTTAAAGCCATCAATCAGTGGTATAACAAGCGCATGAAAGAACTTACCCTATGCCTTCCCAAAGAGGAGCGAGAGCGTGCCACGAGACAGATGCAACGCATCATCAACCATCGGAACCGACAGGTCAATCACTACCTGCATGTTGCTAGTAAGCGGATTATTGACCTGCTGGTAAAGCAAGGGATAGGGACGCTCATCATTGGCAAAAACCCGCTTTGGAAGCAAGAAGCAAGCATGGGCAAACGCAACAATCAGAACTTTGTCCAGATACCTCATGCGCGCTTCATTGACATGCTCACCTACAAAGCACAGTTAGTCGGCATTCAGGTAGAGATACAGGAAGAAAGTTATACCAGCAAAGCGAGTTTCCTTGACCTAGACCCCATCCCGACCTATACACCGAATGATGAGACAGTGCATCAGTTTAATGGGAAGCGCATTGGACGGCGAAACCGCTTGTATCGTGCGAAAGGCGGGAAGGTCATCTGTGCCGATGTCAACGGTTCCTACAACATCTTACGAAAACGTAAGCCTGATGCATTTACGAATGCAAAGGGACTAGCGGCCTATGTGGTTCAGCCCTTACGGTTAGCGATAGCCGTCTAAATCCAACAGAGGATATGGTATTCACGGATGTCCACATCTTTTGGAACTATACAACAAGAAACAGAAGTGCTATTATGCTTTTTGCGCTTCTTTCAACAAATTGGTACCCTAATCACTAGTAGAAACGTATACATAATAAGGTATATTCTCGTTTTTATAATGATATGGAAAAGCGACTTCACAAGGCATCGTTTGCGCTTTTACGATAACGATGCCTATAATGCAGAGTATAAAAATGCTGTCATTTTCTTCCCTACTCTGTATCTCGTATTACTACATTTATGGAGGAACAGCGCGTGGCAACGAAGAAATCTGGTAAGCTCACGGAAGAGCAAAAGAAGCTTAGAAATGAAATGCTAAAAAGTGCGATTCGTGGGACGAATCGTCCTCGTACGGTCCGTGATCTTGGTATTAGTACACTGAAAAACCTTCCTGCAAACATTGGTATGGTACAGGGCTTTATGAAAGCTGCGAACTGGAAGCAGGCCCAGGATGAAGTGTTACAAGGACTAAACAACACCGTTGTGATTGTTGGACAGCCAAATACGGGTAAAAGTACACTGTTCAATAAGATCAAAGGTCAGACACTTTCACAAGTATCACCTCAAGAGGGTACAACGCGTACACTTGTGCGAACCGATTTCGGGCCGTTTACACTTATTGACACACCAGGTATTGACGCACCAGGGGCATTGTCCGATATTGCAAAGGCGGGCCTTGATCAAGCGAGCGTGATTGTCTTTCTGATAGATGCTTCAAAGGGTATTCAGGCAAAAGATCGAGAATTGTATGCGATGATTGCGGCACAAAAGAAGCCCACAGTTGTTGCTGTCAATAAAGTCGATACACTCAGGGGTGGCGAAGGCGCGGACCAAATTGCGACCGAAATTGCCGTTGCGCTTGGTGCGGTTGGTGTTATTCCTATCTCAGCGACGAAGGGTACGAACATTGCGGAGGAACTGGTGCCCGCTCTCATCGAGGCGAGTCCAGAGGCAGCACTAGTTATTGGACGCGAACTACCTGCATTCCGACGTGATGCCGCGCAACGCATTATTCGTAATGCGACATTGGTAAGTCTTGCGGCGGGATTAGAGCCAATTCCACTTGTTGATATTCCTATCCTTTTAGGAACACAAATACGTCTTGTGCTTCGTCTCGCGGCTCTTTATGGTGAGCCAATGAACTCTGCCGATACAGTACACCACGCTCGTGAATTGATTGTAACAATGGCAAGTGGTCTTGGTTTACGTCTCCTAGCTGAACAGGCAGCAAAGGCAGTACCGTTTGGTGGTGACTTGGTTGCAGGTATGATCGCCGCTGGTGCTACATGGTCTATCGGCGAAGTCGCACTTGAGTATTACGAAGGCGGCAAAAAACTAAGTGCAGGCACTGTACGTCAGCGTACGAACGATTTGTATCACCGTTTCCGTAAAGATAATACAGTAGAAGAATTGCGTAACGAGGCATCTACAAACGGGAACACGCCGAATCTTTTGACCGTACCAAAGGAAAATGTTGTAAACAATTAAGAGAAGGGACGGCTGAAAAGGCGCATGGTCTTTCCCTATGAACGCTATGAGAAACTGACTGAGCCACTTACCGTCTATTACCCAACGGGCGAGGAAAACCGCGCTCGTTGGGTTCTTACTACGGTAGAAAAGGCTGGAAGTTTACTAACAGCCTTGCTTGCACGGCCCTTACCAGAAATATACATTGTGTTAGCTACAGACGCGGATTGGCAGCTTGCTCCTCGTGATGAACAGGAAGAGGTCGGAGCATTACAGCCATATTGGACGGCTGTAACCACGCCTCCTAGTCTTGTGGTGCCACCGACACTCGATGCTATTTGGGGTGAACCAACACAGGAGAAACTTGCCTTTATTTTGTATCACGAAGTTGTGCTGGCATTTCTTGAGGATGATCCGCGTCCTTGGCCCGACGACTATCCTTTGTGGGCTGATGAGTGGCAACTGAAATTTGCGGCACTCTGGCTTTCGCAACGTCTTGATAATGTGCAAGGAGTTGTCAATAAAGACCTACACGAACAATTTGTGGAAATATTTGAGCCGGAGCCAGATGGTAAAACGCCTGTAACAGTACGTGGCTTTGATTGGTATGAAGACACAACCTTAGATGATTATTTAGAATACGAACTTTTGCTAGAGCAATTTGCCGCTGATCTCCTCGCACGTTATGAGCCAGAAATACTCCCTCGTTTTCTTGCCTTATATCGCGTGGAACGTCAAACGCTTCTAAGTGATGATGTAACGCTTATGCTTTCCTCCGTCCTCGGTCCAAATGAAACCGATTGGCTCGAAAATCTCGTCTATTTCTAAGCGTTTCAGACAAACAAAAAGCCGACAGGTACAATTGCACCTGTCGGCTTTTTGTTTGTCTTGCTCCTATCAGTTCACAATCACCTGCACCTTAGCGGTAGACCCGCCAGTGGTCGAGACGAACACCTCGCGCCCAGCATTGGTGTCACGCACAACATAGGCTGTTGGCACACCGTTAAGCAGCACTCTATTGATGGTGCTACCAGCTGGTAGAATTGCACCAACATGCAGAGTATAAGCGGCGATACGAGATGTCACTGTGGTTGTCCAGCTGTTGCCTGTATGGGTGGCCGTGACATCAATATTGCCCCTACCGATCCGTATAGCATTTCCCGATACGATTGACTGACCAGATGGGACATTTGGGAGAACTTCTAGTAGTCCATCACCAAGCTGGGGATCGACTCCAAGCTGCTGATGGACGACGGGCCACAGTACTCCATATGTCCCCCATGCCTGCTCCAACGACGAACGTTCATTGAACGGCTGGTCGATGTTCGCAATGAAGTCCGGTGATGGACCAATCTCTGGCATCATACCCGGTTGCTCTGCGACTGAGCCAAGCTGGAGTTGTGCAAGATTGTCGGTGTAGCGTTGTTGCTGGCCTGAACCGAGCAATCCATAGTTACCAAGTGCCACAGCCATTACTCCTGTATTGAGGGTGTAAGCCTGCTGTAACTTGGCCTTAGAGGTGCCAGAGTCACATCCTGGGCTACCCTCGACATACATGCCCCACTGCCCCGAATAACAAGAGGTTTCGCGTAATGTAAGTGCCGAACGTGCATCGGTTGCGGGTGCTAACCCCGGTTGCGACACACCACCCATGTATAGCTCAGCTTCCATTGGAGTGATACCTGTCCACCATCTCTGCATGAGTGGCTGGTTGTTGGGGTCGGTGAGCGAGTCGGCGTACTGCGGAATACTTGGTAGCCATCAGGCACTCTGGAAGGCTTGTTCCATCTTCCTTGCGTATTTCAAAGCCCAGTTTTCCGTTGCCGTGTCGTGCTTACTCGCTGCCATGTCAGCAAGGTCGAGTAGGCCGCGAATTGTGTAGACGGAGACATCGACCTGATCGGCACCTAGCCCAGGGGACTCAACATTACCATTTCCATCAGGCCATAAATCCTCGTCGGATTGAATCAGATTAACCATGTACTGCATATTGCGTACAGAAAAGGCGTACATCTGGTCGCGGAAGGTCGAGTCACCTGTCCAGCGCCATACCATCGCCACCGCAGTTGGGAACTTGGCGGTTTCGTCGATGTCACCTGGGTCTTTGTTCAATCCAAAGTACACCGAACCGTCGGTGACAGTCTCATGCACGACCTTGCCAGAGTTCTTATTGGCAATGATACTCACCTCTGCGAGCGAATGGAGAGCGTCTTCGGCAGTGGCAAATTGCCCAGCAGCGAGGAGTGCATATATTGTGTATTCCTGGTCGGTTCCGAACATCCATGGGTAATCTGGGAAGCCTGCGCCTTCAAACCGAATACTCGGCAAGGTTGCGAGCGGCGCAGGGTACACAGTTCCCTCTTCCGTTGACCGGATCTGTACGTTGTCGGCTTGTTGTGTGAGATCGGCAAGGTTCTGCTTACTCCAGGTAACCGCAGCGGCTAGCGTCGGATCGGCTGGGAGCGACACTTGAGTCTGGCTGTCCAATGCGAGGCGTGTAGAGACCTTAGCCTGTAGTTCGCTGGTCGGATTCGCGCTTGCTGCCTGATACTCAGTCCGAGCCGCATTAAGCCCCTGATCCGAGCCAGCCACCGTGAACCACACTGTCAGACTGGTTTTGGCGTGTAGCTTAAGCGTGTAGGTCAATTGGCCTCCCGCGCCCTTGCCGTAGGCAGTATCGTCGCACCGAAACTTGTCGGGTTGCGTAGATACTGGACAGATTACTGGCGGATCCTGCGGGCCGCGGAACGCGCTACCGGTTATCCCGGAGTCCGGGGTGAGGTTAGTTGCACCAACAATAGCCGCCCAATTGTGGGATGAGGCATTGGCAACCGATGGCTTCCCGATCTCCTGAAAGACCAGTTGGTGACCGTTAAATGTCGCAGTATCAGAGAGGTTGAACTGTAGTTGGTCTGGCTTCGTGAAACCCCATGGATACGCGCTCATGAGTTCAGAATGAGCATCAACATTGAGCTTGAATGAAGCGGAGTTAGACGCGGTGAGCGTAAGCCCAAACTCTACTGCACGCCGCCCGTCAGGGACAAAGTCAGTACGGGCGATCTGCACGCCACTCGTTGTTGGCAGTGCCATTTGCTCGTAGCCGAAGCCTGATGTAAAGTTTGTCGCAGGCCCGATCCACTGACCGTTGATGCCGAACCAAATACCGTCGAGTAGCTTGATCGGAGGGGACCAGATGCCACCCATCTCGCCGCGGGTGTGAAAGCCTATGGCTGGGTAGCGACCATCTTCGCTGCCAAGTTCGTAGGCTCGGTCGCCAGAGGCAACGTAGCGTCGTTGGTTAAGTTGACTTGAGACCGAGAGCGTGGGACTCAGGCTCGCCGCCCTGGTGCGAGCGACTGACCGCGCCTGGACTGCACTTATTGGCACCACCAGGAGCATGACCATTGTACACAGAAATATCAGCAGAAACCGCTTGGTGAATTTCTCGCCAGTTTTCATATCTCGCTTCTCCTCATTGATTGAAGCTGAAAATAACTTGAAGAGTATACCGGTGGCTTCACGAACTCACTAAAGAACGCGCTACAATATATGAACCCTATTGGTGCAAATACTCCAAAGCATAGAGTCGTGTAATCATACGAATTACACATATGCGAGTGTAAAACCTTGTACAAGAATTATGTACTTTGTGAAATGGTCTCCTTACTCGCTATAAAACTATGCTATAAACTAAATGGATTGAACGAAGTAGATACAAGGAGTATAATGGACCTATATTGTAGAAGATAGGAGCCTTACATGTCAAATGACGTTTCTAAGCTAGATGATGCGGAAATTCAAACTCGCTTACAAAGTCTTCCTACGTGGACAGTCAGTAATGGAGGATTACGACGAGAGTTTTCTTTACCATCCTTTCCTTCGTCTATTTTCTTTGTGAATGCTGTTGCGCATTTTGCAGAACTTGCCGCGCATCATCCTGATATACACATTTTGTATAACAAAGTTATCTTGCATATCGCCACACACTCAGTAGGTGGTATCACAGAGAAGGACTTTGCGTTAGCTCGCAACGTCGATGAACTGTGGCGTGTTTTTGACGTGCAACCTACGACATAGTAAGAGAATGGGAAAATGTAAAGCATGTTCAGTCGTGTTGCGATTATTGGCTTAGGGCTTATTGGCGGCTCTATAGGACTCGCGCTTCATCAAGCAAAGGCGGCACGTGAAATTGTTGGCTATGATGAAGGTTCAAGTCAACGTGCTTATAGCGTTGGAGCAATAGACCTGCCGTGTGATTCACTAACAGAGGTTGTCCAAGGAGCAGAGCTTGTCGTACTTGCTACACCCGTTGGAGCAATGCAGAGGTTGCTTAAAGATATTGGGCAATGTGTGTCACCTGGAACCATTGTAACGGATGTTGCAAGTACTAAGGCTCAAGTTGTTGCGTGGGCTGAAGAATTTTTACCTTCCTCGGTTCCATTTATTGGTGGTCATCCGATGACAGGGAAAGAGGTGAGTGGGGTAGAGGTAGCTGACGCACAGTTATTTCAAAACTGCATCTATTGTCTTACACCAACGCAAGCGACACAACTTGCTGCCCTACACAAAGTTGCCACGTTTGTAGAGATGCTGAATGCTCGTATACGGTACTTAGAGCCAGAAGAACATGATAAACAAGTTGCTAGCGTAAGTCATCTTCCATTTATCGCATCTGTTGCTTTGATGAGCACAGTAGCTCAGGATGCTACATGGAATGAAGCTGCTTTACTCGCCGCAAGCGGTTTCCGCGATATGTCTCGATTAGCGGGTGGCAATCCTGAAATGTACCGCGACATATGCATGACAAATGACAAGGCTATTGTTACACAGCTTGATACGTATATTGATACGTTGCAAAAAATACGTAATAGTATATATCTTCAAGATAAGCACCTCGATGATACATTCGCTGAAGCCCAACGTCAACGTCTACAATGGCTTGCCTCAAGAGATTTTTCAGAACCGCAATAATATCCTTGACAAATAGAGAAAGTTATGGCATACTATGCAAGTCCCAGCAAGAACAATCACACTTCTATGAACGTGTGCTCCTGTCTCTGAGATTATCGTATGCCACGCTAATGTGGCTCCTCAAGGGAACACTTCTTCCGAGAGCAAAATAACCGCAGCGCGGCTTCTTGTTGTCTTTTTGACGAGAAGATTTCGTGCTCGTGTATTGTGTGCTTATGCAAAAGCAAGGAAGCAGCAATTTTTGAGAGCGTTGTAAAAGTCATAAAAAAAGGCTTGACAAAGCACTAGC
>CAXUIS010000138.1:0-13424 GCA_964250915.1 uncultured Ktedonobacteraceae bacterium | reverse complement strand
CGGCAATCTTTCGCAAGGAAGGTTGCCATTTGGGTCCGTTTAGTCTAAACGTCAAATAAATAAACAAACAATTATATTGGGGGATTCAAAATAGATAGCGTATATGCTTAATTCATGTTACAATGAGAAAAATGGAAAACGCTAGCAAAGTACAAATACTATACAAGCAAGAAAGAACATGAACGAATACGTAGTGGTCGGGCAAGAGACCCCAGACATTGAAGAGACTCAGCTAGGATCGGCGGCGTGGGAGAGCATCGAGACGTTCAAGGGTCGCTATCCTTTCCCCATTGACCCATTTCAACTTGAAGCGATTGCTCATCTTGCCGATGACCAGTCCGTGATGGTGGCGGCTCCAACTGGCACAGGCAAAACGCTTGTCGCGGAATACGCCATCTGGCTCGCACAGCAGCGAGGCCAGCGTGTCATCTACACTACACCCCTGAAAGCACTCTCGAATCAGAAGTACCGTGATCTGCGTGATGCCTATGGTTCCGATACTGTTGGCCTTGTGACAGGCGATATCGTCGAGCATAGTCGTGCCTCAATTGTCATTATGACCACCGAAGTCTATCGCAACATGCTCTTAGAAGAGGGCGGAGAACGCTTTGGCCTGTCCTCATCGCTGGCAGATGTTGGCTTTGTGGTATTCGATGAATTGCACTACCTTAGCGATGTCGAACGTGGCCCTGTATGGGAAGAGGCCATTATCTGCTCACCACAACATGTTCAACTCGTTGGTTTGTCAGCTACTGTGAGCAATGCCGAAGACCTCGCAAATTGGATCAGTCGTGTACACCGTCCAATTGTGCTTGTGACACATGAGCAACGAGCCGTCCCCCTGGAACACTATTACTTTCTGGATGGCAAACTGCACCTTGTGCAGGATGCCGATGGCAAACGCATCGAGAAGTTTCCGCATATCGGTGGCGAGGCAAAGGCAGCACAGTTATCGAACAGAAATCGTGTGTATACCTTCGATGACGAAGATGATGAGGACGACGAGGAGTGGAACGACCGACGCAAACGCGGTAAGAATGGTCGGCAAGACACGCAACGCTCCGCAAGCAGTGAGGAAGAGACACCCGTTCAAGAGAAGCCAAAGCGTCAGCCAAAGCGTGAAGGTGCTGATTCAGGTGCTGTACTAAGTGCCTTACGCGATGCCGACTTGTTACCTTGCCTCTACTTTCTGCCTGGACGCCGTGTCGTAGAAGAGGCTGCGATGAGTGCCTCGCTACACAATTTCACGACGCCAGAAGAAGCGGCCCGTATCAAAGAAGAGATTGACATCTGGCTAGAGCAACTGCCGAAAGAAGATCGCAACCTGCAACAAGTGATCTCGCTGACCAGCCTGTTACCACGCGGCCTAGCCTTTCACCATGCCGGCCTGCTACCAGGATTGAAGGTGCTGGTGGAAACGCTGTTCGCAAGAGGTTCACTACGCGCCGTGTTTGCAACCGATACGCTTGCGCTTGGTGTGAATCTGCCTGCGCGTACCGTTGTCGTGGGCAGCTTGAGCAAATTCGATGGACAAGAAATGCGTCTCTTGACACCCAACGAATATCGTCAACTGACAGGGCGCGCGGGTCGTCGTGGTATGGATATGCATGGGTCGGCTGTCATTCCATACTCGCCGTGGGAGCCGTTCGAGCCATCGTTCCAGCGTATCACAGGTGAACTTCTGCCTGTCACCAGTGCCTTTGTCATTCGCTACAATTCCGTCCTTAACTTGTGGAAGCCTGGGGACGTACAACACCTACGTCGCATCTGTGCCTCTAGCTTGCGTGAGTATCAACGCTATATGCGTTGGGAGCTTGACGAACTACATCGTTTAGAATTGCGTCACAACAAGGCGAAGAAATCGGGCAAGAAAAAGAAGGGTGCCGCCTCTGACGGTGCCGCGCTTGCGCTTGAGAAACGGCGTGAAAAAATCGGAGCCTATCCACTCAGTCGAGCAGGTGCTGCGGAATTGGATGGAACAATTTTCGCCTTGCGTGCGCTTGGCTTTATCGGACAAGACGATTCACTCACGCTCAAGGGTCGCCTGTTACGTAGCATCTTTCATCCGGTTGGAGCGCTCATCATCGAACTGATTGTGCAGGGTGTCCTTGACGAATTGACTGTGAGCGAGCTTGCCGAGGTGTGCAGTTGGTTCACGTTCAATACTGATAAACGTGTGAAGAATCGTAACGTTGTACATGCCAAGCTTGTGCAGGTACGGCGTCAGCTCTGGCATATCGTCCAGCACATCAATGGTGTTGAGCAACGTGCCGCAATCAACTTCACGCCTGGTATCGCACCAGAGTTTCATGGAGTCGCGCTTGCATGGTCACGTGGTATGTCGCTCAGTGGCCTGATGAACCGTATCGACCTTGCCGAAGGCGACATCATGATGTCGATTAACCAGACCATTGACCTGTTACAGCAGGTACAGGCAGCCGTTGGTCAGGTTCTGGACGCCCGCGATATATGGACACAGATGTCATCAACTTCAACCGAAGGCGTTGCGAACGAACGAGCCGCTCGTGAACGCGCTGAACAACTTGCGATACAGCGCACACGCTTAGAGCATATCCGACCATTATTAGCACAAGCATCGGCGTCACTACTGCATGGCATCATCGTACAAAGCCGTACCGTTCCCTCGATGGTTGCAATGGTTGAGGACGAAATCGTACCCCTCGACGCCGAAGAGGACCTTGACCCTGATATGCTTAAAGACCCTACCGTATAAAACTAACAATACACGAAAGAGAGAGTAACAACATGACACGGTATGCCGTGCCATGTTGTTACTCTCTCTTTCGTGTATTGTTATCATTCCCCCACATTTCCTACTAATCTATAAATCGCAACATGCCCCCGTTCATTGCATAGAGGAGTGTGAATACGGTCAGTTGTCCTACAATATACATTACTTTGGTCATGAAAAAGGGCTTATGCATTGTCAGAAGCACGTAGGTTGACTAAGATGTAGACACATGAAGAAGTATGGCACACATAGGCAGGGATATGTCGCGTGAATAAAAGAGTATAAATGCAGACGGTTTTCCGCGTAGAGATAGATGCAACTCTAAAGAATGTCAAAGTAAGGAAGAGGGTTTATGAACGCAGAAGCATTGATTGGAAAGGTACTTGGCACCTGTACACTGCAACGGTTGATAGGACAGGGCGGAATGGGAGCAGTTTTTCTTGCACAACAATCACGTCCTCGTCGTCAGGTTGCAGTCAAAGTGTTGTTGCCTATGGCGTCCTTAACCTCAATTCAGCTTGCCGCGTTTCTGGAACGCTTTCGCCGTGAGACCGATGCTGCCGCGTCTCTGGAACATCCCAATATTATGCCTGTTCATGAATATGGAGAGCGAGATAATTTAGCGTATCTTGTGATGCCTTACGTGAGCGGTGGCACATTGCGTGATGAGATGGAGCGCGAGTGTCCCATGCCCCTGGCAAAAGTGGTAAATTATGTCGATCAACTTGCGGCTGCACTGGATTTTGCTCATGCACATGGTGTCATTCATAGGGATATCAAACCTGCTAATATTTTAATGACACCCGAAGGGCGCCTCTTACTGACAGACTTTGGCCTGGTAAAGGTTATCACTGAAGGACAAACACCACAAGCTCGGCTCACAGGCGAAGGGGCACCCGTTGGTACTCCCGACTATATGTCACCGGAGCAAGTAATTGGTGAAGATGTTGATGGGCGTTCCGACCTGTATTCGCTCGGCGTCATTATGTATCAGATGATCACGGGCACTACGCCATTTCAGGGCGAAACTCCCATGCAGATCGCGTCACAGCATCTACAAATTTCACCGCCATCACCACATCTGCTGCGTCCAGACCTTCCAATTGCAGCAGAGCAAGTTATTCTACGTGCGCTAGCAAAGCATCCATATGAACGCTATGACCGAGTGCAAGACCTTGCACAAGCATTTCGCACAGCCCTTATTGGTACAGGTATTCCACTAGGTGGTGGTGCAAGTGCCGCCCTCAATGGTGCCACTGCTGCGCGGTTGCTTACTCCACAAGCCTCGTTTGATACAACGCGACAAACGGAGAATAGCCGAACCTTCGCAGCAAAGGCTAGTCCTGCTCCCCTAGGGAATCCAACAGGATTCTTACCCGCCCTCAGTGCCAGAAATGGTGGGGGTCTCCTAAGTAAGTCAACAAGCACACTTTCTTCTGTCACTACTGGCTCTCTGCCTGCGGCGAAATCTACTGGTCTGCTGTCACGAACGGGAAAGTTCCCACAGATGGCGACCGGTGGTACGATGGGAACGACGAGAACAGCGGGACTTGCAGATAGTGATGAGGTAACAGGTATGCAGTCAACGCAGACCCTTACGGCTCCCTCAACCGATAGTATCCGTGTACCGAGTGCAGCACAGTTTGATAATGTACAACAATTATCGCCAGCACTTAATACGGATGCGCACATGGTGCCAGCGAAATCGACCAATACGGTGAAGTTAACCGCACCTCTAACAATCGTGCAGGTTCCCGTCGCGGGTCAGCCGGGTCGTTATGTAACAGGATTATTGCCTTCTGCATCTACTGCGCAACTGCCACCGCTTGAAAACGCTGAGCCGAAAAGAATGTCCAAGCGTCTGGTCTCGATACTTTCGCTTGTCGTTGTGCTGCTATTGCTTGTTGGAACAGCAAGTACATTTTGGTTTGTGCGCACACACTCTAGTCCAACGGCAAAGCGGCAGACGACAAATCAGCCTGTAACGATGGGAACGCCCAACGTAAAAGCCACCGCACTCGCTCGGGTAACAGCAACTGCGCGCGCAAATATTATCCTCGATGATCCACTGAATACGAACACAAACAACTGGTTGACTACACCCGCGACTGTGTACGCCTTCAAAGATGGCGCATATCACATCACCGATCAGGGCGACAATGGACGTGCGACGGTATTGCAATCCGCTCCGTTCGCCGGTGCCATTGGATATACATTGACGATGGACGAGATCAAGGGTGACGATACTTCTCCCAACAACTCTTTTGGAATGATTATGCGCTTCAATCAGCAGACGAAGGGCAAAACAACAATCACGACCTTTTATAGCTTTGAAGTGGTCAATACCAAGGGCGGCGAGTATCAGTTCTGGAAATATGATGATACGAAGGGTGCTTCTGCCGCGAACGCACCCTGGACGAAACTCTGGCATCAATCATTTGGGGGCGAGTTTCATCAGGGACATGGCATACAGAATACAAACACGGTCAAGGTGTTTATGAATGGGGCGAAGTTCACGATTACGGTGAATGGAAAAGTGATGACGACAGTTCAAGATGCTTCACTTGCTAGTGGTACAGTTGGCATGATCGTCAATCTTAATGGTACAGAGGTTGCCTTCAAAAACCTCCTGCTCACACGAAACTAGGGGAAATCGTCTTTATGAATGCAGAAGTTTTGATTGGAACGGTACTTGGTACCTGCACACTCCAAAAGCTGATAGGACAGGGTGGGATGGGTGCTGTCTTCCTGGCACAGCAGTCCCGCCCTCGTCGTCAAGTTGCGGTCAAAGTGTTGTTGCCCGTTACACGTCTGAACGTGGCACAGCAAGCAGCATTTCTTGAGCGTTTTCGTAGAGAGACGGATGCCGCTGCGTCGCTGGACCATCCTAATATTCTTCCTGTTCACGAATATGGGGAACGCGATGGGCTGGCTTATCTTGTGATGCCTTACATCAGTGGTGGGACGTTACGCGACGAGTTAGAACATGAAGGGCAGCTATCACTGGTAAAAGTGGTAAACTATCTCGATCAACTCGCTGCCGCGTTAGACGTGGCTCATGAGCATGGTGTGATTCATCGTGATATCAAACCTGCCAATATTTTGAAGACTTCCGAGGGAAGGCTACTCCTGACTGATTTCGGATTGGTGAAAATTGTCGCCGATGGGCAAGGCCCACAGGTGAGCCTGACAGGTGCTGGCGTCCCATTGGGCACACCTGACTACATGTCACCAGAGCAGGTCATGGGTGGTCATGACGTAGATGCGCGGGCCGATCTCTATTCACTCGGTGTTGTGTTATACCAGATGGTAACGGGCAGGACACCGTTTAGTGGTGACATGCCTATGCAGATTGCCATGCATCATTTGCACTCCGAGCCACCTCCACCAAGTTTACTACGGAAAGATTTACCCATTCCCGCCGAGCAGGTGTTGCTTCGTGCACTGGCGAAAAATCCTAATGACCGCTATATGACCGCACAGGACCTTGCTAGTGCTTTTCGTCTCGCCCTCGCGGTCTCCGGCGTACAACTTTCTTTGCAAAATGTTGGCGGTAGTGGACCAGTTGCTCCCGGAGCGGAAAGCCGCCTGTATACGCCTCGCGGTCTTTTTGATCCTTCATGGCAAACAAGTAGTGTCCCTGCTGTGCAACCAAACACAAGAAGTGGTACAGGCATGGCAAGAGTTGGTTCGCCCTCGCTTGTGCCACTCACGCCGCACACAACTTCAAGTATCTTAGAAGCTCAAGAGAATAGTGTCGCCAAAGCAAGTATGCCATCGTTTCCCGAACTTATACCACCTGCACAATCTGTCTCTACTACCAATATGTATAACTCTTATACTATAAATAATCCGTATACACCAATATCGTTTTCTTCTAATGAGTCACAAGCGGCTGCTAATACAAACGTCTCTAATTCTCGACATACCACGAATGCCACAACACATATCAAGCCAAGAGTTGTGCATAAAACTGGTCTTAAGCGCGCAGTGGATGAAAGCAATGCATCCATTGTACAGGAACCACAAAGAAGTGTACCATTTCCGCCCGCACAGCCAAACGTGCCATCTACGCCAAATACTGTCGATGATCCCAACGAAATGAAATCTTTCAATCCTGTTTCGCCTTTTCCTCTTAGTGATATGAATGGAACATTCAATGGTCCTCAACCTGAGGGACAAACCAATCAGGCAACTCAAACGCTAACCAATAGTTCCTACTCAGGTCAAGGCTTGACGACAATGAAGTTGGCGCAGTCATTCAAGGTGATTCAGGTTCCCGTGGCTGGACAACCAGGGCAATTTGTGACTGGCTTTTTGCCTGTACTTCCACCAGAGCAAGGAGGGGGATCATCCTCTCCTACCTCTGCACTTCCACCATCAAACTTGGAACCGTTGTTATCAGGAACACCTCTACGTGCTTTGAATAAGCTCAGAAGAAATGTAAAAGTCGTCGTACTTTGCGCTGCTGTCTGCTTGATACTCCTTACATCCAGTGTGTTCTGGTTGGTCCGCACGCATATGAATACAATGCAGCAGACTAAAGTGATTGTGACGCCAAATATAACGGCTACTGTCGGTGTACAGGCTACCGCAACGATGCAGGCAAATACCATTCTCAGTGACTCGCTCAGCGCGAATAGTCACAACTGGCATGTCGCTACTGATGGGCCGCAGCAGTATGTTTTTAAGAACAATGCATACCATATTACTAATAATGATACAAAAGCCCTTGCTCTTGCGTTACTACCTGATGAAACAGTAAGTGGTCCGTATGTGTATTCGCTGACGATGGAGGCTTTGAGTGGAGACGAATCGACCTTCACAAATCAATTTGGCCTTGTCTACAATTTTAGCGTACATCAAAAGAATGGACAAACATACAAAGCGTTTTACATTTTTGAGGTAGCGAATACAAAAGGTGGTAGTTATCAACTGCTGAAGTATGATGACAGTGGTGATCAAACAAACGGTCCCTGGACGACAATCTGGTCTGCTCCCTATGGAAGTGAGTTTCACCAAGGTCATGGGCCAAAGAGTGTCAATACGTTTAAGGTCGCTGTGAATAATAACAAATTTACGTTGATTGTAAATAATAAAGTCGTGGGTAACGCGCGGGATGGAGCACTAAAAAGTGGTGAGGTTGGGATGTTAGTGAATTTGGATAAGACTGAAGTTGCCTTTTCAAATCTGTTGTTAACGTATAAATAAAAAAGTGTAGGGACATGTCCATATAGGCTTCGTGGGCATACATATCGGGGAGGTATTTGTCGATGCATGTTGTTTCTTTACTTTTCTCATTTGCACGCGTGAGTCAGTATGTTGCAAACATAACGTTTGTGACCTTTGGCAACATACTCACAATATCACTTTGGATCACAGGTTTTTTGTGTTTGCTCAACGTTGGGCTAGCCATTGTGTATCGACAAAAACCGGCGAAAGAAGTCGTTTCGTACTATGCCGCATTTGTCTTTGAACTGCTTATCTTCGTCTTCGCACTCCTCTTACACCTCGGTGTAATCGCGCGTGTCCCTTTTCCCCTACCACCCGGACTACCCTTTAACCGCGCGGAAATAGGGGCTGCGATTGCTATTGGCATTGGTCTCTTGCCAGCAACCTTCTGGCATCGTACGTCGTTCTCAGATATAGGCGCACGTATGGCGGAGGATGCTAAGACTATGGAGGACCGTGATGGTGGTGTGAAGATAGGCCGGAAAAGTGCTCCCGGCGAGTGGATGAATTAAGGAAAAAGAATGACCAAGCTTCGTATAGCTATACATAAAGTAAATGCATGGCAAATTCGTATCGTCGCACTAGCGTTTCTCGTTTTAAGTATTGGTAGCGGCTCTCAATTCTTGGCGAATGCTCTAGCAGCAGGCACCAAGCCAGAGGTGGAGAACGTACAGACAACAGTTGTAGTCGCCTCACCTACCATTGGCCCGCTTCCCTCTACCATACACGTCCACATTAGGCGTGCCGGAGTGGATTCCCCTGGTGGATATACGACAATCAATCGGTAGGGGCAGCAATTCATTGCGCCCAAAGATGGGTCGGGAGGGGAACACGCTGGGGATAGCGAGTCGTTGCCAACGCATTACCCCACCGCCCCCATCTTTGGGCAGCAATTCATTGCTACCCCTACCGGCATAAATCCTACAAACTCAATTGCTGCTTGTTATGTGCCACCTGATCCGCAATTGCTGCAATCTCTTTCTGGTCTAGTACACCTCGCTCTGTAATCACCTTCGCTACCAGCTTATAGGGAGTACGATCAAAATAGAAATTACGAACTATAACCCCCTCTATAGGCTGTTCAAGCACCTCGGTCCCCTCTTTCTCTTCCAGCAGTGCGAGGTTTGTTTGCCAATGCTCTTTTCCCTCTTGCCACCTTTGTGAAGAGATTTTCAGTGTTTCACAGAGGACGTAGAGAGGAACATTGTGTCCTTGTGCTGACCAACCAAGTAGCGCAGTCCCTGCTTTATTTAACACATCTCCATTCGCTAGAATGCTGTCGGCACCCACAACAACACTAGTACATTGAGGCATAAATATGTCCGCCTGTGCATCGGTAATCAGTGTCGCAGCAATGCCTTTCTGCTGCGATGCACGCGCCATTTCACGTCCTTCATAGCGTGGACGCCCTTCCAGGGTAATCACCTGCTTAATAGTCGAACTACTGGCGGCGAGGACATCTAAGACAGTACCGGAGATACTGCATGTCATAATTGTTCCATAGAGTAAGGGTTTAGTATGCTCTGCAATGTGTGCGGTTGCAGTATCGTACTCATGCAAAAGACGTTCGGCCTCCTGAGCCATAGCATCAGGTCCACCTTGTGATGTGAGGACACGTCCAACTACGCTGGCTAGAGCAGCCATAGAAGGTCGCGCCTGTGCAAGAGTACGACCAACCATATATACGTCTTGTTCGTTTGATGAACTCTTAGGAGTACGTGTAAGGTCACGCAGAATCAGCAGTGTCTCACGTACAAGCCAGCGTGAGCCATGTTCGCGATCATTGCGTACCTGCTCGATGCGTTGTTCAATATCTGTCATAATCTCCTCATTTCATTCAAAACAGAACATTGGCCTAGTCATGAGTATGTCATTGGCCCTTGCCTACTCTCTCTTGTATCAGATACACTCATTGGTATGAACCAATCAGGAGGTAATCATGGCACACAATACAGCCAATTTGAGATCATCACTCCCTTCATTTACAACACCTATTCATGCATTGGTCAAGCTAGAGCGTACAAATGGTGTCCCATTGTACCAGCAAATATGTCATGCACTTCGTGAAGCTATTCTTTCGGGCGAGTTGGCTGAGGGCACACGACTGCCAACAGAGCGGGCCTTTGCACAAGAACTAGGTGTTAATCGTACCACTGTGATGAACGCGTATAACGAGCTTGCTAGTGAGGGCTTGATTGAGGGTCATGTAGGACGTGGAACGGTTGTGCGGCGGAGCTACCTATCTGACCCAAGCGAGCCGTTTGAGAGTGATGTTCCCTCCTGGCTTTTTGGTCTCGCGGAAGGCGAGGATGCTGTACTGGGACCAGATGCACGTATGTTAAGCGAAATTACCTCGATGAGCGAGCATAAAGAAGTTATTTCGCTTGCAGCAGGAACACCCGCGTTGGATATGTTGCCTGCCGAACAACTTGCCACAATTTTTTCCAATAGCTTGCGGCAGGCGCGTCAAAGTGCGTTGGGTTATTGTCCTGTTGAGGGACTACAAAGCCTACGACGTGCTATTGCGGCACGTATGCGGGCACATGGCGTGGCTATTGACGTACAACATGTCCTGATCCTGTCTGGTTCAACACAGGGTATTGGTCTCATCAGTCGCTTCCTCCTGAACCCTGGTGATGAGGTTATTGTAGAAGTACCTACGTACTTAGGAGCGATCAACACATTTCGTGCATTGGGTGCTCGTGTCATCGGTGTGCCAATGGATAACGAAGGTATGCGTATCGACCTGCTCGAATCCATTCTTGCACGTCGTCATCCACGTTTTATCTACACCTCGCCCACGTTCCACAATCCTACAGGTGTGGTTATGTCCAACGAGCGCAGAAAACGACTTCTACAAATCGCCAAGAGATATCAAATACCCATTCTGGAAGACGATGCTTATGGCGAAATCTTCTTTGACGGCAAAGAGCAGCAGCCACTTAAAGCAATGGACAAACACGAACAGGTTCTTTACCTTAGCACCTATTCCAAATTACTCGCCCCCGGTCTGCGTGTTGCATGGCTTGTGGCCCCATCAACTATGATTGAACGCCTTTCTTTACATAAACAGGTCTTCGATCTCAATACCAATGCGCTTGGACAGTGGGCGGTGTCGGAACTCTTGCAAAGTGGCTTTATGGATGAGCACGTTCAGAGGTTGCGAGAGCAGTATCAGCAAAAAAGGGATTGCATGCTGGAAGCCATTGCAACTCATTGGCCGACAGGCTACCGCGTGAACCAGCCTGGTGGGGGCTTCCATTTATGGTGCCGTCTACCGGGGGATATGCGAGCGCGTACTCTGCTGCGTGAGGCTACGTCCGAACAAGTTGCATTTGTCATTGGAGAACCATTTCATGTTGACGGTGGTGGGCAACATTATATTCGTCTTAGCTTTGCCACACCCGAAATAGCACATATCGAAGAGGGTATTCGTCGTATAGGGAACGCGATGCATCGCATCCAGACGCGCCATGTGCCACGCGACGAAAACGCTCATATTGAACATATCCCAATGGTATAATAAAGCATCTAAGAAGCGGTAGGAACCGATGTATCGCGTCCTCGTCTGCAATAATCATGGTACCAAGAGGACGCGATACATCGGTCCCTTCCCTATCAGCAAAAATATATAGCTTGGAGCACACATGGCGCAAATTTCAAGCGAGGAAGAGGGGGATTGGGAGATAACTGCCGATGGTCTTTACATGGCGACACGAAGCTTTCTCACACGACGTGGCTATTGTTGCGCCAACCAGTGTCGCAATTGTCCCTACATCAACTGGCGTGATAATCCAGAGTGGCAACCCATCGCACATGAATATGTTCACACCATGCGTGTCTCTGTCAAAGCTGTTGCAGGCGCACAGGCGTTACTTTCCTATCACAAAGAGCATATAGATCAAGGAACATCTGAGGAACGCAAGCAACACCGCAAAATGATTGAACATTATACCTTTCTTCTAAAATGCTGGCGAAGAGAATAAATGTAGGGACGATAATTCATTACGCCCTTTTTACACATGTCCGTGCAAAAAGGGCGTAATGAATTATCGTCCCTACAGATTATCTACGACCATATGAAGGTGACGCCATAGCCTGGATAGAATGTATGGTAGCTCAGGATAGCAAACCCACCACCATCTTGTGCCCAATTAAAATTGGATGTGACCACGCTTCCATCGGGATTGATGCTTTCAACAATAGCAACGTGACCGAAGGGACCAGCACCTTCTACACCAGGGGCCAGCACGATGATGCTGCCTACGCGTGGAGCATAACCTACATGCCAACCATATGCTGGCGCATTGTATGCCCAATCGGCAGCGTTCCCTAGCCATGACACCCACTTGCCCGTTAATTGATGATAGCGGAACGCAGCCCAGTACGTGCATTGACCAAAGAAAAAGTGATTACCATCGCCTCCTATACCCGTACCTGTACCCACACCAGTACTACCTCCTGTACCCGTACCCGTACCCACACCAGTACTACTTCCTGTACCCGCTCCAGTACCACCACCGTTAGTTGTAGGAGCCGTTGGTACACCTGCGAAGGTCTGATTTCCTGGATCATAGCCGTCTTGTGTGACCGCCGTTGCCGTCGCAGCCTGCTGTGCTAGCAAGACGTTACTGTTACTTTTATTCGTAAAATATTTAACGATTGGCGAGAAGACGTTATAACCTTTGCCTTCGGTACCCGTTGGCACAACCGCGATGAGACTGCCGAGCACAATAAAGGCTAGTAGCACAGTTACCGCTACATGTACAACCATGCGGCGACCCTCTGGTGGGCGCATCGTGCCTGAACTCTTTTTGCCAGTAGCGCGAATAACGGTTGGTTGTCGTAGTGACGTGGTTGTGTTCCGCAAGGGAGGTAAGCTGCCCGTTTGAACCTCTGGCAACATCCGTGTCACCTCTGGCAACACACGTGTGGCAGATGATAAAGGAAGTGGTGTCGTCTTTGTGTTACCAGGTAATTGGCGTGTTGTAAGTGGTGACGCCTCAGAAATAAAAGATGCCCACGGTGTAGATTCAGTAACTGGAGATGCCTGTGCAATTCTATTTGGGACACTTGATGACTCTGGGAAAGGTAATTGTTCAACGGGAGATAGTTCACTCACCTGCCCTGGTACCTGTGGGAGCGTGCCATTATTCGATTGCTCTTTGAGTACACTACCCTTACGCTTATCCATAGACAACATACATGTTTCCTTCAATTTTGTTCTAAGACACTACAACACATCCACCTCGACATACAGCACTTGCTATGACTTTACTTCCCATAACCAAATAGGTCAAGTATACAGGACGATTTGTAGGACTATAGGACTACCCTGTACGGTTATACTTTGTGTAGGAATGATTGTATGTTCATCGGGACACAGTGTCCCGATGAACATACAATCATTCCTACACTACAACGACTTCTAACAATCCTG